>JBIOTM010000111.1:0-32755 GCA_044865955.1 Actinomycetota bacterium | reverse complement strand
CTGGAGATCCTGTCCGAGTTCGCCGTGACGATCCCCGAGGTCGGGCGGGTGGCGGCGGAGTCTCCGCCGGCGGTCGTCGTCACGTCGAACCGGACCCGGGAGCTGCACGACGCGTTGAAGCGCCGCTGCCTGTACCACTGGATCGACCACCCGGGTCTCGACCGCGAGGTCGAGATCGTGCGGGCTCGCGCGCCGCACGTCGGCGAGGCGCTCGCCCGCGACGTGGCCCAGGCGGTCGCCCGCCTCCGGTCGCTGGACCTCGCGAAGCTCCCCGGCGTGGCGGAGACCATCGATTGGGCCAACGCGCTGGCCTTCCTGGGGGCCTCGCGCCTGGATCCGGCCCTGGCCCACGACACGCTGGGCGCGGTTGTGAAGGATCACGAGGACCAGGAGCTGGTGACGCCGCTGCTCGCCGACGTCGTCGGCGATCGCGATGGCTGATCGGCGGTCCGCCGAGCCCCTCGGGCCGTTCGTTGCGTTCGGGCGCGGGCTCCGGGCCCGGGGGCTCCCGGTGGGCACGGGGCGCATCCTCACGTTCGTCAGGGCGGTCGCGGCGCTCGGGCTCACCGACCGGGCATCCCTCTACTGGGCCGGGCGCATCTCGATGGTGGCGCGCATGGAGGATCTGGCCGCATATGACGCGGCGTTCGAGGACTGGTATCGGTCGCTGCGCACCACGGAGGACCTGGAGATCGAGCTGGACCTCCCGTCGCTCGCACGCGGCGGCATCGGTTCGCGCGAAGACGTCGAGGGGCTCGAGGCGCGACCCGCGACGGCGGCCGAGCGGCAGGCGCTGGGCGAGGAGGCCGATGAGTCGGAGCCTGGAGCGGATGCCGCGATCCGGATCGTGGCGAGCGCGGTCGAGGTGCTGCGGTCGAAATCGTTCGCCGACCTATCCGACGAAGAGCGGGAGGAGGTCGGCCGGCTGATCCGGGAGCTGGCGGTGTCGCTCCCCGAGGAGCGGATGCGCCGGACGCGGCCCTCGGCGAAGGGCGCCCGGTTCGACCTCCGCCGCACGCTCCGCCGGTCGCTGCGCACACGGGGGGAACCGTTCGAGCGGGCATGGCGCGACCGGCGGGTCCGCGGCCGGCCCCTCGTGCTGATCCTGGACGTGAGCGGCTCGATGTCTCCCTACGCCCGAGCGCTGGTGCAGTTCGGCTACGCCGCCATGGCGGCCGGGCGCCGGGTCGAGGTCTTCTGCTTCGGGACGCGGCTCACGCGGGTGACGCGGACCCTCAGGACGAAGGACCCGGATCGAGCGATGCACGAGATCGGCCGGACGGTTGCCGACTGGGAGGGCGGGACCCGGATCGGCGAGTCGTTGAAGGCGCTGCTGGATGGCTGGAGCCAGCGAGGCGCGCTCCGCGGCGCGGTGGTGGTGCTCTGCTCGGACGGGCTGGAGCGGGGCGATCCGGAGCTGTTGCGGGCGCAGATGGCACGGCTGGGGCGGCTGGCCCACAAGGTGGTGTGGGTGAACCCGCTCAAGGGGTCGCCGCGGTACGAGCCGCTGGCCCGCGGCATGGCCGCGGCGCTGCCGTCCGTGGACGTGTTCCTGTCCGGCCACAACCTCGAGAGCCTCTCCGAGCTCTCCCGCACGCTCGGCGGCTAGGCTCACGGATCGGGCCGCCTCGGGGAACGATCCGGGGTGGAACTCGCCGGACGGAGGGTTCACGATCGGCGGGGATGGACACGTGCTCCTCGTGTGGTGCCGAGCTCCCCGGCGGGGCCAGCTTCTGCCCGGTCTGCGGGGCGCCGGTCACCGGCGAGCCCGACCAGCGCGAGCGGAAGCTCGCGACGGTCGTCTTCGCCGACCTGGTCGGTTCCACCGAGCTCGGTGGCGCGCTCGATCCCGAACGGACGAGAGCGATGCTGGAGCGCTTCTATGACGCGATGGCGGCGGAGATCGAGACCGCCGGAGGGACCCTGGAGAAGTTCGCCGGCGACGCCGTGATGGCGGTCTTCGGCGCCCCGGCATCGCTGGAAGATCACGCGGAGCGGGCGCTGCACGCCGCCCTCGCGATGCGCCGCCGCTTGCACGAGCTCTTCGGCGGGAGGCTCGCGCTCCGGACCGGGGTGAACACCGGCGAGGTCGTCGTTGGGGCCCCCCGCGAAGGCAGCTCCTTCGTGACGGGCGATCCCGTGAACGTGGCCGCCCGGCTGGAGCAAGGCGCCGAGCCCGGGGAGATCCTGGTCGGCGAGCGGACGGTCGCGACGGCGCGGGGCGCCTTCGAGTTCGCCGACCGTCGAACGATCCAGGCCAAGGGGAAGCCGGACGGCGTCGAGTGCCGATCCCTCCTCCGAGCGCTTTCCCTCATGCGCCCTCGCGGCGTCGGGGGGCTCCGCCGGGCGTTCGTCGGACGCGACGAAGAGATGGACACGCTGGAGAGGATCCACGAGCAGGTAGAGCGCACGGGGGAACCGCAGCTCGTGACGATCCTGGGCGACGCGGGCGTCGGCAAGACGAGGCTCCTGCGGGAGTTCTGGGAGCGCCTGGGCGAGCGCTCCCCCGGAAGCGTGCGGAGGACGGGGCGGTGCCTCTCGTACGGCCGGGGCATCACGTACTGGCCGCTCGCCGAGGTGCTGAAGGAGCACCTCGGGATCTTCGAGAGCGACCCGCCGGCGGTGGTGCTCGACCGGCTCGGGTCGCGAGAGATCCTGGGGCTGACCCTCGGGCTCGATGTCGGCCACGGCCTGCACCCCCTCGCCGCGCGCGATCGGTTCCAGGACGCCTGGGTCGAGTTCCTCGAGGAGATCGCGGCCGACCGGCCCGTCGTGATCCTGATCGAAGACGTCCACTGGGGCGAGGAACAGCTGCTCGACCTCCTCGAACGTCTCGTCCGCGACACGGCGGCACCCCTGCTCCTCATCGCCACCGCCCGGCCGGAGCTGCTCGTGGGGCGGCCCGGTTGGGGGACGCGGGTGAAGGCCACGATGCTGGAGCTCGACGCCCTGTCCGCTGAGGACGCGGTCAGGATGCTCGACGAGCTGCTGGGCGGCACGCTGCCGGCCGGCTTGCGGGAGGTCGTCGTGAAGCGGGCCGAGGGCAACCCGTTCTTCGTGGAGGAGCTGCTGGGCACGCTGATCGACCGTCGGTTGCTGGAACGACAGAACGGCTCGTGGCGGCTCGCCCCCCTCCCGTCGGACTTCGCGGTTCCGGACACGGTGCAGGCGGTCGTCGCGGCGCGCGTCGACCTCCTCGCTCCCGCCGAGAAGCAGGCGCTCCAGGCGGCCTCCGTGATCGGCCGGGTCTTCTGGTCTCGACCGGTCTACGAGCTCGTGCCCGAAGCCGAGCCGGACCTCCGCATCCTCGAGGAGCGGGACTTCATCCGTCGCCGACCCGGGTCCTCGCTCGCGGGAGATCGCGAGTACGCGATCAAGCACGCCCTCACGCGGGAGGTCGCGTACGCGAGCCTCCCGAAGGCCAGGCGGGCGAGACTGCACGCCGCCTTCGCCCGCTGGCTGGAACGCATGGCGCAGGGGCGGGACGAGGACGCCGCCATCCTGGCGCACCACTACGCGGAGGCGGTGCATCCCGACGACGCGGACCTCGCCTGGGCCGGCGAGGAGGTCGAGCTCATCGCCCTGAGAGGCCGCGCGCTGGAATGGCTCCGTCGCGCCGCCGAGCTCGCGATCGGGCGATTCGAGATCGACGACGGTCTCGCGTTGCTCCACCGGGCGCTCGATCTGGAGCCGGACGGCGCCGAGCGCGCTTCGCTGTGGCGGGAGATCGGCCGGGCGAACGTCTACAAGTTCGACGGAGAAGCCTTCTGGACCGCGATGCTGAACTCGCTCGAGGGCACCGTCGACCCGGCGACCGTGGCGGACACCTACAGCCTCCTGGCGTTCCACACGGCGACGCGGGCCGCGATGTGGAAGCGACGGCCCGAGCGGACCCTGATCGCCGGATGGATCGATCGTGCGCTCGGCCCCGCCGAGCCGGAGTCGCCGTCGCGGGCCCGCGCGCTGATCGCGAGCGGGTACCTCGACCCGGAGGGCTTCCCCGATGCGGCGAGCGAGGCCACGGCTCTGACCGATCGCCTCGGCGACGTAGAGCTCCGGTCGTGGGCATGGGGGGCTCGTGTGGCGGAGGCTTCGGCCCGAGGCGACTACGACTCGGCCTACGACTGGGCCCGTCGACGGTTCGACCTCGTCCCGACGCTTTCCGACCCCGATCACATCGCCCTGATCTACGTGTTCGGCCATCCGGTGTGTCTCGTGACGGGCCGGTTCGACGAGGCCCGCCGCATCTCGGAGGCGCACGACGAGGTGACGAGCAGGCTCACGTCGCATCACCGGATGCACGCGGCGATGATCTGGATCGAGCTGGAGGAGGCGCTGGGACGCTGGGATGCCGTTCGCGGCCTCACCCCACGCGTCGAGGCCGCCGTCGCCGCCAACATCGCCACGCCGTGCTCCTCGAACGTCTCCTCCCTCCTCTCGTGCGCGCTCGCCAGCCTCCATCTGGGCGACGAGCCGGAGGCTCGGCGGCTGGAGCGAGCCGCCGACGACCTCGGCATGGAGGGGTACCGGTTCGATGGCCCGCGCGTCGAGCTCGCGGTCGCTCGAGGGGATCTCCACGAGGTCGAGCGGAGGCTCGGCGCGTGGCGCCCCGAGGGCTTCCTCGATTTCGAGGGACTGATCGCGCGGTTGAACGGCCTCGTCGCCCTGGGGCGCCGCGACGAGATCGATCAGGAGGCGCCGGCGCTGCACAGACCCGGGACCTATCTCGAACCGTTCGTCCTGCGCGCCCTGGGGTACGCCCGCGAGGATCGGGACCTGATCCGGCAGGCCGCGGAGCGATTCGAGGAGATGGGTCTGCCGTGGCACGCAGCCCAGACGAGACGGATCGGGTCGCAGGCATGATCGCGTCCCCGCAAGAGCGAACGGCTCACTGCTCGACGCCCTTGTAGTTGGCGATGCCGTGGAGCTCGTGCTCGATCTCGACCAGGTCGGCCTGGTCGCGCATGACGACGTCGATCGGCTTGTAGGCCTGCGGGTGCTCGTCGAGGAGCGCCCGCGCGCTGGCGTGCTGCCACGCCGCCGCGCCCATCGCCTCGGCGAAGCTGTCGACCGAGAGCTGCTTCCTGGCCTGGCGTCGCGACATCCGCCGTCCGGCGCCGTGCGCGCACGACTCGTAGGCGGCCGGGTTCCCCAACCCTCGGACCACGTACGATCGCTGACCCATCGCGCCAGGGATCAGCCCCCGGTCGCCGACGCGGGCGCGGATCGCGCCCTTCCGCGTCACCCACACCTCCCGTCCGCCGTGTCGCTCGCGCTCGGTGAAGTTGTGGTGGCAATTCACCTCGTCGGTGGTCGCGAGCTCGCGCCCGAGGACCGTCTCGAGCGCACGATGCGTCGACTCCAGCATCAGCCGGCGGTTCTCACGGGCGTACGCCTGCGACCAACGGAGGTCCCGGATGTAGGCGTCGAACTCGGGCGTGTCCTCTCGGAGCCACGCGAGCTCCGGATCCTCGAGCCGCGTCCCGAGGCCCTCGTGGAGCTTCCGAGCGGTCTTCGTGTGCATCGTCGCCAGCTTGTTGCCGCCGCCCCGCGACCCGGAGTGCAGCAGGATCCAGAGCCGGCTGTCCTCGTCGGTCGCCAGCTCGATGAAGTGGTTGCCCGAGCCGAGCGTGCCGAGCTGGGCCGCGGCGCGCTTCGGGTGCTCCAACGTGGGCGGCGGAGGGTGCTTCGCGAACCACCCGATCGCTGCCTCGGATGGCTCCCCGTGCCAGCGGCCGAGCCCGGCCGGCACCGTGTCCTCCATCGCCGAGACCCACGCGTCGAGCCCGTCGGGGAGGTCGTCCTGCGTGAGGTCCAACCGACGGGCCGCCATCCCACAGCCGATGTCGACGCCGACCGCCGAAGGGATCACGGCGCTCTCGGTCGGGATCACCGATCCGATCGTCGCGCCCTTGCCGAGGTGCGCATCGGGCATGAGCGCGAGGTGCCCGGCGAGGACGGGCAAGCGGGCCGTCGTCTCCGCCTGCGCCCGCGTGAGCTCGTCGAGCTCGCTCGCCCACGACAGCACGTTCGGCGCGATCTCCTCGGGCATGGTCCGAACGTATCGGATCGCGCGTCCCGTACCCTTCCGGGGATGGCGACGGACGACGAGATCATCCGGAGATACGACGACGAGCTGGGTCCCGAGCCGCCGCAGCCGTCGAACCGCGGCTTCTGGGTCGTCGCCGGAACGTTGGCCCTCGGCGCCGTGCTCCTCGTCGTGGAGATCTTCGCGAACCGGCCGCTCGCGGACGCGATCGGGCACGCGCAGGACACGCTGCGCCGTGCCCAGGCCGCGGCGGAGATCATCAGCGAGCGCTCCGGTGGGTTCGACGGAGCCGATGTCGAAGGTCTCAGCGACGACCTGCCGGCCCTGTCGTTCCGATCGTCGGACCTGCCCTCGTTCGGGAACGACGTGGTGAGCGTGTCCGCGTCGGAGACGGTCTGGGCCGCCGCCGTCGAGGCTCGACCGGGCGCATGCTTCTACATCAGGCTGGAGGTGGGCGCCGATCCACGCTACGGGGCCGGGACCGAGTGCACCGGTGAGGCCGCCCTCTCGGCAGCCGAACCCCGCTGGTAGTCAGCTCCCGGCGGCGTCGAGCAGCTCGACCGGATGGACGACGTCGATCCCGGCGCCGATCTCCCGGAGCCCCGCCGAGAGCTGCATGGTGCAGCCGGGGTTGCCGGAGGCGACCACGGCTGCACCCGTCGAGGCCACGGCTTCGGCCTTCTCGCGCATCAGCCGTCCCGACATCTCCGGCTCGGTGACGTTGTAGATCCCGGCGGCGCCGCAGCAGCGGTCGCCGTCCGGGATGTCGACCACCTCGAGGTCGCCGATCGCGCGGAGCAGCTCGCGCGGCTGGTCGTGGATCCCCTGGGCACGGACCGCGTGGCACGGATCGTGGTAGGCGACGCGGGTGAGCTCGGGGAGCGAACCCGCGTCGCCGACGAGGCCCTCGGTATGCAGGAACTCCATCACGTCACGAACGGGGAGCGCGGCCCCCTCGACCAGCTCTCCGTAGGCCTGCATGTGGGCGCCGCACCCTGCGGCGTTGACGATGACCTGCTCGGCGCCGGCGAACGCCGCGACGTTCTCCGTCGCCAGCGTGCGGGCGGTTCGGAGGTGACCGTTGTGCGCCGCCAGCGCGCCGCAGCAGACCTGGCCGCGAGGGACGACCACGCGCCAGCCGTTCCTCGCGAGGACGCGGATCGTCGCCCGGTTGACCCGGCGGAACCAGACGTCCTGCACGCACCCGGAGAGCATCGCCACGGTGCCACGGACCTCACCGGCGGGATCGGTCACCGCGGGGAGCCGCGTGAAGAGCGCACCCGCACCGGGGGGGATCAGGGCCCGGGTGCGCCGGGGCAGGACGGGGCGCGCGAGCGGAGCGAGCGCGCCCGCGAGCCGCGTGAGCGTCCTGGAGGTCAGCACGACGTCGAGACCGAGCCGGCGGAGGATCCGTTCCCGCCGCGGGCGGAGCGGCTCGATCTGCGTCCGAGCGCGCTCCATCATCCGGCCGAAGGGGACGTGCGATGGGCAGACGTCTTCACAGGCCCGGCAGACGAGACAGAGGTCCATGAACCGGGCGAAGGTGTCGTCCGTCGCCGCGCGGCCCTCCTGGACCGCCCGCATCGCCGCGATCCGGCCGCGCGGCGACGCCGACTCCTCACCGGTCAGCCGGTAGGTGGGGCAGTGGGGGAGGCAGAGACCGCAGGCCACGCAGGCGTCGAGGTCCGCCTGCGCGGGCGCGTCACCGGCAGCCCAGCTCGGCTCCCATCCGGGCTCCGGCCCGATGAACCGGACCCCTTCGGGGAGCTCCGCGCCGAGCGGCTTCGTCTCCATCACCCGCCATCATCTCGCCGCGACGGCTTCGACGTCGGGCAGGGCCCGTTCACGATCGAGGATCCACCGGGCCCCGTTGCTCGGCAGCGATGGTGGTCCCGTCGTGCCGGATAGGGTGGACGCGCCATCGCCACGGGAGGCCGAAGGATGCAGTTCCTCGTCATCGCTCGGGACGGCACGGACGAAGGCGCGCCGGAGCGCCGTCAGCGGACGCGCCCGGATCACCTGGAGTCGATCCGTCCGCTGGTCGATGCCGGCAACGTGCTGGTCGGCGGGGCGATCCTCTCGGAGTCGGGCGACATGATCGGCTCCATGGTGCTCGTGGACTTCCCGGACCGCTCGGACGTCGATGGGTGGCTCGCCCACGACCCGTACGTGGCCCAGGGGGTGTGGCGGGAGATCGACGTCACGCCGTTCCGCGTTGCGGTCGGCGCATGGCCGCAGCGGGATCGGTCCGGATGACCGGCGGGAAGCAGCGGCGATTCGGCCGCACCAGCGAGGCCGGCGAGGACCTCCTCACCTACGGCGGCTACCTCAAGCTGCCGGACCTCCTGTCGCTCCAGCACCTGCTCTCCGATCCGCCGGAGCACGACGAGCTGCTGTTCATCGTGGTCCATCAGGCGTACGAGCTCTGGTTCCGGCAGCTGCTGTTCGAGCTGGGATCGGTCCGGGACCGGCTGTTCGAGGGCGACACCGAGCGGGCCCGCCACTACCTGACCCGCATCCACGCGATCGAGCGCGTGCTGATCGAGCACATCGAGGTCCTCGAGACGATGTCGCCGCAGGACTTCCTCGAGTTCCGCGATCACCTGGCCCCGGCCTCCGGGTTCCAGTCAGCGCAGTTCCGGGAGATCGAGTTCCTGAGCGGCCTGAAGGACGAACGGTTCCTCGACGACCTCGAGACGTCACCGGAGGAGCGGACGAGGCTGGAACGGCGACTGTCGGAGCCCACCGTCTGGGATGGGTTCTGCGCCCTCCTCGAGGCGAACGGCCTCCCGATGCCGGACGACGACGAGGATCGTCGGACGGCGTCGCTCCTGGCGATGGCACGCGAGCAGACGGAGCTGTTCGCGGTGTCGGAGGCGCTCCTCGACCACGACGAGAACGTCGCCCGGTGGCGTTCGCTGCACGTGCTCATGGTCGAGCGCGAGATCGGCGCGAAGCGAGGGACGGGTGGGTCGAGCGGGGTCGGGTACCTCCGCGCCACGCTGGACAAGCGGTTCTTCCCGGAGCTCTGGGGGCTGCGCAGCAACCTGTAGGGGAGTCGTCCCTCGCTCGGGGATCTCCCCGGGTGTACGTTCCGATCCATGCGGTGGATCAAGATCGTGCTCACGACGGCGATGGTGGCCGGGGCCTGCACGCAGGCGCCGCCCCGGGAGCCATCATCGCCGTCCGAGCAGCCGGCGGCGTCGGTGTCGCCCTCCGTCGTCCCATCCGGCACGACCCTCGCCGACGGGAGCGCGCTGCCATCCGGCTGCCTCGGCGGCGCCGGGGACACGGAGACCGTCGCGTTCGTGGCGGACGGCCGGGCCTGGGCGCTGGATCCCGACGACGGCGACCTCGCGTGCCTGTTCCCCGTCGAGGATCCCGGGCCGTTCGCCTGGGGGCCGCAGGGGGACCGGGTCCTCCTCGGTGGCTTCCAGGTCCGCGGGCTCGGCGGTGAGGCGCCTGATCTCCCGGGGATCGCCGCGAGCGCCACCGCGTTCGACTGGGGACATCCGCTCGGGCTCGCGGTCGTGTTCGCCGATGCCGCGGGCGTCCCGCGGAAACGCTTCGTCGACGACGGGCACGTCGAGCGGCTCCCGTCGCTGCCGCCCGGCACCTACCTCCACGTCGCGTACCACCCGAGCGGGCTCGCCCTCGCCTTCGTGGTCGAGGGGGAAGAGGGGCAGGAGATCTGGCTGTCCACGAACGAGGGGAAGGACCCGCAGCGACTGGTGTTCTCGAAGGACGGGACGACGTTCACGTCGATCGCCTTCACGCCCAACGGGAAACAGCTGTGGTGGACGGCCGTGCAGGAAGAGGGGTACGCCGAGCTCCACTGGATGGACCTCGACGACCGGACCGGCTTCGGCACCGATTGGCACGGGGAGAGCGGCACCTACGCGGACGATCTCCGGCTGGCGCCGGCCGGACACCTGAAGGCGGTCGATGAAGGCCGTTCGTGCGACTCGCGACAGGCGCTCATCATCTCTCGCCGAGGCTCGTCCCCAGCCCTCCCAGACGAGACCGGTCCGACGTCCGCGCTCGGGTGGCTCGACCCGACCACCCTGCTGGTGGCGGCCGGAGGGTGCGACGAGCCCCAGGACGTCTATGCGGTCGATGCGCTCGGCGTCGAGGCTCCCGTCCCGCTGGTGTTCGGCGTCGACCTCGCGGCCACCCGCACCCAGGTGGAGAACGCCCCCGACGAGGTCCCGGCGCCCCCCGGAGCGGAAGAGTTTCTGCCCGACGGCGTCGGGTGATAGCGCCCCAGCGGGCGGCCGGTCGGCCGCCGGGGCGGACTTGACGGGGTCAGCCTCGCGGGCGTACACCGAGGGCAGTCGGGCCGAAAGGGGGACGCTATGGCGATGGACCTGACGATCTCGGTGGAGGATCGCCCGGGCGGGCTGGCGGCGATCGGTGAGGCCCTCGGCAACGCCGGCATCAACATCGAGGGCCTCTGCGGGATGGGACTGGGGGACCGGGGCATGATTCACGTCCTGGTCGAGGACGCCGCAGGGGCACGCGCCGCGCTCGAGGGCGCCGGGCTCATGGTCGAGGGCGAGGCGGAGCCGCTGGTGAGCGATCTCTCCGGCGACGTGAACACGCCCGGGACCATGGGCAGGATGGCTCGCGCGATCGCCGACGCGGGCGTGAACATCACGGCCGTCTACCTCGCCACGAACAACCGGGCGGTCGCGGTCACGGACAACAACGACAAGGCGCGCGCGGCGCTCGGGATGTAGCACGACCGCTGCATCCGACGTATCGACGCGACGGGGGCGGCGTGATAGACCGGGCGAGCGGATGCGTGGACGCACGTCCTTGGGGAGGGTGATGCGATGGCGACGGACCTGATCGTCGTGCTGGACGACCGCGCGGGGCAGCTCGCCCACATGGGCGAAGCGCTCGGAGACGCGGGCGTGAACATCGAGGGGTTCTGCGCGACCACCCACGACGGGATCGGCGTCGTGCACGTCCTGGTGGAGAACGCCATGGTGGCGCAGAACGCGCTGATCCTGGCGGACATCAAGGTCGAGGGCGAATCCGACGCCGTGGTGGTCGACCTGACCGACGAGGCCGATCGCCCGGGGGCGCTCGGGCGCGTGGCCGGCAAGGTGGCGACCGCCGGCGTCAACATCTCGGTCGCGTACGTGGCGACGCGCAACCGCGCCGTCCTCGTGACGAGCGACAACGAGAAGGCCCGCGAGGCCCTCCAGGCCTGAGCGGGGCGGCGCCCGACCTCGTCAGGGGCCGCCCGCCGACCGCTCGGCCCCCTCGAACCGCAGCAGGATCAACGAGTGCGCCACGAGGTTCAGCGCCTCGCGGCGGATCACCCGCGTCTGCCCCGGGTGCGCCGTCTGCAGGATCTCGTGCCACAGCCCGCCTCCCTCGAGCCGGGGGAGCGTGATCTTCCTCGACCGTGACCCGCCGTTCAGGAGGATCAGCACGGTGTCCCCCCGGACCCGCCTGCCTCGCTCGTCGCGCTCGTCGGTCGCCCGGCCGGGGATCAGCATCCCGAGCACGCGGTTCTCCGGGTCCGACCAGTCCTCGTCGGTCATCTCGGCGCCGTCGGGACGCACCCACATCACGTCCTTCCGGCCGCCGCCGTCCAGCGTCCCGCTGAAGAACGACCGTCGCCGCAGCACCGGGTTGGAGCGGAAGATCTCCAGGATGGACCGGGTGAAGTTGAGCATCGCCTTGTCGCGCCGCTCCCAGTCCACCCAGCTCACCTCGTTGTCCTGGCAGTAGGCGTTGTTGTTGCCGCGCTGCGTTCGTCCCATCTCGTCTCCGCCGAGCACCATCCGGACCCCCTGGGAGAGGACGAGCGTGGCCATGAAGTTGCGCTTCATCCGCTCCCGGAGCTTCACGATCTCGGGCTGGTCGGTCGGGCCCTCGGCGCCCCAGTTGCTGGAGAGGTTGTCGTCGGATCCGTCCACGTTGGCGTCGCCGTTCGCATCGTTGTGCTTCTCCGCGTACGTGACCAGGTCCTGCAGCGTGAACCCGTCGTGCGCCGTCACGAAGTTGACCGATGCGTACGTGTTGCGGCCGGTCGCCTCGTAGAGATCGCTCGACCCCGACAGGCGTGAGGCGAGCTCGGAGAGCTGCCCGGGGTCGCCGCGCCAGAAGCGCCGGACGCAGTCCCGGTACCGGCCGTTCCACTCGGCCCAGCCGACCGGGAAGTTCCCCACCTGGTAGCCGCCCGGTCCTACGTCCCACGGCTCGGCGATCAGCTTCACCTGGGACAGGACCGGGTCCTGCTGGATGATGTCGAAGAAGGTGCCGAGGCGGTTCACCTCGAACAGTTCCCGGGCGAGGACCGGCGCGAGGTCGAAGCGGAAGCCGTCGACGTGCATCTCGAGCACCCAGTGCCGGAGGCTGTCCATGATCAGCTGGATCGCGCGCGGGTGGAGCATGTTCAGGCCGTTGCCGGTCCCCGAGAAATCGACGTAGTAGCGCGGGTCGTCGGGGGACAGGCGGTAGAAGGCCTTGTTGTCGATCCCGCGGAGGGACAGCGTCGGTCCGAGATGGTTGCCCTCGGCCGTGTGGTTGTAGACGACGTCCAGGATCACCTCGATGCCGGACCGGTGCAGCGCCTTCACCATCGACTTGAACTCGTAGACCTGCTGGCCCACGGAGCGGGTCGCATAGGCGTGGTGGGGCGAGAAGAACCCGATCGAGTTGTAGCCCCAGAGGTTCGAGAGGCCGCGCTCGACGAGGTGCCGGTCGTCCACGAACTGGTGCACCGGTAGGAGCTCCACCGCAGTGACGCCGAGCGAACGGAGGTGTTCCAAGATCGGGTCGTGCGCGAGCGCCAGGTACGTCCCCCGGATCTCCGGAGGGATGGCGGCATGCAACTTCGTGAGCCCTTTCACGTGGGTCTCGTAGATCACCGTTCGGTGCCAGGGGGTCTGGGGACGGCGATCGTCGCCCCACGTGAACGCCGGGTCGATCACCACGCACTTCGGCATGGCGCCCGCGCTGTCACGCCCGTCGAAGGAAAGGTCCTCGTCGGCGTGCCCGATCTGGTAGCCGTAGACGGCGTCGTTCCAGCGCACGGGGCCGCTGATCGCCTTCGCGTAAGGGTCGAGCAACAGCTTGTTCGGGTTGAAGCGATGACCCTCTCGAGGCTCGTACGGACCGTGGACGCGGTAGCCGTACAGGCGCCCGGGCCGGACATCGGGGAGGTACGCGTGCCAGAGCAGGTCGGTGCGGTTGGTGAGCGGGATCCGCTCGGCTTCGACGGCGTCGTTGGGTCGGTCGAACAGGCAGAGGTCCACGCCGGTCGCGTGCTCGGAGAAGAGGGAGAAGTTCACGCCCTCGCCGTCCCACGTGGCGCCCTGCGGATAGGGGGCGCCCGGCCAGACCCGGATCGTCACGACGCCCGGGCCCCTCCGGGGCGGAGGAAGACGGACGCGAGCGGCGGGAGGACGATCTGGGCGCTGTGCTCCCGGTCGTGCCACGGCACGTCCTCGGCCCGCACCCGGCCGAGGTTCCCCATCCCCGAGCCGCCGTAGACGTCCGCGTCGCTGTTCAGCGCCTCCTCCCAGATGCCTCCCGCGGGCAACCCGATCCGGTAGCGCTCGTGCGGCATCGGCGTGAGGTTCAGGGCGATCGCGACCATGTCCCGCGATCCGGGCCCGCGCCGGAGGAAGGCGAGCGTGCCTCTCGAGGCGTCCGACGCATCGATCCATTCGAACCCCCGCGGGTCCGCGTCGAACGCGTGCAGGGCGGGTTCACGCACGTACCACGCGTTCAGGTCGCGCACCCACCTGAGCACCCCTCCGTGGCGTGGATCCTCCCACAGCCCCCAGTCGACGCTCGCGTCGTGATCCCACTCGCCGGGCTGCGCCAGCTCGGCGCCCATGAACAGGAGCTTCTTGCCGTTCGTCGCCCACTGGTAGCCCAGGAGCAGCCGGAGGTTGGCGAAGCGCTGCCACTCGTCGCCCGGCATCTTGCCCAGGAGGGAGCCCTTGCCGTGCACCACCTCGTCGTGGGACAGGGGCAGCACGAAATTCTCCGAGGACGCGTACACCTGGCGGAAGGTGAGCTCGCCGTGGTGGAAGCGGCGATGGATCGGCTCTCGTCGGAGGTGCTGCAGCGTGTCGTGCATCCATCCCATGTCCCACTTCAACCCGAAGCCGAGGCCGCCGACGTCGGTGGGACGCGACACCATCGGCCAGGCCGTGGATTCCTCGGCGATCGTCTGCACGCCGGGGTGCTCCCGGTAGATGCCTTCGTTCATCCGTCGGAGGAAGGACACGGCGAGGAGGTTCTCGCGACCGCCCTGCTCGTTCGGGAGCCATTCGCCCGCCTTGCGCGAATAGTCGAGGTAGAGCATCGACGCGACCGCGTCCACGCGGAGCCCGTCCGCGTGATAGGTGCGCAGCCAATGGTCGGCGCTCGACAACAGGAAGCTCCGGACCTCGTTGCGTCCGTAGTTGAAGATCAGGGTGTGCCAATCGGGGTGGTACCCACGGCGCGGATCCGCGTGCTCGTACAGGTGCGTGCCGTCGAAGTACGCGAGGCCGTGCTCGTCGGCCGGGAAATGCGACGGGACCCAGTCGAGGATCACGCCGAGGCCGCGCTGGTGGAGGTGATCGATCAGGAACATCAGATCCTGGGGCGTTCCGTACCTGCCCGTGGGCGCGAAGTAGCCCGTCGTCTGGTACCCCCACGAGCCGTAGAAGGGATGCTCCATGACCGGGAGCAGCTCCACATGGGTGAAGCCCAGGTCGAGCGCGTGATCGGCGAGCGGGGTCGCTACCTCCCGGTACCCGAGCCAGCCACCGTCCGGACCGCGTCTCCACGATCCCAGATGCACCTCGTAGATCGACATCGGGGCGGCGAGCGCGTTGCGGTCGCCGCGACCGGCCTGCCACTCACCATCGCTCCAGGCGTAGGCCAGAT
Source organism: Actinomycetota bacterium (assembly GCA_044865955.1). Taxonomy (GTDB): domain Bacteria; phylum Actinomycetota; class UBA4738; order UBA4738; family HRBIN12; genus JAJNBA01. Next base: position 17,802 of record JBIOTM010000111.1, on the reverse strand, counting down.
CCCACACCACGGATCCCGTCTTCGGAGGTGTCTCGGCGTGGAACGCGAAGGGATCGGCCTTCTCGACGCGATAGCCCCCGTAGCGCGACCGCACGTGGAACTTGTAGACCTGGCCGCGGCCGGCGCCCCCCACCTCCGCCGCCCAGATCCCGGAGGAGGCCACCGGTTCGAGCGGGTGCGCTTCGGGGTCCCAGCCGTTGAAGTCCCCGACCACGGAGACGAACTCGGCGTTCGGGGCCCACACCGCGAACCCGGTGCCGTCGGGACCGGGGTGGGCGCCGAGCTTCGACGCGAGCCGGTCGTGCGTGCCTTCCGCGAACAGGTAGAGATCGTCGGCGGACAGGCCGTGGCGGAGGACGGCGCGCGCCACCGTCACCCCGCCTCGTGGCCGGCCGTGCGTGCTCGGTCGATCCGCGCGAGCGCCGACGTCACCTCGCGCCGTTCCTCGAGCTCGGCCAGCGTCCACGGGTAGCGCCGGCGCCAGTTCGGCCGCTCGGACCCGGTCCCGGGAACGTTCTGCGGGTCCCGCTCCAGGAGCAGGTCGCCGAGCGAAGCCATCACGATCGCGGCCCGGCTCTCCGCCATGCGCACGAGCGAGGCCTCGAGCGCCGCCCCTGGATCCTGTCCCTCAGGGTCCGCGTTGAGCCCGCTGCCGGGGAGCGACGCGGGCAGCGCCCCCCGGAGGTCGCGTCGCGCCTCGAGCATCCGTTCGGCCTGGGCGTGGTCGATCAGGCCGAGCTCCTCACGGAGCGGGACGTCCGCGCCGCGCCAGAAGCCGGCCCAGGTTGGCATATCGTGCGTGTTGAGCGCGGCGACCGACTCGGCCGGAGGTTCGGGGAGGCCTCGCGTCCCGTCGGCCTCCCGTTGGGCGACGTAGGTGCGGAGCAGGCCGTGGCTGCGCATCGCCGGCCGGACGGAACCGGGGACCGTGCCGAGATCCTCGCCCACGACGACGGCGCTCGCCTCGCTCGCCGCCATCGAGAGCAGCGCGTACCACTCCTCCGCCCGGTACCGCACGTACACCCCGTCCTGCGGCGAGCATCCGCGCGGGACCCAGTACAGACGGTGGAGGCCGATCACGTGGTCGATGCGGGCGACCGCGGCGAACCGGAACAGGGTCCGCAGGCACTCGGTGTGATACGGGTAGCCGCCCTCCCGGGCGCCGTCCGGATGGGGCGGCGGCGCGCCCCAGTCCTGTCCCTGCGACCAGAACGCGTCGGGTGGGGCGCCGGCGGCGGCGTCCGGCGCGAACGAGCTCCGTTCGCGCCACACGTCGTAGCCGGCGCCGTTCACGCCGATCGGGAGGTCGAGCATGAGGCCGCCGCCCGCGCCGTCGCGGGCGGCGGCCTCCCGCAGCTGCTCCGCCGCCACCCACTGCACGAACAGGTGGTAGCGGGCCCGGTCGTCGTCCAGCGCGTCGCCGGGCAGCGAGCCGTCGCGTTCGGCCGCCGGCCAGGAGCCCCACCATGCGCCACGGCGCTCCGCCTCCGCCCGGAACCGGGCGTAGTCGGCGGCGCGGGGATCGGACCCGAGCCCCGCGAGGCCGGCGGGCATGGCGCCCTCGAAGGCGTGTCGCGCCAGCGGTTCCAGGACCCGCCGCTTCGCTGCGGCCGCGCCCGGGTGGTCCGTGAGGTCCGCCTTGCGCAGCCGGGCGACGTGTTCGCGGAACGACGGATCGTCGAGCACCTCGCGCGCCTCGGCGCACGCGGCCAGCCCCGGGGCCTTCTCGACGTCGATGTAGGTCTCGTTCCAGAACAGGCGGCTGGCGGGGGAGTACGGGCTCGGTTCGACCATCGGCTCGTCCAGGAGCTGCGCGAAGAGCGGCAGCGTCGCCGCCACGGATCCACCGAGACCCTGGATCCAGCCGCGGAACCTCGCCAGCTCGGAGAAGCTCCCCACGCCCCAGTCCTCCCCGGAGCGCAGGGCGTACAGGGGGGCGAACACCCCCCACCACCGCCCGCCGGGTTGGGGGGCGCGTCGCGGGGCGGCCAGCACGACGGTGCTCGCCGGGCCGTCGCCGGTGTCGACCCAGAGGCGGTGCCTCCCCGGGGGGAGGCGTCGGCGGAGCTCGAGCGCCGCCGCGACCGACCCGTCCACGGGATCGGACACGCGGTGGGGAACGGCGGCCTCGAAGCCGGCGGGCTCCTCGCCCTCGGCGGTGATCGCCACCCCGACGGCCGTCTCCGCCCGGGTCGACGGCACGCGGACCTCGACGTCCGCGAGGCGCCCGTCCCACGCCACGATCACCGGCTCGAGGGGACGCCGGGCCAGCTCGTGCCGCCGGGCCGCGAGGGCGCCGGTCGCGTCGCTGAGCGACGCGACCGGCACCCCCATCGCGCGCAGCACCGCCAGGGTGCTGTCGACCGAGGCGTGGATCCTCTTCCCGAAGACGTTCGCGTAGCTCGACTGCACGCCGTGGAGCCGAGCGAGCTGCCGGAGGGCGCGCCGCTCCTCGCTCACGGCCCCTCGTCCAGCAGGTCCAGGAGCCCGCGGACCGGCACGGCCAGCCAGTCGGGGCGATTGTCGAGCTCGTAGCCCACCTCGTAGATCGCCTTGTCGAGGAGCAGGGCGTGCAGCATCCGGCGTCGCTCGTCCGCGGTCTCCGGGAGCAGCGGGCTGTCGCCCGCGACCTCGAAGTAGTGGCCCAGGAACGTGGCGGATACCCAGTGGGTCCACGACCGGCCCCATTCGGCCAGCGACGACCTCGCCTCGGGCGAGAGGTCCTCGACCCAGGGTGAGCGCATCGCGGTCCGGGTGACGTAGTCGAACGAGCGCAGCATCCCGGCGACGTCGCGGAGCGGCGAGCGCTTGATCCGCCGCTCACTGAGCGGTCTCGCCGGCTCGCCCTCGAAGTCGATGACGATGAAGTCGCGGCCGGTCCACAGCACCTGGCCCAGGTGGTAGTCGCCGTGCACCCGGATGCGCTGGCCGCTGATCCGATCGCCGGTGAGCACGGCGTACCGAGAGAGGAGCTCGTCCTGCCGGGCCAGCAGCTCCTCGACCTCGACCCCGGCCTGGCCCCGGCCGAGCCGCCGGAGCGTGGTCGCCGCCTGGGTGCGCATCGACTGGTAGAGCGATCGCTGGTACATCCGCGTGATCGGCTCCGGCGCGAACGCCCGATCGTCCGCTCGGGATCCGAGGGCGAGGTGGAGCTGCGCGGTCCGACGCCCGAGGAGCCACGCGGACCCCAGGAAGGGTCCGATCAGGTCGTAGGTCTGGAGGGACGGCAGCTCCCCCACCATGTCCATCAGCGCGTGCTCCACGATGGGCCGCGGCTGGTCGGAGGGGAGGGCGAGCGCCCGCTCGAACGACTCGTTGATCGCGTCCAGCGAGTACTGCCAGGCGTCGCCTTCGTTCTGGACGTACCCCTGCAGGATCGCGACGGTCGAACCGCCCCCTCTCCCGTCCCCGAGCTCGATCGCGCCCGCCGTCGGCGCGGCGTGGCGGAAGACCGTCCGGTCGGTGAGGAACCGCCCCACCTCGAGCTCGGGGTTCACCCCGTCCCCGAGCCGACGGAAGAGCTTCAGCACGAGTCGCTCGCCGAAGGACACCGAGGTGTTGCTCTGTTGTCCCCAGCTGAACTGTGGCTCGAGGGGTCCGGAGCCGCGGAGCTGCGCGAACCCTTCCGCCCTCGTGGCGACGAGGCGTCGCCGAGCCCCTCGTGCCACGCGTCGCCTCTCGATCATCTCGAGCAGCGTCCCCACCACGCCGGCGTCGCGGAGGCCGTCGACGAGGAGCCACACGCCGTCGGCCGCCTCGACGCGCGCCACGACGTACTCCTGCCCGAGGTCCTCGGCCTCCCGCTTGGCCGCGAGCGGGATCACGTAGATCGCGGGCTCGCCTTCCGTGAAGGTGACGTCAACGAACGCGAGGATCCCTTCCTGCCCGGGTGCGGTGCGCAGCGGGATCGCGTCGGTGATCGCCACCGACGCGATCCGTCGTCCCTTCGCGCCGAACCATCGCTGGCGAACCAGGAAGCGCGGGAGGGATCGCTCCACGTCCTCACGGGTGCCTTCGTCGAGGAGGTCATCCCAGGAGCCCGCCGTCGTGAGCGTCGGCACGGGCGAGGCCTCGACCTCCTCCTCCCGCTCGTCGGGCTGGAGGCGGAACCAGAAGTATCCGTACGGTCCCAGCGTGACGAAGTAGGGGAACTGGCCGATCCGCGGGAACTTCGTCGGACCGAAGAGCTCCACCGGCACCTGGCCCTCGAACCGGGAGAGCTCCAGCTCCACGAACTGCGCGCTGCGCGACAGGTTCGCCACGATCAGGGTGCGCTCCTGGCCGAGCGTTCGGAGGAAGGCCACCACCTTCCGGTTCTCGGGATAGAGGAACTCGATCTCCCCCCGCGACAGCGAGGGCGAGCGGCGGCGTGCACCGATCAGGCGCCGCATCCACCACAGGAAGGACGAGGGGTTGTTCTGCTGCGCCTCGACGTTGGTGGCCGACGGATGATGCTCCGGATCGGAGACCAGCGGCAGGTACAGGCGCTGCGGGTTGGCCTGGGAGAAGCCGGCGTTCCGGTCCTCGTTCCACTGCATCGGGGTCCGGACCCCGTTGCGATCGCCCAGGTAGATGTTGTCGCCCATGCCGATCTCGTCGCCGTAGTAGATGACCGGCGTGCCCGGCAACGAGAACAGCAGGACGGTCATCAGCTCGATCCGCCGGCGGTCGTTCCCGAGCAGCGGCGCGAGACGCCGCCGGATCCCCAGGTTCACCCGCGCCTGGGGATCCTCGGCGTAGACGCGATACATGTAGTCGCGTTCCTCATCGGTGACCATCTCGAGGGTCAGCTCGTCGTGGTTGCGGAGGAACGTCGCCCACTGGGTCCCATCGGGGATCGGCGGCGTCTGGTTCAGGATGTCGATCAGCGGGAACCGATCCTCCATGCGGTTCGCCATGAACATCCGCGGCATCAGCGGGAAGTGGAAGGCCATGTGGCACCGGTCGCCTTGGCCGAAGTACGCCACCGCGTCCTCCGGCCACTGGTTCGCCTCGGCCAGCAGCATCCGGTCCTCGAACCGCGCGTCGACGTGCCGACGGAGATCGGAGAGGAGCTCGAGGGTCTCCGGGAGGTTCTCGCAGTTGGTGCCCTCGCGCTCGAACAGGTACGGCACGGCGTCCAGGCGGAGCCCGTCCACGCCCAGGGCCAGCCAGTGGTCGACGACGTCGAACATCGCCGCCCGGACGCGCGACTCGTCGAAGTTGAGGTCCGGCTGATGCGAGTAGAAGCGGTGCCAGTAGTACTGGCCGGCCATCGGGTCCCACGCCCAGTTCGAGGACTCGAAGTCGCCGAAGATCACACGGGCGTCGGGATACCCCTCGGGTGTGTCCGCCCACACGTAGAAGTTCCGCTGCCAGCTGCCGCGCTTCGCGGCGCGTGCGCGTTGGAACCAGGCATGTTCGTCGGAGGTGTGGTTCATCACGAGCTCCGTGATGACCCGGAGCTCTCGCCGGTGCGCCTCCCGGAGGAGGACGCGGAAATCACGCATCGTCCCGTACGCGGGGTGGATCTCCTTGTACGCGGCGATGTCGTAGCCGTCGTCACGCAGCGGTGACGGATAGAAGGGCAGCAGCCAGATCGCGGTGGCCCCCAGGTCCCGGATGTGATCGAGCCGCTGGACGAGGCCGGCGAAGTCGCCGATCCCGTCGGCGTTGCTGTCCTGGTACGCCCGCACGTGGAGCTCGTAGATCACGGCGTCCTGGTACCAGCGGGCGGGTGCGGCCCCGATCGCGGTCGCCTCGATCGTCTCCGCGGTCATCGGGGCGGTCGCCTCGGGGATCGCTCTGGCTCGGGCCGTCATGCGACCCGGCTCCTGGGGCGCTCGATCGCGAGGACGTGGCCCGGCTGGTGGGACGGGTGGAGCTCGATGAAGTTCCGGGCGCCGTTCCAGGCGAACGACTCGCCGGTGAGGAGGTCGTTCGCGACGAACGGCGCGTTCCACGCCATGCCCAGCTCCGGCATCCGCAGGTCGACCCATCCGGACTGCGGGTGCGCGGGGTCGAGGTTGACGACGACGACGACCGGGTCGCCTCCGTCGGGAAGGGTCTTGCTGTACGCGATCAGCTGTTCGTTCTCCACGGGGTGGAACCGCAGTGTACGGGTGTGCTGCAGCGCCGGGTGCTCGCGGCGGATCCGGTTGACGGTCGCGATCAGCTCGCGCATGCCCGTCCCGGCGATCGTCCGATGCCGAAGCTGGTACTTCTCGGAGTCGAGGTACTCCTCCGATCCGGGCTCACGAGGCTCCCGTTCCATGTGCTCGAACGCGGGCCCGTAGATCCCGTAGCTCGCGCCCAGGGTCGCGGCGAGGAGGAACCGCAGCCGGAACGAGGGCGGGCCTCCCTCCTGGAGCTGGTCGGTGAGGATGTCGGGGGTGTTCGGCCACAGGTTCGGCCTGACGAAGTCGCGTGCGGGGCCCTGCGTGAGCTCGGTCAGGTACTCGGTGAGCTCGTGCTTGGTCCTGCGCCAGGCGAAGTACGTGTAGGACTGATCGAAGCCGATCTTCGCCAGGCGCTCCATCACGCGGGGTCGCGTGAACGCCTCCGACAGGAAGAGGACGTCGGGGTGGGTCCGCTTCACCTCCTCGAGCAGCCACCTCCAGAACACGAACGGTTTCGTGTGCGGGTTGTCGACGCGGAAGATGCGGACGTGCCGGCCGATCCAGAAGAGGACGACGTCCAGCAACGCGTGCCACAGACCGTCCACGTCCTTCGTCTCGAAGTCGAGGGGATAGATGTCCTCGTACGTCTTGGGCGGGTTCTCCGCGAAACGGATCGAGCCGTCGGCCCGGTGACGGAACCACTCCGGATGCTCCTTCACCCAGGGATGGTCCGGGGAGCACTGGAACGCGAGGTCGAGCGCCAGCTCCATGTCGTGACGCTTGACCTCGGCCATCAGGTGCTCGAAGTCGTCGAACGTGCCCAGCTGGGGGTGGATGGCGGTGTGCCCCCCGTCCGCCGAGCCGATCGCCCACGGGCTGCCCGGATCGTCCGGCCCCGCCGTCGTGCGGTTGTTCCGCCCCTTCCGACCCGTCCCCCCGATCGGGTGGATCGGGGGAAGGTACAGGACGTCGAAGCCCTGCTCCGAGATGTCCGGCACGAGGGCCGCGACGTCGCGGAGCGTGCCGTGACGGCCCGGCTCGGGAGCGGCGGAGCGGGGGAAGAGCTCGTACCAGGCTCCGTGACGTGCCCGCTCACGATCGGCGACGACCACGTACTCGTCGGACGACGCCGCGCCGCGACGTCGGTCGGGGTAGGCGTCCATGGCGGCGCCGAGCTCCTCCGACGTCGCGAGGTCGATCGCTTCGGACGCCGCCGGACGACGGAGGCGTCCGGCCCACCCCTTCAGACGATCGGCGTCGGCGGCGGCGCCGCCGGCGCGTGCGCGCCGGGCGGCGCCGCCCACGATCGCCGCGCCCTCCTTCAGCTCCTCGGTCACGTCCTGCCCGGCGGCCATCCGTTTGGCCAGCTCGGATCGCCACGTGCCCCACGTGTCGATCCACCCCTGCACGCGGAAGCGGTAGCTCCCCGGCTCGCCGATCGCGAGGGTCGCCAGCCAGTGGTCGTTGCCGAGGGGAACCATCGGCGCCTCGCGCCAGTCGTTCCCTTCATGGCGGTGCAGCACCCGGGCCGCGGGGAGGTCGTGGCCGTCCGTGAACACGTCCGCTTCGATCGGGAGCAGCTCGCCCACCGTCGTCTTCGCCGGGAAGAGCCCGCCGTCCACGGACGGCGTCACGTGCTCGATGAGGATCCTGGTCCGTCGCGTGCTCGTCGTCCGACGCCTCCTCCGTCCGCCGGTACCGAGAAGCCGAAGCGTTCGGGGCGCGGGCGTGGGGCAGGGACCGCCCGAGCGGTGCCGGCGAGTTGGGTCCTCCGTGCTGCCACCACGTATACAGGTTCGGAGCCGAGTCGGCCCCGATGGGAGGATGGGCGGATGCACCGCAGCGTCGCCCTGCTCGGCTGTCTGGCCGTCGTGCTCGCCAGCGCCTGCTCGACCCCGCCCTCCGCTGCGCGTTCGGAGGTGCGCCCGGCATCGCCGGCACCGGCCCGGCTCGGGATGCCCTCGCCCGTGCCCGCGGAGGAGGCGCGCGGCACGCCGGCCCGTTTCGAGGGCGCCGTTGTCCGGATCTGGCCGGCCCTCCGCGAGCGGCTGATCGGGCGGAACTGGCACGCGGGCTGCCCGGTGCCCATCGAGGACCTCAGGCTCGTCCGGGTGACCTACTGGAACTTCCGGGGCCACGTCCGGACCGGGCCGCTCGTCCTGCACGAGGACGTGGCCGCCGACGTCCTGTGGGTCTTCCGCCGGCTGTTCCACGCGAGCTTCCGGATCCAACGGATCGCCCTGGCCGCGAAGTGGCGGCCGCCGCGACCGTCCGACTACTGGGACGAGAGCAGGCGCAGCGTCACCGCATCGTTCAACTGCCGGCCCGCGACCGACAGCACGTCGCTGTCGCAGCACTCGTTCGGCTGGGCGATCGACATCAACCCCCTGCAGAACCCCTACGTGCGCGGGGACGGGTCGGTGCTCCGCGCGGTCGCCGAGCCCTACCGGGATCGGACGCGCCACCGGAGGGGGATGATCCTGCCGGGGAGCATCGTCGTCCGGGTGTTCGGCGCGATCGGCTGGGGGTGGGGCGGGGACTGGTACACGCTCAAGGACTACATGCACTTCTCGCTGACGGGGCGCTGATGGGCCGTCGACTCGCGGCGATAGATCCGTCCCTCTCCGTTGCTAAGTGGGTCACACTTCACTCGTCACTCGGCTAGGACAACCCACAACGCGACCGGCGTTACGGCAAAGACGGCGAGTCCCCAGATCGACGCTCGCATGAGCGATCGTGATCCTGTCACGTAGGCCCCCATCAGGATCCCTGAGCTCATGGCGAACACTACGAACCAGATGATGCTGAAGGTGGGGACGTGGAGGAGGCCCACCGTTCAAGCAGCCGATCGGCTTGGCGGTTTACCCACGTGACGAAGAGCATCGCTTTTTCTCGCGTTGTCATGGGATCGGTTTGGCGAGTCTATGAGGTCGCCCGTGCAACGGTCGCTCGTCCTCTTCGGACTCGAGCCCGTCCCCGGGGTGCATGGAACCTTGCCCGCCTTCCCCCGGTCTCCATGCAGAGAGACCGCGAGGAGGGGACGATGCGTGGTAACGCGATCCGCCGGGTGTCGTCGATGGTCGTCGGGGCGGTGGTCCTCGTGAGCGTGGGACTCGCGCCGGGGGTCGCGACGGCCAGCGGTGGCGGCGGATGCGGCCGCGCCGTGACGGATGGTCATGGAACGCGGATCGCCATCCGAAACTTCTGCTTCGGCCCCACGATCCTGCGCGTCCGGCCAGGAGACACCGTGACCTGGGTGAACCACGACGGGTTCCCCCACACGGTGCTGGGTGCCAACGCCGCCTGGGGCGGGTTCGACTCGGTCCGACGCGACGGGGGCCAGGTCAGCTATCGATTCGTCAGCGCCGGTGTCTACCCGTACGTGTGCACGGTCCACATCGGCATGGTGGGGGCCGTCGTGGTCGGGAACGGCAGGGCCGACGGAGGTACGTATGCGACCACCACCAACGCCGGGCCGGTGACCTTGGCGGAGTCGAAGATGGCCGGAGCTGGCGAGGCGATCGAGCGGAACGTGGTTCCGGCGGAGGTCCCGTCCGGCTCGTGGTCGGCCACGGTGGCGTGGGGGATCGGCATGGTGCTCGTGGTCGTCGGGGTGCTGGCCGTCGTGCGGCGGCGCCACGTCCCGGTCGCCTGACGGTTCCGACGATCCCGGGATCCGTACCATCGTGAGGTGACCGTTCGGCGCGCGTCCAGGTGCAGCCAACGCAAGCGGTCCGGCCTCGTCCTCGCGGTCACGGCGATCCTGTCGTCAGGCGCCTGCGGGGGCTCCGGAACGCCGTCGGATGCGACGAGCCCTTCCTCGGCGGCGCGATCCTCCACCTCGGCTCCGTCTTCACCCGCGCCCGAGCTCGCCGCGGTTCGGGTCCATCTGGTGAAGGTGGCGACGCTCGAGCAACCGCTCGCCATGGCCGTGCGATCCGGCGACACCACGCTCTACGTGGCAGAGAAGACGGGGAAGGTCATGGCGGTCCGGGACGGGACCGTGGATCCCGTCCCGGTGTTGGATCTCACCCGGGAGGTCTCGCTCGGCGGCGAGCAGGGCCTCCTCGGCCTGGTCTTCTCGCCGGGCGGGCGAGAGATGTACGTGAACTACACGGACACGAACGGGGACACGCACGTCACCGGATACGCCATGCGGGGACGACGGGCGGATCCGGCCACCCGGCGCGAGGTCCTTGTCGTCGACCAGCCCTACTCCAACCACAACGGGGGCAACCTCGTGTTCGGTCCGGACGGGTACCTCTACATCGGGCTCGGGGACGGGGGGAGCGGCGGCGATCCCCACGGCAACGGCCAGTCCCTCTCCACGCTGCTGGGCAAGATGCTTCGGATCGATCCCCGGTCGTCGGGCGAGCGCGCGTACCGCGTCCCCCTCGACAACCCGTTCGTCGACCGCCCCGGGGCGCGTCCCGAGATCTGGGCCTACGGCCTGCGCAACCCGTGGCGTTACTCCTTCGACCGCCTGACCGGCGATCTGTGGATCGGGGACGTCGGGCAGAGCGCGTGGGAGGAGGTCGACGTCCAGCCGGCCGGGTCCTCGGGAGGGGAGAACTACGGCTGGAACCTCATGGAAGGGGACCACCCCTACGGTGGCGCGGAACCGCCGGAGCACGCCGTCCGTCCGGTCCACGAGTACTCGCACGACGGCGGCGGGTGCACCGTGACGGGCGGCTACGTGTATCGGGGTGAGTCCATCCCCGGCCTGTACGGCGCGTACGTCTTCGCCGACTTCTGCCTCGGGCAGCTCGAGGCCCTGCGGCTGCAGGACGGTCGGGTCGTCGATCACCGGCGCCTCGGACCCGTCGTCCCCAACGTGAGCTCGTTCGGGGAGGACGCGCGAGGCGAGCTCTACGCGATGTCGCTCGGTGGGGGGCTGTACCGGCTGGCGCCGGGGTCCTGACGATCACGGGCCCGCTCGCCAGACGCGTGTACGCTCCGGGTCCGATGTCCGACCGGATCCGCTCGTCGCAGAAAGCCGCGTCGTTCACGGAGTCCGTGATCCGGGAGATGACGCGGCTCGCGATGGAGCACGACGCGATCAACCTGTCGCAGGGCTTCCCGGACTTCGCCGCCCCCCACGAGGTCAAGGAGGCCGCGCGGCGGGCGATCGCCGAGGACGTCAACCAGTACCCCATCACCTGGGGCGCCGAGGGCTTCCGGGAGGCGATCGCCCGTACCTATCGCGACCGGTACGGCATGGCCTGGGTCGACGGCGGGCGGGATGTCACGGTCACCTGCGGGTCGACCGAAGCGATGATCGCCGCGATGCTCGGGGTCCTCGATCCCGGCGACGAGGTGGTCGTCTTCGAACCCTTCTACGAGAACTACGGCCCCGACACGATCATCGCCGGCGCCGTTCCGCGCACCGTGACGCTGCATCCCCCGGAGTGGACGTTCGACGAGGGCGATCTCGCCGCCGCGTTCAACGAACGCACGCGCGGGGTCGTGATCAACACGCCGAACAACCCCACCGGCAAGGTCTTCAGCCGTGAGGAGCTGGCCGTGATCTCGGAGCTCTGTCAGCGCTGGGACGCGGTCGTGTTCACCGACGAGATCTACGAGCACATCCTGTACGACGGGGTCGTGCACGTCCCGCCGGGCGCGGTCGCCGGTCTCGAGGATCGCACGGTCACGATCAGCGCGCTGTCGAAGACGTACGCGGTGACGGGGTGGCGGGTCGGGTGGGTGGTGGCGCCGGCGCCGCTCACCCGCGGCATCCGGTCCGTCCACGACTTCCTGACGGTCGCGGCGCCGGCGCCGCTGCAGGAGGCCGGCGAGACGGCGCTGGCGCTGCCGGAGGAGTACTACCGACGGACGGCGGGGGAGTACCGGGAGCGGCGCGACCTGTGGATCGAGGTCCTGCGCGAGGTGGGGTTCGGGGTGGAGCCGCCGGCCGGCGCGTACTACGTGATGGCCGACATCGCGGGGTTCGGGTTCCCCGATGACGTGCGGTTCGCCAGACACATGGTCGAGGACGTCGGCGTGGCGGTCGTGCCGGGGTCCTCGTTCTTCTCGCGCCCGGAGGACGGCGCCCACCTGGTCCGGTTCGCGTTCTGCAAGAAGCTCGAGACGCTGAAGGAGGCGGGGGAGCTCCTGCGCGGGCTCCATCCGCGACACCTGCGGAAGGCGTAGCTCAGCCGTCCGAGACGCGGTCGGGGCGCACGCGGACGATCACACGGATCTCGCTGGGGTCGCGCCAGGGGTAGTCGTCGACACCGACGTACTTCTTCGCGAGCGCGTCGATGTGCTCGTCGGCGCCCTCGGGCGTGATGTCGACGACCCTCCCCCGGATCACCACCTGCTCGTACGGATCGTCCCGATCGAAGACGCTGATCGCGACGCGGGAGTCGCGGCGCAGGTTCTCGGTCTTGACGCGTCCCTCCGCCGTGTTGAACACGACCTCGCCTCCGTCGACGTCGATCCAGATCGTCGAGACGTGCGGGCTGCCGTCCGGCATGAGGGTGCCCACGGTGGCGAAGTTCTTCCTCTCGAGGATCCGGCGGTCCCGGTCGCTCAGCAGGTCCCTCTCCTCGTTCCGGTCGCCTGCAGACCTTACCGCCCCTCCCAGAACCGACCGGGGGCCAGGATGCCGGCGGGATCGAACGCCTCCTTGAGCCGCCGGTGGACCTCGGGTGCTGGCACCGGCGCGTCGCCGAGGCCGCCGTGACCACGGATCACGGGTGCGACGCCGCCGGCCTCGGCGACGCGCCGGCGGAGCTCACGGAGACGCTCGCCGGCATCGGGCAGTCCGACCCAGGCGATCCCCACACCCATCAGGGCGCGCCACTCGGTCTCGCCGTCGAGGACGGCCTCGAACATCGAGGGTGGGACGGCCACCTCGGCCACGACGGGCGAGGCGACCGAGTCGGATCCGCGCACCCGCTCGCCCTCGCGGACCTCGAGTCGCGTGGTCACGCGCCGGGCCGCCGTTGTCTGCTCCTCGACCTCCCCGGGCCACCCCTCGGCCGCCACCTCGACGTGATCGGGGGTCGCCACGACGCCGGAGGGGAGCGGCACGGCCCGGAGCATCGTCCGGCCGAGCTCGAGCCCTCCCTCGCCGGCGATCAGCAGCCGACGCGCCTTCGGGAGCGGTCTGAGCTTCAGCGCCACCTGGACGATCGCCCCGAGGGTGCCGAGCGAGCCCGTCGCCAGGCGGTGGACGTCGTACCCGGTCACGTTCTTCACGGTGCGGGCGCCGCTCCGCACCAGCCTGCCGTCGCCGGTGACGAGCTCCATCTCGACGACGGTGTCGCGGAGCGGCCCCATCCGGAGCCGGCGAGGCGAGGAGGGCGCGGTGGCGATGGTGCCCCCGACGGTGGCGTCATCGACCGCATCGGCCGGCCACTCTTGATGGCCTTCGGCCAGGACGCCCCTGAGGTCCCCGATCCGCATGCCGGCCTCGACGACCGCGAGCATCTCGGCCGGGTCGTACGCGACCACGCGCTCGAGGCTCGACGTCCCGAGCTCCGCGTGGCACCGGCACGGGTTGCCCTTGTCTCCATGGGTCCGTCCGCCCACGATCGAGATCGTCGTGCCCGATGCGCTCGCGGCGCGGAGCGCCGCCCGCACCTCACCCTTCGAACCCGGCCGGATCAGATCCACGTGCCCTCCGGCAGGGCGGTCCCGGCGCGAGCGGCGTCGCCGACCCCGGTCGCGTCCGTCCCGGCCGCGGCCTCCGCGTAGTCGCCGCACCGGGCGCCGTCGGGCAGGACCTTCTGCGGGTTCATCGATCCGTCGGGGTCGAACGCGCCCCGGACGCATGCCTGGGCCGCCAGGTCGTCCTCGGTGAACACGAGGGGCATGAAGTCCCGCTTCTCCAACCCGACCCCGTGCTCCCCGGTGAGGGATCCACCGGCATCCACGCAGAGACGGACGATCTCCTCGGAGGCGCGGAGGACGCGTTCCAACACGCCGGGCTCGGTGCGGTCGAAGGACAGCAGCGGATGGAGGTTCCCATCGCCCGCGTGGAAGACGTTCGTGACGATGATGCCCTCGCGCAGGCAGATCGCGTAGACGCCTGAGAGCACCTGCACCAGCTTGGTCCGAGGCACCACGCAATCGTGGAGGTGGTAGTGGGGCGCGATCCGAGCGATCGCGCCGAAGGCCGACTTGCGGCCCTTCCAGAGCAGGGCCCGCTCCGCGCCCGTCTCGGCGACCCGGATCGACCCCACGTCGTGGTCGCGGGCGGCCGACTCGACCTCGCGGGCCTGCGCGTCGACCCCAGCCGCGGTGCCGTCGACCTCGACCAGGAGGACCGCGGCCGCGTCGGTCGGGTACCCGGCGTGGGCGAACGCCTCCACGGCGCGGACGATGCCCTGGTCCATCATCTCGAGCGCCGCAGGGACGACGCCGCGGGCGACGATCGCGGAGACGGTGGCGGCGCAGTCCTCCGCGGTCGCGAAGTCCAGGAGCATCGTGCGGATCGCCGTCGGCTCCGGCGTGAGGCGCACGCACGCGGCGATCACGATCCCGGCGGTCCCCTCCGCGCCGACCACGACGCCGCGCAGGTCGTAGCCGGGGGCTTCCGGTCCCTCGGATCCGACGCGCACCACGCTCGAGTCGGGCAGCACGACGTCCAGCGCCAGGACGTGCGCGGACGTGACCCCGTAGGCGAGGCAGTGTGGCCCGCCGGCGTTCGTCGCGACGTTGCCGCCGATCGACGACACCTGCTGCGACGACGGATCGGGCATGTACGTGAAGCCCGTGCCGCGCAGCGCCGTGGCGAGGTCGAGGTTGAAGAGCCCCGGCTCCACCCACGCCAGGCGGTCCTCGGGCCGGACCTCGAGGATCCGAGCCATCTTCGCGGTCACGACGACGAGGGCGTCTCCGATCGGGATCGAGCCGCCCGCGAGCCCGGTGCCGCTGCCGCGCGGCACGACCGGCAGGTGGTGCCGCCCGGCCACCCGCATGCACGCGACGACGTCGTCGCGGGAGCGCGGGAAGACCACCAGCCCCGCCGACCCCTCGACCATGGAGGCGTCTCGGGCGTACAGCCGGAGCGCCAGCGGGTCGGAGAGGACCTCGTCGGCGCCCAGCGCATCCTCGAGCTCCCGTCGCGCCGCCTCGAGTTCCGACATCGGGGGCTAGGGTAGGCGCGATGGCGACCTGGGCCGAGTTCGAGCTCGCCGAGCCCGAGCTCGGAGCGTTCGGCCGGGAGCGCCTGGACGGGCAGGTGTGCTTCCACGCCACGCTGCGCGCCGACGGCTGGCCGCGGGTGCATCCCGTCGAGCCCTGGATCGCCACCGGCTTGCTGCTGGTGCGGTTCCGAGCACGCAGCCCCAAGGTGGACGAGGTCCTGCGGGACGGGCGGTACGCGCTGCACTCGCCGATGGACAACCCGGATGGCGTCGGCGGGGAGTTCATGGTCCGGGGATGGATGGAGCGGGTGTCGGACACGCACCCGGCGGCCCAGCGCTTCGCCCAGGACGCCCCCTATCCGCTCGCCTTCTACGCGATGTCGGTCGAAGAGGTCGTGGTGACGACCTACGAGGGGCCGGATCTCGATCCGGTCTACCGCCGCTGGCGGTCGGGTCAGGCCACGCGGCCGGGGGACCCGTCGGGCGCGGTGAAGTCGTAGCCCGCCGCCGCCCAGGCCTCCATGCCGCCCTCGACGTTGGCCGCGTCGTAGCCCCGAGCCTGGAGCATCGTCGCCGCCAGCTCGCTGCGGTTGCCGGTCCGGCAGATCACGGCGACCGGCTTCGCCAGGTCGAGCACGTCGGTCCCGACCCCGGCCATCACGTCCGTCAGCGGGATGTGGAGGGCACCCTCGATGCGACCCGCGTCCCACTCGTACTGCTCGCGGCAGTCCACGAGCTGCACGTCGCCGAGCGACTCGTGAACGCCTTCGACCGTGCTGAAATCGGCCATCGCGTCGATGCTAGCAGCGGCGGAACGACACCTCAGGGCCCGAGCGCCCGTTCGAAGGCCTCGTACGCGGCCCGCCCGAACAACACGAAACGGGCCTCTTCGACCCGCGTGTCTGCGGCCTGCACCGCGTCGATCGCGACGGGAGCCGCCTCCTCGAGCGGGTAGCCGTAGACGCCGGTCGAGATCGCGGGGAACGCCACCGTCGTGGCACCCAGCTCGTCCGCCACGCGGAGCGACTCGGTGTGACAGCTCGCCAGCAAACCGGAGCGGTCCTCGCGCTTCGCGTAGACCGGCCCGACGGTGTGGATCACCCATCGCGCCGCGAGGTCGCCGCCGGTCGTGGCGACCGCCTTGCCCGTCGGCAGGCCGTCGGGCCAGTCCGTCGCACGCAGCGCCTTGCACTCCTCGAGGATCGCCGGGCCGCCGCGGCGATGGATGGCACCGTCGACGCCACCACCGCCCATCAGGGTCGAGTTGGCCGCGTTCACGATCGCGTCGACGCGCTGCTCGGTGATGTCGCCTTCGAGCAGGACGATCCGGGGCATGCGGATATCGTAGGGCGGTGATCCTCTGCCTCGCCGCGAACCCGTCCGTCGACCGGCTGTTCGAGGTGGAGCGCCTGGTCAAGGGAGACATCCATCGGCCATCGAGCTTCGTCCAGGTCGCCGGCGGCAAGGGGCTCAACGTGGCGCGCGCGGCGAACGCGCTCGGCGCCGACGTCCGCGTGGTCGCGCTGCTCCGCGGCCACAGCGGCCGGTGGCTGCAAGAGACTCTCTCGGCCGAGGGCGTCGCCGGCGAGTTCGTCTGGACCCACGGTGAGAACCGTTCGTCGCTGTCGGTCGCCGATCGCGAGACCGCCGGCCTCACCGAGTTCTACGAGCACGGTGCCGTCGCGCCCGAGGCCGCATGGGTGGAGTTGACCCATGCGGTGGCAGCGAGGTTGCGACCCGGCGGATGGCTGACGATCTCGGGCTCGATGCCCCGGGGGGCTCCCGCCCTCGGCTATCGGGATCTCGTCGTCGAGGCTCGAGAGGCCGGCGCGCGGGTGGCGCTGGACGCGGAGGGGGATCTGCTGCGCGAGGCGCTCGCCGCGGGACCGGAGGTCGTCAAGGTGAACGTGACGGAGGCGGGCGAGCTCCTGGGCGTCCCGACGGTCCGCCGAGACGACTCGCTCGCGGCCGCCTCCAAGATCCGGGACATGGCGGGGGGCGACGGGCGCGCCGGGATCGTCACGCGCGGCGCCGACGGCGTCATGGTGGCCGCGCCGGACGGGACCCTCCTCGAAGGCGTCCTCTACGTCCGCGGACGCTACCCGGTTGGCAGCGGGGACTCGTTCCTCGCGGGGCTCGTCACGGCGCTCGACATCGGTCGGGGCTGGGAGGACGCGCTGCGGCTGGCGCTCGGTGCCGGCGCCGCCAACGCGGAGATCGCCGGCGCTGCGAAGCTGGACCCGGACCGCGCGGCGACGCTCGCCGAGCAGGCCGAGGTCCATCCCTTGTAGCCGAGCTGCCGTCGATGACGAAGGTCCGGCAGGTCGGCGAGGGGGACTGGGCGACGTTCCGCGAGATCCGCCTGCGTTCGCTTCTCGACGCCCCCGACGCCTTCGGCTCGGACTACGGCGAAGAGTCGTCGCAGACGGAGCGCGCGTGGCGGGACTGGGCGGCGGGGCGGTGGCGCGGCGCCACCGCCGCGGTGTTCCTCGCGGAGCAGGAGGCGCGACCGGTCGGCACCGCGACCGGCGCCGAGCACGACGGCGAGCGCGGGATCGCGCACGTCTACGCGATGTGGGTGGCGCCCGACGCCCGCGGCGCGGGCG
>JBIOTM010000110.1:0-3159 GCA_044865955.1 Actinomycetota bacterium | reverse complement strand
CCTCCTCCCGTCTTGAGCTCACCCACGGTCTGCCTCCTGGCAGGCAGGTCGGCAGCATTGGCGGACGCACCGCCTGCCGTGAGCCTTCGACACTTGTGGTACGGATCCGGCGCCCGCGCGGATTTCCCGATCGCCGCTCAGGAAGCGAGAGTCCGGCGGCAGTTACGCTCGCGTCTCAAGGACCTCGATGAGGCGTCGTCCGAGGGAGCGACCCCTCTCGCTCCCAGCCTCGTATGAGGCGCCGGACTCGCAGGGCGCGCGCTGCAACCTCGGCCTCCTTCCACACCATCACGCTTGAGCCGGACCTCCGAAGATCGCGCTGTTTCGCGCTCGCGTTCCCCCGGACCCAGATCAGGAGGAGACGATCGCGACCCAAGTGCGCTGGTGGTGCACCGTGGGCGGGAACGTGGCCGGCTCGTCGAGCGAGAGGCGAAACGCCTCGGTTCGCACGATGTAGGTGAACCGCCCGGCGGAGGCCACCTGACTGTAGTCGCCCAGGAATGCGCTCGCCCGCGAGAACGCGGCGAAGCGGACGTCGGTTCGCACTGAGTTCACCCGCTGGGGGGCTGAGAACGTCTCGGCGCCGTCGCTCGAGCGCTGGAGGAACGTGTCCACGAACGGGCTGAAGTCCGCGACCTCCGGGGCCTCGTACTGGACCCGGTAGGAGATCACCACGTCACCGTCGGGCTCGACGGCCATGGCGGGAGTGAAGCGGTCGACGAAGTCGTCGGGCGGCCCGGGGTTCACCCGCGTCGTTTTCGACCAGGTGAGCCCCCCATCCGCGGAGGACGTGACGACGATGTCGTTGGCCTCGTCGGTTCGGAAGCGAGCGTCCGTCCACGCCACATAGATTCGCCCGGTTTCCGGATCCACCGCCGCCGTAGGTAATCCCTCGCCGGCCCGCTGGCGCCGTACGTCCTGGCCTGCGTCGGCGGCCACCGTCAGCGGTGGCGAAGCCGCGAGCGGGGCACCCGTGGGAACGCTTCCCGCTCCGTCGATGAGGACGATGACCTCCTTGTCGATCTCGTCCAACGCCTCGTCCTCGTAGTCTCCGGGAGACCCGTGGATCGGCGGCAGCGGGTCGGCGAGCGTGCCGAACACCACCCCCAGATCCCCATCGGGCATGACGAGCGGGATCGTCCCGAGACCCTGGCCGGAGTAAATGACGAACGGCCCTTGCCACGTCTGGCCCTCGTCGTCGGAGTACGCCGCAACGACGGGGGCAATGTTGTCCCATACCAGATAGATGCGGCCCAGGTGGTGGCCGGGCGCGTCGGAGTTGTCGACCACCATCCAGTTCTTGTCGGTCATGGGCAGCGTGTCGTTCACGTTGAGGCGGATCGGGTCGCCCCATGTGAGGCCACCGTCGCGCGACACGCTGATCGCCAGGTCGTTGCTGTCCTCCAGGCACAACAGGGTGTTCGCGTAGACGATGTCGTTGGGCCCGAAGGCGACCACGGGATCGGACGCCAGGGGGATCTCTCCGCCCGTCGCGGTTGTGAGGTTGGGCAGCTCGCCGAACTTCCAGGTCCGGCCGGCGTTCGTGGTGGTTGCAAACCCCGTCGCCTCCGCGCAGCCGGCGTCGACCCGGCCCTCCTGGTACAGGGCCACGGCGTTCTGCGGATCGTTCGGGTTCACCGAGATCGACGGCTCGACCGTGGTATCGGCCTGCTGCTCCGGGGTGATCGGGGCGAGACAGTCGATCCCTGCCTGAACGTCCCGGATCACGCCATGCGGGCGCTTTGCCCGGGGCGCAGCCGGTCCAATCGCCCCGGGACAGCCCGTCGGGATCTCAGCGACCGGCCGCTCCGCGGCCTCCAGCGTCAGCGTGCCCGTGTACGGCTGGGGTGTGGCTCCCGCGAACATGCAGGCCAAGATCGTGTACGTGCCCGCAGTCGGGTCGGTGAAGGTGGCAGTCTCGTCCTCGTCGAGGAACCCGCTGTCGGCTGAAATCGAGCTCCCGTCGGGACCGACGACCGTAACGATGAGGTCGTTGGGGCCGTCGTAGCTGATGGTCGCGCTGGCCAGCACAGTCACGCTGTCGTAGGTCCCGTCGGGAACGGTCAGCTCGACCGTATGACTGTCCTGCCCCAGGTCGGTCGACTGGCCGCACTCGCTGCCGGGGTTCGCACCCGGCAGGACAGTGCCGGTCCATGTGACCGTCTCGGTCTGGCCCGGCGTCGTCGGGACAGTCATCTCCTGGGAGGGCGGATCGGAGGCCCCGGCGGGCACGACGGCCACGCCGGCCAGCATGAGCACGACCGCCAGAAGACCGAACGACTGGGCGCGCGAACGGCGCATTCGGGCGGCGGGCAGATTAGCGCGTAATCACGGGAATCGCCAGCCGTCTGTAAACGCCTGCCAGCCGGCCAAATGCGAGGACGGAGCGCTCGCTCCGACTACCGGTCTTGGCCTCATGCCACCCGCTCGAATGACGTCATGATTGGCGGCGCCTACATGCCCATGGCGGGGTGGCTAGTTCTTGATTCGATTTGCAGGGGACTTCTGGGTGGCCTCCGACTGTGGCACCACGAGGGCCACACAACAGACTCACTCGGCAGCCTGCAAGCGAAGAGATCCGGCGCGGGTGACTGCACCCGGGAAGCGCAAGAACTCATCAGAGTGAGGCGGGTCACGCTGGAGCGACCCGCGATGCCTCGAGCGCGTACTCGATCGCCTCCTCGAGGGTCAGCCGGCGCCCAGCTCGGCGAGCGCGGTCGAAGGCGGGATCGGTCACAACCGAGGCGGGCAGATCCGACGCGCTCCACGCAGGAATCGGATCGCGCTGCACCTCCGCCTCGACTGCACCGGTGAGCCGGCCGGCCCGCTCGAGCTGCCCGTGGTCGGCCGCGATCGCGGCGACGAGGTCGAGCGCCGAGACGAGACGCCGCCGGTCCGAGATAGAGGCCGCCAGCCGAAGTGACTCGAGCGCCCACCGCGACGCGTCGCCGTCGCGTCCGAGCTCGCGCGCACGCTTAACGAGCCGCACGAGCATGCGCCCCTGCCACCACTGAAACCCGCACGCAGCGGCCTTTGCGGCGCTGGCCTGGAGCAGGTCGAGACCGACGTCCGAGGCACCGCCTCGCTCGAATTCGAGGTCTCCCAGAAGTCCCAGCGCCTGGGCTTCGCTCTTGTGGTTTCCCAGCCGCCGACTCACGT
>JBIOTM010000109.1:0-2757 GCA_044865955.1 Actinomycetota bacterium | reverse complement strand
GCCAACATGTCCCACGAGCTCCGGACGCCGCTCAACGCGATCATCGGTTTCTCACAGGTGTTGCGGGACGAGATGGTCGGGCCGGTGAACCCGAAGCAGTCGGAGTACCTCGACGACATCATCTCCTCCGGGAACCATCTGCTCTCGCTGATCAACGACGTCCTGGACCTGTCCAAGGTCGAGGCGGGACAGGTCGAGCTCGACGTTCACCCGTTCTCCCTGCGTGACGCGCTCGAGCGTGGCGTGGTGATGGTGCGCGAGCGCGCGACGGAAGACGGGGTCCGAGTCGGGTTCACGGCCGATCCGGAGGTCGACGTGGTCGACGGCGACGAGCGCCGGATCAAGCAGGTGATCTTCAACCTGCTCTCGAACGCCGTGAAGTTCACGCCCGCCGGCGGAGAGGTCGACGTCAGCGCGACGCGGGCCAACGGCGAGGTGCGCGTCTCCGTCGCCGACACCGGCCCGGGGATCGCTCCCGAGGATCGCGAGCGGATCTTCGAGGAATTCCAGCAGACCGAGACCGGGGGCGAGCAGCACGAAGGCACCGGCCTGGGCCTGGCGCTCTCGAAGCGGTTCGTTGAGCTCCACGGTGGGCGGATCTGGCTCGAGAGCGAGCTCGGGCGGGGAAGCACCTTCACGTTCGCGCTGCCGATGGGGTCGATCACGCCATGACCGGCGAGCGGATCCTCGTCGTCGAAGACAACGAGAAGAACATGAAGCTGTTCCGCGACGTCCTGGTCGCCACGGGATATCGGACGCTCGAGGCGACGACGGGGAGCGACGCGGTTGACATGGCGACCGAGCACACGCCGGACCTGGTGCTGATGGACATCCAGCTCCCGGACCTCGACGGCGTGCAGGCGCTCCATCGGCTGCGTGCGGACGCGCGCACGGCGACGATCCCCGTCCTCGCCCTGACCGCGCAGGCTATGGACGGGGACCGGGAGCGTTTCCTCGCGGCGGGTTTCGACGGCTACCTCTCGAAGCCCGTGGACGTCCGCGAGCTGATCGGGACCGTTCGGGAACACTGCGACCGACTGGCCGGATGAGCGACGACGCCCGGATCCTGGTCGTGGACGACGTTCCTCAGAACGTGCGCCTGCTCGAGGCCGTCCTCGCTCCCCGCGGGTACGACGTCGTCGGCGCGACCGACGGGGACCGCGCGCTCGGGCTGGTCGAGTCGTCGAAGCCGGATCTCGTGCTCCTCGACGTCATGATGCCGGAGCCGGACGGCTACGAGGTCTGTCGGCGGCTCCGGGAGGGGGATGACACGGCGGTGCTTCCCGTGATCATGGTCACGGCGAGCACGGACGAGAAGACGAAGGCGATCCAGGCCGGCGCCGACGACCTCATCGCGAAGCCGTTCAACCACGACGAGCTGCTGACGCGCATCCGGTCCCTTCTGCGGATCAAGCGCTATCACGACACGATCAAGGCGCAGACGGAGGAGCTGCTCGATCTGAACCGAACGCTCGAGGAGCGGGTCCGGACGCAGGTCGAGGAGCTCGAGCGGGTGCGGAAGCTCAGGCGGTTCCTGTCACCACAGCTCGCGGACGCGATCGTCTCCTCCGACGACGAGGCGGTCCTGCGCAGCCATCGTCGCGAGGTCGCGATGCTGTTCGCCGATCTTCGGGGATGGACGAGCTTCGTCGACGCGGTCGAACCGGAGGAGCTCATGCGGGTCCTGCGCGAATTCCACGGCGTGGTCGGCGGTCTCGTCCGACGGTTCGACGCCACGGTGGGCTTCCTCGAGGGCGACGGCGTCCAGCTTTTCTTCAACGACCCGGTGGAGGTGCCCGACGCGGCACTACGGGCTGTGCGGCTCGGCTGCGCACTCCGCGAAGAGATGGCGGAGCTGACGCCGCAGTGGCGGAAGCGCGGCTACGACCTCGACGTCGGCGCCGGCATCGCGCTGGGCCATGCGACCTGCGGCGAGGTCGGCTTCGAAGGTCGCTCCGACTACGCGGCCATCGGCTCGGTGACGAATCTCGCGTCGCGGCTGGCCGACGAGGCCACCGCGGGCCAGGTCCTGATCGCCCAGCGTCTCCTCGCCGAGGTCGAGGAGCACGTCGACGTGGAGCCCGTCGGCGAGTTCACGCTCAGAGGGTTCCGGCGGCCGGTCATCGCGTTCAACGTGGTCGGGGTCCGCGAGCCGGTCGCGTAGCCGTCCGAGTGCGTCCGAGCTCCTGGTCCGTCTCTCGGGGAGGTCCCGATCGGTCGGCCAGGGCCGCGAAGACCCCCGTTCTCGTAGCGGGCGATCCAGGCGTGGACGCTCTGCCGCGAGACGCCGAGACGCGCGGCGACCTCGACGACCTTCCAGCCGTCCTGGACCACCGCGAGCACGGCCTGATACCGCTGTTCCATGACGCTGGGCTCCACCAGCACGGCCCACCTCCCTCGGGACGAGATGGGCGGTATCAAGCATCAGCCGGAGCCACCGTCAAGGATCAGCCGGATCCGGCGTCAAGGATCAACCGGAGCTCCGTCAAGCATCAGGGACGCCGGAACGTCCAGCATCACCCGGAACACGACATCGATCGGTGGGCCCCCGGGGACTCGAACCCCGAACCTGCGGATTAAGAGTCCGTTGCTCTGCCAGATTGAGCTAGAGGCCCGGCGCAGTCTAGCAACCGGCCGGCGCCTCCGGTCGATGTTTGCAGCCCTGCAGGAGTGGGGATATCCCTCCACGGAACGCTGGTGCCGCAGCGAGCGGCGAAGGAGGCGTTGCACCCATGAGCATGGCCCCCGAACACCACC
>JBIOTM010000108.1:0-6938 GCA_044865955.1 Actinomycetota bacterium | reverse complement strand
CCCGGGGCCGCTGGCCCGCGCGCGCCTCCTGCCCCCGCAACCGGACGCGGTCCGGCCGATCGCTCCCACCCGGGTCGCGATCGGCCGCGCGCCCATCGCCGCCACCGCCTCCGCGATCGTCGCGGTGCTCGCCCTCGGCATCGGCTGGGCCGGGGTGCGCGATCGAGGCCTCGACGCGTCCCTGCTCGCGCGACTCGCCCCCGAGCGCGTCACGGTCGAGGCGACGCTCGCCACCGACCCGAGCGAGTCCTCGTTCGGGTGGTCGGCGCAGGCGCACGTGCGGACCGTGGAGTGGCGGGACGGCGCCGCGGCGCTGCGCTCGGCGATCTGGGTGAGCGGCGACGGAGCGGTGCCGCACGCTCGACGCGGCGATCGGGTCCTGCTGGAGGGGATCCTCCGAGTCCCCGACGATGCCGGCTTCGCCGAGGCACTCCGACACAAGGGGATCCCGGCGCAGCTGCAGGTCGACGGCTTCGGTCGGCTCGGACCGGCCGCGAACCCCTTCGTCCGCGCGACCCAGGCGACGCGCGAGGCCGTCGGACGGTCGATCCGTCGGGTGTTCCCGGCGAAGGAGGCCGGGCTGCTCCTCGGGCTCGTCCTCGGTGACGACTCGGGACTCGACCCGGGACTCGAGCGGGACTTCCGGGCGGCCGGCCTGAGCCACCTGCTCGTCGTCTCGGGCGAGAACGTGGCGATGGTGCTGGCGCCCGTTCTCGCGGCGGCGGCGTTGCTCCGGCTCTCGCGCTGGCCCCGGTTCGCGGCGGGGTTCGGGACGGTCGCGTTCTTCACGGTCCTCACGGGGGCGGAGCCATCCGTCCTGCGGGCCGGGATGATGGCGGGGCTCGCGCTCGTCGGGGTGCTGCTGGGCAGGCCGCGGACGACGGGCTCGATCCTGTCCGCCGCGGTGCTCGCCCTGCTGGTCCTCGATCCCTGGTTGATCTGGTCGGTGGGCTTCCAGCTCTCGGTCACCGCGACGGCGGGGATGGTCGCGCTGGCGTCACCGCTCGCCGAGCGGTGCCCGGGCTTCGTGCCAAGACCCCTCGCGATCGCGGCCGGGGCGACGGCGGCGGCACAGCTCGGCGTCACGCCGGTCCTCCTGTCTCGGTTCGGCGACGTCCCGCTGGTCACGCTGCCGGCGAACCTGCTGGCCTTCCCCTCGGTCGCGCCCGCCCTCCTCCTCGGTGCCCTGGCGTCCGGCGTCGGGCTGCTGTGGCTCCCGCTCGGAACGGTGATCGGGGCCCTCGCCCTCCTGCCGATGCGAGGGCTGGAGCTCGTGGCCGATCGCCTCGGCAAGGCCCCGGTCGGGCACCTCACCTCGCGGGGCGGGCCGGTCGCCCTGGTCGTGGGCTCGCTCGTCGTGATCGGCCTCGTTGTCTGGATCCGAACCCGATGGCGACCGCCGAGGGCGGCGACCGCGATCGCGGTCGCCGCCCTCCCGCTCGTGGTCTGGGCGTCGGCCCTGGGGAGCGGGCCCCCGTCGGGACTCACCGTCCGCTTCTTCGACGTGGGGCAGGGCGACGCCGCGCTCCTCACCACGCCGGAGGGTGCGACGGTCCTGTTCGACGGCGGCCCGGACGAGGACCAGGTCGCCATGGAGCTCGCCGCGGTCGGGGTCAGACGGCTGGACGTCGTCGTGGCGAGCCATCCCCACGCCGACCACATCGTCGGGCTTCCGGCGGTGCTCGCGCGCCTGCCGGTCGGGCTGATCCTCCAGCCGGGGTGCCCGGACGCCTCGCCCCTGCAGGCTGACCTCGACCGCGCGATCCACGACGAGGGGGTCCGGGAACGGAACCCGCGGGCCGGCGACTCGTTCGTCCTGGGCTCGCTGCGGCTGGACGTCCTGTCCCCGGACCGATGCTGGCTCGGGACCGAGTCGGACGCGAACAACGACGCGCTCGTGATCCGCGCGACCTACCTCGGAGACGTGGTCCTGATCGCGAGCGAGCCGGAAGAGCCCGCGCAGCAGGTGCTCCTCGACGAGGGCGTGGACCTCCGCGCGGACGTGCTGAAGGTTCCCCACCACGGCGCGGCCACCTCGCTCGACGGGTTCTTCGATGCCGTCGGCGCCGACGTTGCGATCGTGTCGGTGGGGGAGAACGACTACGGCCATCCGGTCCCGTCGACCCTGGACGCCCTGCTCGAGACGGGAGCCGAGGTGTGGCGAACCGATCGCGTCGGCACGATCACGGTGAGCTTCGGCGGTCCCACCCTCACGGTACAGTCGGAGCGATGGCCGGCCGCCGTCCACCCGTGACCCTGCTGTGGGGCGAGGACGCCTACCTGTTGCGGGAGGCGGCGATGGGCCTGCTCGGGGACCTGCGGGCGACCGAGGTGGACGGCGCCGAGTGGGACGGCGGCGAGCTCCAGGGCCTCGCGACGCCGTCGCTGTTCGGCGAGCCCCGAGCCCTCCTCGTGAGCGAGGCTCGATCGCTCCCCAAGGAGGCGCTCCAGGAGCTCGCGACGTACCTCGAGGCCCCCGATCCCGATGCGACGCTGATCGTCTGCTGCACGATCGCCGAGCGGGGAAAGCTCCCGGTGGGCCTCCAGAAGCTCGTGGAGGGCCGGGGCGAGATCCGGAAGGTGGAGGTCACCCGGAGGGAGCTCGAACCCTGGCTGGTCGCCCGGGCGAAGGAGGAGGGGTTCGAGCTCGCGATGCCCGGGGCCCGAGCGCTGGTGGAGGCGCTCGGTCCGGACCCCGGGCAGCTCGTCGCGGCGGTGCAGCAGCTGCAGGCCGCGTTCCCGGGGCAACGGGTGGGGACGGCCGAGGTCGCCCGGCAGTTCCGCGGGCTCGGGGAGCAGAAGACGTGGGATCTGTGCGACCGGGCGTTCGGCAGGGACCTCCCCGGCGCGATCCGGTCGCTCCGCGCGATCGAGGAGGGCGGCGACGACGCCATCATGGTGCTCGGCGGGATCTCCGCCCGCCTGCGGGACCTGTTGAAGGTCCGGTCCCTGCCGGAACGGATGCCGCCGGCGCAGGTGGCGAGGGAGGCGGGGCTCCGCTTCGACTGGCAGGCCAGGCGGTACCAGCAGCAGGCTCGGAACTTCTCCCTGGAGCAGCTGGTGAGCCTCCACGACCGGATCACCGACGCGGACCGGGCGCTCAAGTCGGGCGCCTCGGGCGACGTCGTGATGCCGGGTCTGGTCGCGGCGATCGCCGCGGGCTGAAGCCTGCCGGGGTGGTTACTCGGCGGCCCCCGCCGGGTTGGCGGCCTTCGCCAGACGGCTCTTCCGTCTGGCCGCGGTCCGCTCGTGCACGATGCCGCGGCTCACGGCCTTGTCCAGCGCCCTGGCCGCCTCGCGCTGCCGGGCGATGGCCTCGTCGACGTCGCCCGATGCGGCGGCCGCCCGAGCCTTCTTCGTGGACGTCTTGAGCGCCGTGCGAACGGCCTTGTTCCGCTCCTGACGCTTCGCGTTCTGGCGGTTGCGCTTGATCTGTGACCGGATGTTCGCCATGGGAACGCGCAGTCTACCAGCGGGTTCCGTTCGTCCGGCCCGAACCATGCCGCACGTACCATTGGAGGCCTCGTGGACGTCTCCCGCATCCGGAACTTCTGCATCGTGGCGCACATCGACCACGGCAAGTCGACGCTGGCCGACCGGCTGCTGGAACTCACCCACACCGTCGAGGGCCGCGACATGCGGGCCCAGTACCTCGACAAGATGGACCTCGAGCGGGAGCGGGGGATCACGATCAAGGCGCAGGCGGTCCGCCTCAGCCACGACGGCTACGAGCTGAACCTGATCGACACCCCCGGCCACGTCGACTTCACGTACGAGGTGTCGCGATCCCTCGAGGCGTGCGAAGGCGCGGTCCTGCTGGTCGACGCGGCCCAGGGACTCGAGGCCCAGACGCTCGCCAACTTCCACCTCGCGCGGGACGCCGGCCTCGCGATCGTGGCGGCCCTGAACAAGATCGACCTGCCGGCCGCCGAACCCGACCTCCGGGCCAAGGAGCTGGCCGAGCTCCTCGACCGCGACCCGGACGACATCCTCAAGATCTCGGCCAAGACCGGCGAGGGCGTCGAGGACCTGCTCGGCGCGGTGATCGAGCGGGTCCCGCCGCCGGTCGGCGATCCGTCGGAGGCGCTCCGCGCGCTCATCTTCGACTCCGCCTTCGACCTCTACCGCGGGGTCATCACGTACGTCCGCGTGCACGAGGGCGAGCTCCCGAGCCGCGCGAGGGTCCGGCTGATGGCCACCGGCGTCGAGTCGGATGCCGAGGAGGCCGGCGTGATGGCGCCGGAGGCGACCCCGGTCGACCGGCTCGGCCCGGGCGAGGTCGGCTACCTCGTCACCGGCCTCAAGGACGTCCACCAGGCGAAGGTGGGGGACACGATCACGCTGGCCGGGAAGCACGGCGCGCGGGAACCCCTGCCGGGCTACCGCGAGCCGAAGCCGATGGTCTGGTCCGGCCTGTTCCCGAACGAGGGCGGCGACTACTCGGAGCTCCGCGACGCCCTGGACCGCCTCAAGCTCTCCGACTCCGCCCTCAGCTACGAGCCGGAGACCTCCCAGGCGCTCGGGTTCGGGTTCCGGGTCGGGTTCCTGGGGCTGCTCCACATGGACATCGTGAAGGAGCGCCTCGAGCGCGAGTTCGACCTGGAGCTGATCGCGACGGCGCCCAACGTCGAGTTCCACGTGATCCGAGGGACCGAGACGATCGTCGTGCACAACCCCGCCGAGATGCCTGCCGCGGGCACGTACGAGCGGGTGGAGGAGCCGGTCGTGTTCGCGACGGTGATCACGCCGAAGGGCTACCTGGGGGCGGTGCTCGACCTCTGCCAGTCGCGGCGAGGCGAGCTCGTCGACACGAGCTTCCTCACGCCGGAGCGCGCCGAGGTCCACTACGTGCTGCCGCTGGCGGAGATCGTGTTCGACTTCTTCGACCAGCTGAAGTCGAAGACGCGGGGCTACGCGTCGCTCGACTACGAGCCGTGGGGCTACCAGGAGGCCAACCTCGTGCGCGTCGACGTGCTGCTGCACGGCGAGCCGGTCGACGCGTTCAGCACGATCGTGCACCGGGAGAAGGCGTACGCCTACGGGAAGCAGATGGTCGAGCGGCTCCAGGGGTTGATCCCTCGGCAGCTGTTCGACGTGGCGATCCAGGCCGCGATCGGATCGAAGATCGTCGCGCGGGAGACCGTGAAGGCGAAGCGCAAGGACGTGCTGGCCAAGTGCTACGGCGGCGACATCACCCGGAAGCGGAAGCTCCTGGAGACCCAGAAGAAGGGCAAGGAGCGGATGCGGAAGGTGGGCCGTGTGGACGTGCCGCAGGAGGCGTTCATCGCGGCGCTGCGCGTGAAGGAGGGAGCGAGGAAGAGGTGAGCGGGATCGCCGAGCCCGCCGGGATCTACGTCCACGTGCCGTTCTGCCTGACCCGGTGCGGGTACTGCGACTTCAACGCGTACGCGGGGATCGATCACCTGCGGTCGCGGTACGTCTCGGCGTTGCTGCGTGAGGCCGAGCTGGCGGCGCCGGCGTGGGAGGGCGTCGAGGTCGCGAGCGTGTTCCTCGGCGGCGGGACCCCGACCACGCTGGAGGTGGCCGACCTCGAGGCGGTGCTGGCGCGGCTGCGCTCCCGGTTCGCCGTCGCCCCGGACGCCGAGGTCACGATCGAGGCGAACCCGGACACGGTCGACGAGGGGAAGCTCGAGGGACTGCTGGGGGCGGGCTACCGAAGGCTGTCGATGGGCGCGCAGTCGTTCGACCGGACGGTGCTGGCGGCGCTGGAACGGATCCATCAGCCCGAGGCGGTGCGCCGCGCGTTCGCCGCGGCGCGGGCGGCCGGGTACGACAACGTGAACCTCGACCTGATCTATGGCGCCGCGGGGGAGAGCGTCGGGTCGTGGGAGCGCACGCTGGAGGAGGCGATCGCGCTCGCGCCGGAGCACGTGAGCGCGTACGCGCTCACGATCGAGCCGGCCACGCCGCTGGGCCGGCAGGTGGCCCGCGGCGAGACGCCCGCGTCCGATCCGGATACCCAGGCGGAGATGTTCGAGACTGCCTGTCTGTTGCTGGGCGACGCGGGCTACGTCCACTACGAGGTGTCGAACTGGGCGAAGCCCGGCCACGAGTGCCGCCACAACCTCGGGTACTGGGAGCGGCGGCCGTACGTCGGGCTGGGCGCCGGCGCGCACGGGTACCGGGACGGCCGGCGGTGGTGGAACGTCCGTCCCCCCGAGGAGTACCTCACGCTCGTCGAGTCCGGCGTGGTGCCGGAGGGTGGCTCGGAAGAGCTGGAGCCCTCCGACGCCTATCTCGAGGAGGTGTTCCTCCGCCTCCGCATCCTCGAGGGGATCCCGTCGAGCTGGGTCGAAGATGACCGGGCGGCGCCCTACCTCGAGAGCGGCCTCCTCGTCCGCGACGACGGCCACCTCGTCCCGACCGAGCGTGGGATGCTCCTGCTGAACGAGCTCGTCCTCGGCCTGACGGAGACCTCTTCCTAGATCCGCGGGATCGCTGTCCCGCAGAGGTCGTCCGGTTGCGGGCCCAGGGGGTCGTCGCTGACCGGCTCCTCGTGCTCGACTACGTCGACGACGATCATCCGGAGCTCCCCGTAGGCGAGCGTCGTCTCGTGGATCACGACCGGACCGCTCGAGTCGACCTCGCGGTAGGCCGACGCGGCGACCAGGACCCGCCCCTCGGGCCGGTCCTCGCAGCTCAACCGGTACGACCAGCCTTCGTCCCCACCGGCGTACAGGGTGACGGGCTCACCGGTCACGAAGCCGCCCGCCGGATCGTCCGGCTCGCCGACCTCGATCCGGACGATGCCGGGCTCGTCACCGGCCGGGCCGTCGACGACCCCGAGGGTGTACATCCCGAGCCCCACGATGCTGCCGGCGCTCTCGACCACCAGGAGCTCGTGCCGTCCGACGTCGGCGTCCAGGTCGGGCGCCGCGAACGTTCGGCAGTAGTAGACGTCACAGGTGATCGGCCCG
>JBIOTM010000107.1:0-36147 GCA_044865955.1 Actinomycetota bacterium | reverse complement strand
GAAGGCCGAGGGGCAGGTCGTCGGGCCCGACGATCCCGATTACGACGAGGCCAGAGCCGTCTACAACGCCATGATCGACCGCCGGCCGGCCGTCGTCGTCCGCGCCGCGAGCACCGACGACGTCGTGGCGGCGGTGAACCACGCGCGCGAGAACGGGCTGGCCCTCGCCGTTCGAGGAGGAGGGCACAGCGTTCCGGGCTTCGGCACGGTGGACGACGGCGTCGTGATCGATCTCTCGGGACTGCGCGGGGTCGATGTCGACGCCGGCGCTCGCACCGCCCGGTCCCAGGGCGGCGCGACGTGGGGCGTCTTCAACGATGCCACCCACGCCCACGGGCTCGCGACCACCGGAGGGATCATCTCGACGACCGGGGTCGGCGGGTTGACCCTGGGCGGCGGCATCGGCTACCTGGCGCGCGGAGCCGGTCTCTCGTGCGACAACCTCCTGTCCGCCGAGGTCGTGACGGCGGACGGCCGAACGCTCTCGGCCAGCGAACGCGAACACGACGACCTCTTCTGGGCGCTCCGCGGCGGCGGGGGCAACTTCGGCGTGGTCACGTCGCTCGAGTTCCGGCTCCATCCGATCGCGGAGATCTACGGCGGTCCGATGTTCTTCGAGGTGGACCGCGCGGCCGACGTGCTGCGGTGGTACCGCGAGTTCATCATGGACGCCCCCGAGGAGTTCGGCGGCTTCCCCGCCTGGCAGATCGCGCCACCGCTGCCGTTCATCCCGGAGGATCGTCACGGCGACACGTTCCTCGCGTTCGTCGCCTGCTGGGCGGGACCGGTCGACGAAGGGGAGCGGATGCTGAAGCCGCTGCACGACGTCGCCCCGGTCGTCGCCGAGCACGTGGGGCCGATGCCGTACCCCGCGCTCAACAGCGCCTTCGACGGCCTCGTGCCGCCGGGACTGCAGCACTACTGGAAGGCGAACTTCGTCAAGGAGCTGACCGACGACGCGATCGAAGCGCACCTGAAGCACGGTCCCAACGTCCCGGCCGTCAACTCGACCGTGCACATCTACCCGATCAACGGCGCGTGCCACCGGGTGGCGCCCGATGCGACCGCCTTCGCGTACCGGGACGCGAACTTCGCGACCGTGATCGCCGGCATGTGGCCTGATCCCGCCGAGAACGAGGCGAACATCGCCTGGGTGCGGGGCTACTACGACGCGACCGCGCCGCTGTCGGAGGCCGGCGGCTACGTCAACTTCATGGCGGAGGACGACCAGGC
The DNA here is from genome assembly GCA_044865955.1 of Actinomycetota bacterium. Lineage (GTDB taxonomy): Bacteria > Actinomycetota > UBA4738 > UBA4738 > HRBIN12 > JAJNBA01. The sequence continues at coordinate 34,914 of JBIOTM010000107.1, read as the reverse complement.
TCGGATCAGGGACAACTACAAGGGGAACTACGATCGCCTCGTCGAGGTGAAGCGGGCGTACGACCCCGACAACCTGTTCCGCGTGAACCAGAACATCGCCCCGTAGGCGGTGACGGCCGGCCGGCCGAGTTGCCAGCGGCGGGCATGTCCTGTTCAATCACCCCCGAGCCCATGGCCGAGAGGGTTCAGAGAGCTTCTTCCCCCACGCCCCGAGCACAGGGGACGGAGGGGGTGCTGGGGTTCCTTGGTCGCGACATGGCGGTCGACCTCGGAACGGCGAACACGCTCGTGTACGTGCGCGGGCGGGGCGTCGTCCTGAACGAGCCGTCGGTCGTCGCGCTCAACACCCTTACTGGAGCCATCCTTGCCGTGGGCGCCGAGGCCAAGCGGATGATCGGCCGGACCCCCTCCCACATCCAGGCCGTTCGCCCCCTCAAGGACGGCGTCATCGCCGACTTCGACGTCACGGAGAAGATGCTCCGCTACTTCATCCAGCGGGTCCACAAGCGCCGGCTCCTCGCGAAACCGCGCGTGGTCGTCTGCGTCCCGTCGGGCATCACCGGCGTGGAGCAGCGCGCGGTCGAGGAGGCGACGATCGCGGCCGGCGCCCGCCGTGCCTACATCATCGAGGAGCCGATGGCGGCCGCGATCGGCGCCGGGCTGCCGATCCACGAGCCGACCGGCAACATGGTCGTCGACATCGGCGGCGGCACGACCGAGGTCGCCGTGATCTCACTCGGCGGGATCGTCACGTCGACGTCGATCCGCATCGGCGGCGACGAGCTCGACGAGGCGATCATCCAGCACGTCAAGAAGGAGTACTCGCTCCTCCTCGGGGAGCGAACGTCGGAGGCGATCAAGCTCGCCATCGCCTCCGTCTACCCGATGCCGGAGGAGCTGGTCGCCGAGATCAAGGGCCGGGATCTCGTCTCCGGCCTGCCGAAGACGATCACGATCGCCGCCGAGGAGATCCGTCGTGCGATCGAGGAGCCGGTGAACGCGATCATCGATGCCATCAAGACCACCCTGGACCGGACGCCGCCCGAGCTCGCGGCCGACATCATGGACCGTGGGATCATGCTCACGGGCGGTGGCGGCCTCCTGCGCGGCCTGGACAAGCGCCTGCGACACGAGACCGGGATGCCGGTCCGCATCGCCGACACGCCGTTGCAAGCGGTCGTGCTCGGCTCGGGGAAGTGCCTCGAGGAGTTCGAGGTCCTGCAACGGGTCTTGGTGAGCTCGGGCAACCGGCGGTAGCCCGCCGCCGTGGTCATCCGGCAGCGTTCCCGCTCCGCCCGGCTCCTCGTCGTGTCGCTGGTCGCGGCGTCGCTCGCGATCATCACGCTCGACTACCGCGCCGGCGAGCAGGGCCCGCTGGCGGCGGCCGGACGGGCCGTGAGCAGCGCGCTCGCGCCGATGCAGCGAGCGGTGTCGAGCGTGGTCCAGCCGATCGGCAACTTCTTCACCAGCCTGGGGGACCTCCCGTCCCTCGCGAGCCGGAACGAGGCGCTCGAAGAGCAGCTCCGGGACCTCCGGACAGAGGCGCAGTCGAACGCGGAGCTCGAGCAACGCATCGAGAGCCTCGAGCAGCTCCTCGGGCTCCAGGTCACCCTGCGCCATACGATCGCCGCGCGAGTGATCGGCAGCGGGGTCTCGAACTTCGAGTGGACCGTCACGATCGACCGCGGCTCGGACGACGGGATCGCGGTGGACATGCCGGTCGTCACGGGCACCGCGGAGGCGGCACGGCTGGTGGGTCGGGTCGTGCGGGTCACGCCGATCTCGTCCGTCGTCCAGCTGGTGATCGACCGAGACTTCGCGGTCGCCGGGAAGCTCTCGACGTCCCAGGAGGCGGGGATCGTGGAGGGTCGGGGCGAGGAGGACATGCGGATGGACCTGCTCGCGCCGGGGATCCAGATCGGCCAGAGCCGACCCGAACCTGTCTTCACCCTGGGGTACGAGATCGAGGGCCAGCCGAGCATCTACCCGCCGGGGCTGCTGATCGGGACGGTCTCTCGCGCGTTCAGCGAGCCCGACTCGGTCGAGACCTTCGTGACGGTCCGGCCCGCGGTCGATTTCTCCACGCTCCAATACGTGCTGGTGCTGGCGAAGGGGAGCCGCCGGCAGGAGGGGGCGTCGTGAGACGCGTCGCGGTGCTCGTGGCGGTGATCGTGACCGCCCTCCTGCTCCAGACGACGGTGTTCCCCGAGATCACGCTGCTGGGGGTGCGGCCCGAGCTCCTCTACCTCGTGACCGTCGTCTTCGCGGCGCTGCAGGGCCCGGCCGAGGGCGCCGTCGTAGGGTTCGTCAGCGGTCTCGCCCAGGATTTCATGCTGAACATGCCGAAGGGGATCACGGCGCTCACGCTCACGATGCTCGGCTACACGGTCGGGCTCGCCCGCCAATACATCACCTCGCCGTCCCCGCTGCTGCCCGCCGTCCTGGTGGCGCTGGGGACCGCCGGCGGCGTCGCCTTCCACCAGGCGGTGGCGTTCCTGCTCGGCGAGGAGGAGGGGCCCTTCGGCTACGTCGCGAAGGTCGTCCTCCTCACCGCCGTCTACGGCGCCGTCCTGACGCCGATCTTCTACCCGGTGCTGCGTCGCGCCGCCGCGGCGCCCCATGCGGGACGGGTGGTGCGCTTCTAGATGGACAGAGCGGGCTCCCGGCTGAAGATCCTCGGCGCGGTGGTCGCCTTCATGTTCGTGGCCCTGTCCACCCGCCTGTGGTTCCTCCAGGTGCTCGCGGGGCCGCAGCACGACCTCGAGGCCCGCGACAACTCCCTGCGGACGGTGGCCACCGACGCCCTGCGGGGGGACATCCTCGATCGGGACGGCCGTCGCCTCGTCCACAACCGCATCAGCCTCGAGGTGCGCATCAACCGGGACGAGCTCGGGGACCAGGCCGAGGCGACCCTCGCGAACCTCTCCGAGATCCTCGGCGAGCCCGCGCAGGATCTGGGCGAGGAACTGGAGACGAAGCTCTTCTACAGCTACCAGCCGGTGCCGGTCGCCGAGTTCGTGCCGGAGCCCGTGTACTTCAAGGTCCGGGAGCAGCCCGAGAAGTTCCAGGGGGTCCAGGTCGTCGAGCAGAGCGTCCGGAGCTACCCGCACGGGCAGCTGGCCGCGCACCTGCTCGGGTGGGTCGGTCAGATCAACGCCCAAGAGCTGGGCCAGAAGCGGTTCTCCGGCTACGGCCCCTCCGATCTGGTCGGCAAGGCGGGGGTCGAGGCCACGTACGAACGCTGGCTCCGGGGGACGCCGGGGGAGGAGCGGTTCCTCGTGAACTCCGACGGAGAGGTCCTGAGGGAGTTCGACCCCAAGCCGCCCCAGCCCGGCGACGACGTGGTGCTGTCGCTCGACCTCGACGTCCAGCGGATCGTCGAGGACGAGCTGTTCGCGGGGATCCAACGGGCGAGGACCGTCTTCGACGAGAGCACCGGGCGGAGCCTCGTGGCCAACGCAGGCTCCGTGGTGGTGCTGGACCCCAACACCGGCGGGGTCGTGGCGATGGCGTCGTGGCCGACGTTCCGACCGAGCTGGTTCGTGCGGGGGCTCAGCGAGGCGCAGCGGTCCCTGCTGCTCGAGAGCCGCGCCGCGCCCATGCTGAACCGCGCGACGCAGATCACGTACGGACCCGGGTCGACCTTCAAGCCGTTCGTCGCGCTCGCCGCCCTCAAGGAGGGACTCGCGACGACCGGGGGCTACTACGACTGCCCCGCCGAGTACGTCCATCCCGGCGACGAGTCAGGCACGGTGTTCCACAATTGGGACGGGCACAGCTCGGGGACGCTGTCGATCGCGCAGGGCCTCAAGATCTCCTGCGACACGCAGTACTACGGGTGGGGGAGCGACTTCTACTTCCTCGACGCCCAGACGAACAAGCAGGAGCTCCAGCGGCGCGTCAAGCTGTGGGGTTTCGGGCGGGAGAGCGGGGTCGACCTCCCTGCCGAAGCGACGGGCACCGTGCCCGATCGGAACTACGTGGCGCAGAACCATGCCCGGTACCCGGACGGCTGGATCCCGGGGATCGACATCCTCCTCGCCATCGGGGCCGGCGAGATGAAGGCGACCCCGCTGCAGGTGGCCCGGGCCTACTCGGCGCTCGCCACCGGGAAGCTGTGCCGGCCGCACCTCGTCTCGAGGATCCAGGACGGCGACGGCCACGTCGTGCGGAAGGTGGGAGGCGCCTGCACGCCGCTCCCGTACCCCAAGGCTCAGCTCGACTACATCCGCGAAGCGTTGCGGGGCGTGACCACCGGCGGCACGGCGTCGTCGGTCTTCGAGGGCTGCCCGCTGGACGTCGCCGGGAAGACGGGGACCGCGGAGCGGCCGCCGTCGCAGGACACCTCGTGGTTCGCGGGCATCGTGCCGGCCGACAAGCCCGAGTACGTCGTGGTGGCGACCGTCGAGCAGGGCGGGTTCGGTGCGGAGACGGCCGCGCCCATCGTGCGGAACATCATGAGCCGCATCTACCGGACGCCGTGCGCCGGGCCCGAGCTGGGGGAGCAGGTGGACTGATGGACCTCGTCGCCGGACGTGTCTACGCGGACGAACGCCGACCGATCAGGCACATCGACCCGCTGCTGCTGACCGTCTCGGCGATCCTGCTCGTGACGGGGTTCTTCCTCCTCTACTCCGCGACGAACCAGACCCTCCGCCAGGACCACCTGGACCCGTTCCTCCGGGTCAACAAGCAGATGGTGACGGCGGCGATCGGTGTCGTCGTCCTGCTCGCGATGGCGACGTTCGACTACCGGTTCCTGAAGGTCTACGCCGGGTTCATCTACGTCGGCGTGGTGATCGCGCTCCTGCTGGTTCGCCTGCCGTTCCTCGGCTCGACCGCGGCGGGGGCGCAGCGATGGTTCGAGGTGGGCGGATTCCAGGTGACCCCTTCGGAGTTCGCGAAGCTGGGGCTGATCGTCATGCTCGCGGCGAGCCTCTCCGAGCTGAAGCACGTCGCGCCGACGGCGCAGGACGTGATCCGGCTGTGCGCCGTCGCGCTCCTGCCGCTGATCCTGGTCTTCATCCAGCCGGATATCGGCACGTCGATCGTCATGGTGGCGGTCACCGCGGCGATGTTCCTCGTGGCCGGGATCAGCGGCCGCCATCTGGGGGCCCTGGTCGTGATCTGCCTCGTCCTCATCGCGGCCGCGTTCCAGCTGGGCGTGGTGAAGGCGTACCAGCTCGACCGGCTCCGAGCCTTCATCGATCGGGAGAACACGCCCGCGGACGTCCGGTACAACCTGGATCAGGCGGAGATCGCGGTGGGCAGCGGTGGGCTGTTCGGCCAGGGGTACCTGCACGGCCGCCAGACGACCCTCGACTACGTCCCCGAGCAACACACGGACTTCATCTTCACCGTCGCCGGAGAGGAGTTCGGGTTCGTCGGCGCGGTGTTCGTGCTGACCCTGTACGCGCTCCTGCTCTGGCGAGCCATCCGGATCGCCTTCCTGTCGAAGGATCCCTTCGGGACGTACCTCGCGACCGGGGTCGCGACGATGTTCGCGATCCAGATGTTCGTGAACATCGGCATGGTGATCGGCATCATGCCGATCACGGGGATCCCCCTCCCGTTCCTGTCCTACGGGGGCAGCTCGATGCTCGCGAGCTGCATCGGCGTGGGGATCCTGCTGAACGTGCACATGCGCCGGTTCAAGTAGCGGACGGGACGGCGGGTGCGGTCGAGACCCGCCACAGGAACACCGACCCGCGGGCGTCGGTCGACTCCAGCGTGACCTCGCCGTCCATCGCCCTCGCGGACATCCTCGCCACGGTGAGACCGAGGCCCACCCCGGGATGGGTCCTCGTGTGGAGCTCCTCCGCCTGCTCGAGCGGTTCGAAGATCCGCTCGAACGCGTCCTCGGCGATCCCGGGCCCCCGGTCGATCACCCGGACCTCGACCGCGCCAGGCGTCTCCTCGATCCGGATGATCACGCGCGCTCCGTCCTCGGAGAACTCGAGCCCGTTCTCGACGAGCTCCTCGAGGATCCGCCTGGCGGCCACCCGGTTGAGCGTGGCCAGCACGGGCCGGCTGGGCGCCTCGACCTGGACTCGGGGCGAGCTGGCGGCGACCTCCATCGCCACGTCGGTCACGTCCGTATACTCCGTCAGCCCCGCCTCCACGACGCCTTCGAGGCGGGAGACGAGGCGCGCGAGGCTCTGCGCACGCATCACGAGGGCGCTGAGCATCTCCTGGCGCTGGTCCTCCGACCCGGTCCCCTTCGAGAGCGTCTGGGCCATGCCGAGGATCACGGTGACGGGCGTGCGCAGCTCGTGTCCGAGGCGGCTGACCAGCTCGTGCCGCCGGGCCGCCCGTTCCAACAGGGCCTCCTGCGCGATCTCCAGCTGACGGGCCCGGCGTCGCTCCCGCTCGAGGGCCTCCGTCAGCTCGCCGATCACGCGCGGCGTGACCTCCGAGGAGATCACGCCGCCCCCGGCCGCCGCCTGCCGGATCGCGTGGAAGATCTCCTCGCTGTCGGAGTCCTTCAGCACGTAGGAGGACGCGCCAGCGACGAGCATCTCCCGGACGGCGTCCTGGTCGTCGACGCCCGTGAGGGCGACGATGCCGACGTCGGGGAAGGCGGACTTCAGCAGCCGGGTGGCCTCGATCCCGTTCATCTCCGGCATCCGGACGTCCATCAGGACGACGTCTGGCTCCGTGGACCGGACGAGGCTCACGGCGTCCGATCCGCTCCCGGTCGCGCCGACGACCACGAGATCCTCGGTCCGCAACAGGGAGGCCAGCGTCTCGCGGAAGCCGGGGTTGTCGTCCACGACGGCCACGCGGATCTGGGGACGGGCGGCAGGAACCTGGGGAAGGATGTCGAGCGCCATCCGTGGAAGTGTCGGCATCCCGGGCGGCCGACCGGTATCCCGCGCCTGCCGGGTTCCCCCAGGGGGACGTGAGCAGCCGGTTCCTAGCTAGGAAGGACTAGCTCAGAACGAGGATCGCTCGATGAGGAGGGGGAGGCCGATGGCACGCCAGCCGACGGCGCCCAAGCTTCGCCTGCGTCGTGCACCGCAGGTGGGCTGCTATCCTGAACACAGACGTGCCCACCCGGGCAGGCAGCCGGCAGGCGCCGCCCGAGCGGGGAAACCAGCGAGCGAGGTGGCACGCGACGCCGCCGACGACCTTCGAGAGGGCGTCAGGCAGGCGGCGCGGCCCCGGACGAGGACGAACGTTGCACGACATGGCCTCGAGCCCGCCGCGCGGCGAACGCCGCAGCGCGGGCCGGAGATCGATCGCCGCGCACCGCCGCGATCCTGCGGCCGCCCGTTCCGGGTCCGGACTGCCCCCTCGCTCCGAGCGAAGGGAGTAACGATGGACCACGAGACCGAAGCGGCGCCGCGTCAGGCGACGACCGCGGGCGGGCTCCCCCCGATCTTCCAGACGCCGACGTTGCCGTCCGGCCAGCCGGCGACGCGCGCCCCCGAGCGAACGCCGGAGGAGCGCGAGGCAGGTGGTCGGGGCGAGGGGTCTGCCGATACCGGCACGCCGACCACGAGCCGCCACCGGAGAGGCGGCCGCGGCCGAGGCGGCCGCGGGCGCGGGGGATCCGCCGCGCGGGACACCTCGACCGAACCGACGACCACGGTCGCCGAGGCGGCCGAAGCCGCTGCGCCGGCGGAGGCGACCCGGCAGGACGGGCCACCCACGAAGCGGCGCCGCTCGCGCGGCGGCAGCTCCAGGGCGGGTCGCGGCGCCGCCACCGAGCCCCGGGAGGACCGGGAACAGACCCCCGACAGCCAGCGGGACGACGCCGTCCCGGACGAGGCCGCCGCGTCGCCTGAGGGCGCCGGCGCCGCGACGCCGAAACGGAGGCGCCGCCGTGGGGGCCGCGGGCGAGGGAAGTCCGGAACCACCTCGGGAACCGACGCCGCGCCGGCTCGCCCGGCGCGGGCACGCGGCCCGAAGTCGCTGGAGGAGCAGGTGGCGTCGGGCGGGCCGACCCGAGGTCTCCGGGCACGGGGCCGCCGCGGCCGGGACCGGCGCCAGCGAGAGCCCCTGGTCACGCCGCCAAGGATCACCGACAAGCTGATGGTCATCACGGAGCACGGCGAGCGGGACCAGATCGCCGTGCTCGAGGAGAACGTGCTCGTCCAGCACTACGTGACCCGACGGGGCGCCCATTCGATGGTCGGCAACGTCTATCTCGGCCGGATCCAGAACGTCCTGCCGGGGATGGAGGCGGCCTTCGTCGACATCGGCCGCGGCCGCAACGGGGTCCTCTACGCCGGCGAGGTCAACTACTCGCCGGAGGACCTGGACGGGGGCCGGCCGCCCCGGATCGAGCAGGTCCTGAAGTCCGGGCAAGCCGTGATGGTGCAGGTCACGAAGGATCCGATGGGGGGCAAGGGCGCCCGGCTCACGGCGCAGATCTCGCTCCCCGGCCGGTTCCTCGTCCTCGCCCCCGAGCAGGACGTCTCGGGGATCTCGCGGCGCCTCTCGGAGGAGGCCCGCCGTCGCCTGAAGGCGATCCTGAACGCGGTGAAGCCCGCCGGCCACGGGGTCATCGTCCGGACCGCGGCCGAGGGCGCCTCGGAGGAGGAGATCACCCAGGACCTGGAGCGCCTCACCGCGCTCTGGGAGCAGATCCAGAGGACCGCGAAGAGGGCCAAGGCGCCCGCGGTCCTGTACGAGGAGCCCGAGCTCACCGTGCGGGTCGTCCGTGACCTCTTCACCGACGAGGAGTTCCGGGGGCTGGTCACGGATTCCCAGCGCGTCCACGACAAGGTGATGGAGTACGTCCGGGACGTCGCGCCGGACCTGGAGTCCAAGGTCACGCTGCACCGGGGACCCCTCTCGGCCTTCGAGGAGCATCGGATCGTCGAGCAGATCCACAAGGCCCTCGATCGGAAGGTCTGGTTGCCCTCGGGCGGCTACCTGATCATCGAGCAGACCGAGGCGATGACGATCGTCGACGTGAACACGGGGAAGGCTGTCGGCAAGACGAACCTCGAGGAGACCGTCCTCAACACGAACCTGGAAGCCGCCCGCGAGGTGGCGCGTCAGCTTCGGCTGCGCGACATCGGCGGGATCATCGTGATCGACTTCATCGACCTGCTGCTCGAGCAGAACAAGCGGAGGGTCGAGGACACGATGCGCGAGGCCCTCGCGATCGACAAGACCCGGTCCCAGGTGTTCGAGATCGGCCCCCTCGGGCTGATGCAGGTCACGCGGAAGCGCGTGTCCGGCGGTCTGGTCGATTCGTTCTCGGAGACGTGCCCGACGTGCGAGGGACGGGGCATCCTCGTGAACTACGACGAGAGCTGAGGGGGCGGATCGATGTACGCGGTGATCAAGACGGGCGGCAAGCAACAGAAGGTCCAGCCGGGCGACGTGATCGAGGTGGAGAAGCTGGTCGCCGACGGCGAGACGGTGGAGTTCCATCCCCTGCTCGTCGTCGACGACGACGGGAAGACCCACGTCGGCGCCGAGGCCGCGAAGGCGGTCGTCATCGCGAAGCCCCTCGGCGAGAAGAAGGGCGACAAGGTCAAGGTGTTCAAGTACCGGCCGAAGTCCGGGTACGCCAGGAAGGCCGGGCACCGCCAGCTCCTCACCATGCTCGAGGTCACCGAGGTGAAGCTGGGGGCGCGACGGTCGGCTCCGACCAAGAAGAAGAAGGGCTCGGACGAGGGCTCGGATGCGACGGCGTCCGCGGAGTAGCTGGTAGCCTCGTCGGACCATGGCGCACAAGAAGGGCGGCGGCTCGTCCCGCAACGGGCGGGATTCCACCTCGAAGCGACTCGGGGTGAAGGTGTTCGGCGGTGAGGTCGTGACCGCCGGCTCGGTCATCGTGCGCCAGCGGGGGACCAGGATCCATCCCGGCGACGGCGTCGGCAAGGGCGGGGACGACACGCTCTTCGCGCTGCGGGCCGGGACGATCGAGTTCCACAGGTCGCGTGGCCGCACCTACGCGACCGTGCTCACGGCCGGCTAGCTCGTCCCCCGGGACCGGTCCGCGACCTCCCGTTCCCACGCCCGCAGGACGTCCTTCTTGGCGGCGCTGGTCGAGCGGAGGTACCCCACGTTCATCCGGGCGACCTGACGTCTGGACGGGGTGGGTCGGGTGAAGGGGCCGAGGGGACCGCGAGGCGCGATCGTGGGCGATCTGGTCGTCGGCTGCAGCGGCGGGGGCTGCGAGAAGTAGAAGGCGGTTCGCCGCGACGTACCCTCCCGGGTCCAGTCCACCAGCAGGACGGGTGACCCGCGGATCCGTTTCGCCCGCCGGATGGAGTCGTAGCGGAAGAGGACGTCGATCCCGCTCTTCCGTTCCGTGAACTCGAGGCCGGCGGCGCCAAGGGTCAGGGTGCCCTTGACCTCGGCGGGTTCGACGCCTTTGCCGAGGTGGACCATCCACACCGTCACGGGCTCGACCATCGGCCAATCTTCCCCGGTCCCCCCGGGGGCGACCACCTAGGCTGTCCTCATGGGGTTCGTCGACGAGTGCGAGGTGACGGTTCGCAGCGGCCGGGGCGGCGCCGGCTCGGCCTCGATGCGCAGCGAGCCGTACACACCCCAGGGGGGCCCCGACGGCGGCGACGGCGGCCGAGGGGGGGACGTCGTGTTCCGTGTCTCGAGGAGCGTCCACGATCTGGGGTGGCTCGGCGATCATCCGCACCAGCGGGCGGCGGACGGGAAGCCGGGTGCGCGGGGACGCCGCGACGGCGCCGGCGGGAAGCCCCTCGTGATCCCCGTCCCGGACGGGACCGTCGTGATGGACGAAGGGGGCCTGCTCGCCGATCTGGTGGGGGAGGGGTCCGAGGCGGTGGTCGCCCGCGGGGGGAGGGGCGGGCGCGGCAACGTCCGCTTCGCCGGTCCGCGGAACCGGGCGCCGAAGACGGCCGAGCCGGGTGAGGAGGGAGAGGAGCGACGGCTCCATGTCGAGCTCCGCACGGTCGCGGACATCGGGCTCGTGGGTCTGCCCAACGCCGGCAAGTCGACGCTGCTCTCCCGGCTCACGGCGGCCACGCCGAAGATCGCGGACTACCCGTTCACCACGCTCACCCCGAACCTCGGCGTGGGCGGGAGTGACGACGATCGCTTCGTCGTCGCGGACGTCCCCGGCGTGGTCGAGGGCGCGCATCGGGGCAAGGGTCTGGGGCACCGGTTCCTCCGGCACATCGTGCGCTGCCGGGCGCTGGTCCTCATGGTCGATCTGTCGGCCCCGGATCCCGCCGCCGACCTCCACGTCATCCGGAGCGAGCTGGGCGCGTACGACCCGGCGCTGGTCGAGCGCCCGTCCCTCATCGTCGGGTCCAAGGCCGACCTGCTCCGCGATCCCGGTGCGGCGGCGGAGGCGCTGGGCGCGCTCCCCGTGTCCGCCGTGAGCGGGGACGGTCTGGATCGGCTCGGGGCGGAGCTGGAACGGCTCGCGCGGGAGGCGGCGGCGGCCGAGCCGAGCCGCTCCACGTACGTCGTGCTCCGGCCCGGCCGCCCGCGGTTCTCGGTGGCGCGCGAGGGGGACGGCTGGCGGGTCGCCGGACGGAACGTGGAACGGTGGGTCCGGGAAGCGGACCTGGAGGACGAGCGGGCGGTGGCCAGGGTCCAGCGCCGCCTCATCAAGGAGGGAGTGGAGCGGCAGCTCGCGAGGGCCGGAGCTCGCCGGGGGGACGAGGTCAGGATCGCGGATCGGACGTTCGAGTTCCTGCCCGAGGACGAGCCCGCCGCCACGGGGGAGGACGCGTGAGCATGGATACCCGGCGCTTGCTGGACGACGAGGAGCGGGGATGGCTCGAGCTCACCGAGGCCTTCGGCGACGTCCCACCGGACCGGTTCGAGGAGCCGTCGCTGAACGTCGAGGGCTGGTCCCCGAAGGACGCGATGTACCACATCGCGGCCTGGTCCGAGGAAGCGGCCACGGTGCTCCGCAGGATCGCCGCCGGCACGCACCGCGCCGGTGGGCTCGACGTCGATCGCATGAACGCCGAGTGGCTCGAGGCCGGCCGGGACCAGGACGACGACGTGGTGCGGATCCGCTTCGCGAAGGGACGGGTCGCGATGCGACAGGCGTTCGCGCGGCTGTCCGAGGTCGATGCGGACGCCTGGGAGTGGTTCGAGGAGTCGGGCCCCCGCCACTACCAGGAGCACCTGCCCGATCTCCGCGCCTTCCTGGAGCGGGGAGGGAAGCGGCCGTAGGATTCGATCGTGGGACGACGCCTTGGCGTCATGGGCGGGACGTTCGACCCGATCCACTACGGTCACCTCGTCACGGCGGAGGAAGCTCTCGAGCAGTTCGAGCTCGAGGGCGTGCTCTTCGTCCCCACAGGCCGCCCCTGGATGAAGGAGCACGAGGTCGTCTCCCCGGCGGAGGACCGGTACCTGATGACGGTGATCGCCACCGCGAGCAACCCGCTCTTCTCGGTGTCGCGGATCGAGGTGGACCGGGACGGTCCGACCTACACGGTCGAGACGCTGCGGGCGCTGAAGGCCGAGCTCGACGCCGACCTGTTCTTCGTCACCGGCGCCGACGCGATCCTCGAGATGTTCCAGTGGAAGGAGCGACGCGAGCTGTTCGAGCTGGCCCACTTCATCGCGGCGACGCGGCCCGGCTACGACATCGCCGGTTTCGAGGTCCCGGGGGCGGCGCGGGACGCCGTCACCGTGATGAACATCCCGGCGCTGGCGATCTCGTCCACGGACATCCGGACGAGGGTCAAGGAGGGCGGGCCGATCCGGTACCTGGTGCCCGAGGGCGTGAAGAGCTACATCGAGAAGGCGGGGTTGTATCGGTGACCGCGGTCGCCGGGACCCGAGCGTCGCGGAACGCGGCGGGGCGGCGTCGCCGAGCCGCCGCCGCGGCCGCCGGGGTCGCGCTGGTCGCCACCGCCGCGTACGGCATCGCTCGGCTCGGCGACGCCGCCGGGTCCGGCGGGGGCGATCGGGGAGCCGCCGGCCGCTCCGGCAAGCCCTCGCACCTGCTGGTCCTGCAGGTCGTGGGGACCTCCGACCCGTTGATCGCGTTGGTGGGGACGAGGCGAGGAGAGCGCCGTCCGGCCTTCTTCACCGTTCCGTTCGATCTCACGCTCACGGTGCCGGGCCAGGGAGAGGCGACGGCCGGCGAGGTGGCTCAACTGGACGGGGAGACCGTTCGCGTCGCCGTGTCCAACACCTTCGGGGCGTGGGCCGAGCGGTACGCGGTCGCCGACCTGGACGTCCTGGCGGCCATGATCGACCGGGAGGGAGAGCTCCGCGTCCAGGTGCCCGGGTTCTACGCCACGCCGGCGGGGGATCTCGGACCGGGCGCATCCCGGCTGAGCGGCGAGCAGGTCGCCGCGCTGCTGCGGGTTCCGGACGAAGGGGGCGAGGCCCGGTGGGCCTCGGTCGTGCAGGCGCTGTTGCGGCGGCCCCTCCGTCTCGGCGAGGGAGACCTCATCCAGACCGACGGTGTCGACGGTGTCCGCCGCGTGCTGCGAGGGGCCCGAGGCGCCTCGATCGCCACGTTCCCCACGACGTCGGTCGCCGGAAGCATCACCGTTCCGTCCCAACCCGACCTGGACCGGCAGATCGCCCGCGTCTTCGGGTTCGCGAGCCCCGTGCCGGTGATCGTGCAGAACGGCGTGGGCGTCGCGGGGCTCGGTGAGGACGTGGCGACCGTGTTGCTGCCGCTCGGTTTCCGCGTGGTGGTCTCCCAGAACGCGGAGCCGTTCGGGTACGAACGCACCCGCGTCGTCGCCAACGGCGACGCCGCGATCGCCGACGCGCGCGTCGTGCGCCGAGCGCTGGGGGTCGGGCGGCTCGGCGTCTCCCAGGTACCATCGGGTATCGGCGACATCACGATCATCGTTGGGGAGGATTTCACCGGGTGAGGGTCGGGGACCAGGAGCGGGGGGGCGGGCGCATCCCGCCCAGCCGCGACACGGCCGCCGCCGCCGCCCGAGCCGCCGCCGCCAAGCAAGCCGAGGACGTCGTGATCCTCGACGTGAGCAAGCTGATCGTGATCACCGACCACTTCGTGATCTGCACGGCCGGCTCCGCGCGACAGATCAAGACCGTCGTGGACGAGATCGAACGAGCGCTGAAGTCCTCGCTCGGCGTGCGGCCCATCCGGCGCGAGGGCGACGGCGATGCGGGTTGGTGGCTCCTCGACTACATCGACGTGGTGGTGCACGTCTTCGGTCCGGAGGAGCGCCGATACTACGACCTCGAGCGGCTCTGGCGCGACGCTCCCCGTCTGCCCTGGCAGGAGACGGACGCGGTCTCTTCGGCCCGCTAGAAGATCCCGCGGCCGATGTGGCATCTGCCCTAGACCTTTCGGCCTACTTCGTTCTAGGATGGGAGTCGCCATCGGACCGGCGGGAGAGGCGCTCGCCATCTCCCCGACCCCCCAGGGAGGCAGGGTATGCGCAGGCTCCTGGCAGTGCTGGTCTTCGGTTCGCTCATCTCCTTCGCGCAGGGCGGCGGCGTCGCGTGGGCGGATCCCGCCGGCAACAACGGAACCGTGAAGATCCAGGAGCACGGGGACATCGACTCGATCCCGGACAACGATCCCCACGTCGGATGCGTGTTCCAGATCGAGTTCCGGGGGTTCGACGAAGGGGACCTCCACGCCACCTGGACGTTGTCCGCGCAGCCCCCCTCCGGTGACTTCACCCAGATCGCCACCGACGTCGTGTTCATCGGCGAGGACCCCGCCGGCGGGGCGCCGGACCTCGACGCCGTCGTCGTCGTGGACCTGGCCGACTTCGACCTCACCGGGCTCATGGAGCATCCTCAGCAAGGGTTCCACCTGAAGCTGGAGGTGCATGCGGAGGGCTCGATCGGCAACGACACCAAGTTCAAGGTCTTCTGGGTCGAAGGCTGCCCGCCGTATCCGCCAGTCCCGTCCACGGAGGGGGAGACGGTCTTCGGGAACCCGTCGAGCGTCGCCTCGGATGCCCCGGCCGGCGTCCCGTTCGCGCTGCTGGCGGCCGTCGTGGTGGGCCTCGCCGCGGCGCTGGTGCAGCCGATCCGCGGGCTGGCTCGCCGCCGGAGCGGCGACTGAGCAGCCTTTTGCATGGTGCCCTCCGCCCTCCGGGCGGAGGCACCGCCGTTCCCTAGACTGGTGGCCGCGTCGGACGAGGTCCTGGAGTGCCGCGACTCCGCCGCCGACGTGAGGGCCCATAGCTCAGCTGGTAGAGCGCTTGGCTGGCAGCCAAGAGGTCAGGGGTTCGAGTCCCCTTGGGTCCACGACGCAGCTCAGAAGTTGCCATGCGTCCGTTTCATGCAAATGCGTCGGAAGGTCGCACGTCGAACGAGGGCTGCCTAGGCTCCGATGAGCCCTTGCTCGCCTGAGCGCTCCCCACGAGACTGATAGCTGTGCCGACCTGCCCAAACTGCGGGGAGGAGAATCCCGAACGTGCCCGCTTCTGCATGGCCTGTACTGCCCCGCTCGCCGCTGTTGGGCCGACCGGGGGGCGCAAGACGGTCACGATCGTGTTCTCGGATCTGGTGGGGTCGACCGCCCTCGGAGAGAAACTCGACTCGGAGGCTCTCCGAGAGGTCCTCGGCCGCTACTTCGCGGAGATGCGCATCTGTCTGGAGCGTCACGGTGGCGTGGTGGAGAAGTACATCGGCGATGCGATCATGGCAGTCTTCGGGCTCCCACGAGCTCACGAAGACGACTCGCTCCGGGCCCTGCGCGCAGCAGCCGACGCGAACGAGACGCTCGCTCGACTGAACGAGGAGCTCGAGGCGCGCTGGGGCGTGCGTCTCGTCAACAGGACCGGCGTGCACACCGGCGAGGTCGTTGTCGGCGATCCCTCCGGCGGGCAACGCCTCGTCACAGGCGACGCGGTGAACACCGCAGCCCGCCTGGAGCAAGCAGCGCGCCCGGGCGAGGTGCTCGTCGGTGAGCCGGCCTATCGACTCGCAGGCGCAGCCGTCGAGGCCGTTGCCTTGGAGCCGATCGAGGCCAAGGGAAAGGCCGAGCCGGTCCCCGCATTCCGGCTGGTCGCGGTCTCAGGAGCCGAAGCTCTCGGCCGACGGATCGACACTCCGATGGTCGGGCGACAGCCGGAGCTCGACGCGCTTCTCGAAGCATTCGAACGAACTACGGCCGAACGTCGTTGCACGCTCGCGACCGTTGTCGGCGAAGCCGGAGTCGGAAAAACCCGCCTCGTCGCGGAGTTCCTGGCGAGGGTGAGCGATCGCACCAGCATCGCCAGGGGTCGGTGTTTCTCATATGGAGAGGGCATCACGTGGTGGGCGTTGTCCGACGCCGTCCGAGAGGCGGCCGGGATCAGCGAGGACGAGTCGCGCGATGCCGCCATCGAGAAGCTCGTCGCCCTGTGCCGCGGAGCACCGGACGCCGAGATGATCAGCTCCCGCCTGGGGACGGCGATGGGATTCTCGACCACTCCGTTCCCGAAGGAGGAGGTGTTCTGGGGCTTCCGCAAGCTCGTCGAGCACATCGCTCACGACCGGCCGCTCGTGCTCGTCCTCGACGACATCCACTGGGCCGAGCCCACGTTGCTCGAGGCCGTCGTTCACATAGCGGCCCGCGTAGCGAACGCTCCCGTGCTCCTGCTTTGTATGGCTCGGTCCGAACTGGAGGAAGACCGGGGTGGTTGGGCGGACGATGCTCCGGCGCAACTGACGCTTCGCGTTGAGCCGCTCTCGAGCGAGGAGGCAGGATCGATCGTCAGGCAGCTCCTCGGCGAGAAGCAGATCCCAACGGCGAGCCTTCAGCGGATCTTCCAGGCCTCCGGGGGGAATCCACTGTTCCTCGAGCAGATCCTCGGTCTTTGGGAAGACGAAGGCATGCTCGTTCAGCGAGCTGGCGGCTGGGAACTGACGTTGGGAACCGACGAGCTCCCCATACCACCCTCGATCCAGGCGCTCCTCACCGCCCGCCTGGACGGGCTCAACGAGCATGAACGCGCCGTGCTCGAGCGAGGCGCCGTGGTCGGCCAGGTCTTCTACCTTGGAGCCGTCGAGGCTCTCTCACCCGAGGAGCTACGACCGAAGGTCCTGCCAGGGCTGGCCAGGCTGCAGACGAAGCGGCTCGTCCGCCCCGACGCATCGCCGTTCATCGGAGACGAGGCATTCTCCTTCGTCCACCTTCTCGTTCGAGATGCCGCGTATCGCGCGATGCTGAAGCGATCGCGGGCTGCCCTCCACGAGCGATTCGGCGAATGGCTCCTCCAGCGCGCTGCTGACCGCCTCCACGAGTACGAGGAGATCGTCGGGTATCACCTCGAGCAGGCATATCGCTATCGATCGGAGCTGGGAACGATCGGCGAACACGAAGCCGCGCTGGCACACCGTGCTGCCGAACACCTCGCGGCATCCGGCAGACGTGCCATCGATCGAGGCGATCTTGCCGCGGCCATTCACCTGCTCTCTCGGGCCGATTCCCTCTTGCCGCCGGACCGACCCGCGCGGAGCCGTCTCTTGGCCGACCTTGGCGCGGCGCTGGCTGAGATCGGTGAGTTCAACAGAGCGAACCTTCTCTTCAACGAGGCGATCGATCGCGCAGTCACAGAGGGCGATCGCGGGATCGAGTTCCATACGCGACTCGAGCGATCGAGGCTCCGCTTGTTGTCCGAGCCCGAAGGCGCGTCGGATGAAGCGTTTCGGGTGGGGCAAGAAGCAACCGAGGTATTCGAGGGACTAGGCGATTGGCTCGGTCTCGCCAAGGTCCATGACATCGCCGGCCACGTCCACCTCAATCAAGGACGCGTGGGGCTGGCTGAGGACTCCTGGGGGCGCGCGGTCCTCCATGCGAGAACCGCGGCCAGCTGGCGCGAAGAGTCGCAGTGTCTCTCTTGGCTAGCGATCGCGGCGCGGTTCGGGCCGACACCGACACACCTGGCGATCGACCGGTGTGAGGAGATCTTCGAGCAGGCGAGAGGAGACCGAACGATCCAGGCGATCGTCTTCGATGCTCGCTCGGCCCTCGAGGCGATGCTCGGACGATTCAGGGAGGCACGGGCCATGGTTGCCCGAGCCCGCGCCATCTACTCGGACCTGGGCTTGAAGGTGATGGGCGCGAACCTCGCCCAGGACGCCGGCTACGTCGAAATGCTCGCAGGTGATCCAGTGGCAGCGGAGCGGGAATTCCGACGTGGGTTTTCGGGACTGCTTGAGATGGACGAGAAGGGATTCCTCTCCACGGTAGCGGGGCAGCTTGCCCGGGCGCTGTGCGCACAGGACCGCTACGAAGATGCACAGCGCTTCACCGAGATCAGCGAAGAAGCTGCGTCGAGCGACGACATCACCTCGCAGATGCTTTGGAGGACGGCCCGAGGCCTGGTTCTCGCACGTCGCGGTCGGGTGCGAGAGGCGGAGAGCATGGCTCGAGAGGCGTGGCGGTTGGTCGAGCGGACGGACTACCTCGATTTCCAGGGAGACGCATTGATGGATCTAGCAGAGGTGCTCCTCCTGGCTGGCAAGCCCAGGGATGCAGCTACTCAGGTCGAAGACGCGATCCGCTTGTACGAGCGTAAGGGCAATCTCGTGTCGGCAGGACGAGCGCGAGAGTTCCTTTCGGTCGTTCCGGACGGCGCCTCATCTCGTTGAGTTTCCTTCAGCGGGGCCCGCCGCAGTCCTCGTCGTCGACAGCCCCGATGAAATGACGACCCGGAGGACCTTCGCGTGTTCCTGGGCTCGGAGGGCGCGAGCGGGGACCCACTCTGGCGAAGGTGTTCGCCTTGATAGTCGATATCAGGCTGGGACCCCCGCGTTAGGACAGGCCCTTGAGGTAGTGGTCGTGGCGGCGCTGGCGCACGCCGGCGATGTCGTGGCCCGGGGCACGTCCTGGACCCGGGAGAACAGGGTGTCGGAGCCGAGGGCCTTGTGCTGTCCTGGGTACCGTCAACCGTCGGAGCAGCTCATCGAGCGAGTTCGTAGTCTTGACCTCATTCCGGCCATCGCGAACGCTGGCGGGTGGGGCGACGGGCGTAATGGAGCCGAAGACCAGGTACGCAAGGAGCGGCGATGTCCACATCGCCTACCAGGCGCTCGGGGAGGGTGATCGCGACCTCGTCCTCATGCCGGGGTTCGTCTCCCACGTCGAGCATTTCTGGGAGGATCCCGGCGTCGCCCGCTTCCTCCGGCGGCTGGCCTCCTTCTCGAGACTCATCGTCTTCGACAAGCGCGGAACCGGATTGTCCGATCGGGTTCCCGACTCCCAGCTCCCTACCCTGGAACAGCGGATGGACGATGTCCGCGCGGTGATGGATGACGTCGGCTCGAACCACGCGGCGCTATTCGCTCCCTCAGATGCTGGAGCGATGGCCATCCTGTTCGCCGCAACGTACCCCGACCGCACGACCGGGCTCATCCTGTACGGTTGCTTCGCCGCTTCAGCGAAGGACCCCGAGTATCCGTGGGGCCAGACGCCGGCGGAATTGGACCGGAGCCTCCTACGGTGGGAGCGGAACTGGGGTAAAGGCGCCATGTACATGGAGCTGTTCGCTCCGAGCATGGTAGGGGACAGGCGCTACGAGGAATGGTTCGCGAAGCTTGAACGGCTGTCGGTGAGCCCTGGCGCAGCCATCACGCTAGGCCGCATGAACGCGGAGATCGATGTCAGGCATGTCCTCCCCGCCGTCCGCGTTCCCACGCTCATACTCCATCGAATAGGCGACCAGGTGGTCTACGTGGACGAGGGGCGCTTCTTGGCCGAGCGGATTCCGGGCGCAAAGTACATGGAACTCCCCGGAGCCGACCATTGGCCTTGGAACGGCGACTCGGAATCGATCCTCCAGGAGGTTAAGGGATTCCTGACGGGAAGCAGGGAGATTCCAGAACCGGACCGGGTGCTGGCGACGGTGATGTTCACCGACATCGTGGGCTCGACGAAGCTCGCTGCTGACCTCGGCGATCGACGCTGGGCCGAGCTCCTCGAGGACCATCACCACCTCGTCCGCCGGGAGCTGGCCCGGTTCCGGGGCCGTGAGGTCGATACTGCTGGGGACGGGTTCCTTGCAACGTTCGACGGGCCCGCCCGCGCCAT
The DNA here is from genome assembly GCA_044865955.1 of Actinomycetota bacterium. Taxonomy (GTDB): domain Bacteria; phylum Actinomycetota; class UBA4738; order UBA4738; family HRBIN12; genus JAJNBA01. The sequence continues at coordinate 14,975 of JBIOTM010000107.1, read as the reverse complement.
CTGGTGCGCGTCTGCCATCCGGGAGGTAGTCAAGGGGCTCGGCATCGAGATCAGGGCCGGGCTCCACACGGGCGAGTGTGAGGTGGTCGGGGAGAAGATGCGGGGAGTCGCAGTTCACATCGGGGCCCGAGTTGCCGCGCTCGCGGGACCGGGAGAGATCCTGGTGTCAAGGACCGTGACGGATCTGGTGGCGGGCTCGGGTCTGACGTTCGAGGATCGGGGTTCTCATGCGCTGAAGGGCGTCCCGGGCGAGTGGCAGCTGTTCAGGGTCCTGCATGGTGCGTGACTCCGCCGGTTCCCTGCTCAACCCTCGAGGAGCGGAAGGAGCATGCGGGCGTCGGCCCTGGTTCTTCGCGGGACTCCTGGCGGCTGGCCTTGGTGTTGGGATCCTGCTCACGTCGGCGCTTCCTGGTCTGGGCGATCCGCAACCCAGCCCGCAGCTCCCCGATCCGAACAAGACCCTCGCGGAGGCCGAAGCAGCAGCACCATATGACGTCAGGCTTCCAGCGTCGCTTCCAGCTCGTGCAACACTCCAGCATGTGGTTTGGGACAAGGACGCCGGCGGGGTCATGGTGATCGATGTGTGGTACTCACTCTCCGACGGTGGGCGTCTACACATCTGGCAGACCAACACGACGTCGGCGATCGAGTCCATCCCCGAGGGTGAAGCCATCGCGATCGGTGACCGGACATGGTCACAGGTCCCCGTCGACTGGGATACCGAGACTCTGCTTCAGCTCAGCACTCGCTCTGAAGACGGAGTCACGGTAGCCATCGATGCTCCCGTTACGTCGTTGGATGTCCAGGACCTCATCGACGTTGCGGCGTCTGTCAGCTGAGGAGCAACGAAGGCTCGTCCAACACCCTGCAGTCGGGGCCCGTCACGTACAGGCCTTCCTACGCTTCCGCAGGTAGGGTCGCGCGTACCCCGAGCCGGGGCGTCGGGGGCGACCCGGGCGCGGCCGCCAGGTCGGGCGTGTGCCTCCGGATGTCGTCACGGAGCTGCTCGACCTTCGTCCTCGAAGACGGCGACGACCTCGCTCGCGTCCTTGACGCGTCGACGTCCTGACCGAGCCGGAGGCCGACGAGCTGCTCCGGATCCAAGCGATCGACACGCTTCGAACGTCGCTCGGGGCCTCGGGGTAGCCGTGGCTCTGGTCAGCTGGATCTCCAACACAGCCACCCCGAGGGCCTAGATCGGCAGCCGCTCGAGCACCTCGTCCAGGAGCTCGATAGCTCGCATCGCGTCTCGTTGGTCGAGCTCACTGTTCAGCCACGCATCGAGTTGTTGACGAGCACTCACCGCGGCCACGCGTCGTCCGCCGCACGTCCTCAACAGCTCAGCCACGGCCTGCTCTCGGTCCGTCTGAAGGCGGGCGAGCTCCATCGCCCGTTCTCTCACGATGTCTCCGGTTGTCATGGGTCCTCCCTCGTCACGAGCGAGAGAACCGCGCCATCGGGCGCCGGCTCAGGGATCGCTCAACGAGGGGGGACCGCGACCGGAGAGGCCCTGCGCGACTCGTCCGGCCGAGAGCATCAGGGGAGAAGAGAGGATATCCAGCAGCGGAACCGGGGGGTGGATGACCGAGGTCGGCGGTGTGACCCAGATCCCGCGCTGGCCTTCGTTGAGCCTCGTGTACGGCGTGAGCACCGGTTTGCCAGCGGCCGGTAGGAAGAGGTCCGGGATCGATCCGAGCGCGGCCGCGTGCGTCGGCGTCGAGGCGACGTCGAGGGGAACTCCGTGCGAACTTGAGCCGGTGACCCACGTGAGAACCACGCTCGCCAAGGCGAGGCGCACGAACCCGCGAGCGACGCTCGCGCGAGTCACGTTCCGAGCGTAGGCGTATCTCGATACTCCCGCAATCGCTCGCTGGATGTTCAGCCTGGCCGAGGACTGGCGAACGTCCGTCGGCGCGGGAACGGGCGGGCCCCTGGGGCCCGCCCGTTCGATCGCCGCTCCCTCTACGGAACGACCGTCACCGTCACCGACGCGGTGTTGTTGGCAAGGTTCGGATCCGTCGGCGAGCTCAGGGCGGCCGTGGCGGTGTTGGTGTATTGCCCTTTCTTGGTCGGCTTGATGACGAGGGTGATCGTGGCGGTCTCGTTCCTGCTCAGGTTCCCCAGGGAGCAGGAGACCAGTCTCTTGTCGGGCTTGGCCGTGCAGGTCCCGTGGTCCGTCGTGACGGATCCGAACCCCGCGTTCTTCGGGAACTGATCGGAGAGGGTCACGCCGGTGGCCGGGTCGGGGCCGCCGTCCGTCACCTTGATGGTGTAGGTCAGCGGCTGACCGATGTGCCCGGTGGTGGGGCTCGCCGTCATCGTGACCGCCAGGTCCGCCCGACAGGTTTGAGCCACGACGTAGTTCGCTCCGAACTGGGAATCCGGAGCGCGGTCGGCCCGGGCGATGAAGCGGAGACCGGTGCCGGCGACCAGGAACGCGCCGGCCGTGTCGGCGAACGGGTTGGTCAGGGTCGCCCCGTCCGCGGGACTCCCCACATCGGCGCGTGGGACGTGGATGACGAACGTCCCGTGGGAACCCGGATGGAATTCGCCCGTCGCTGCATGTCGGCCGGAGTAGCTGTCGGCGCTCACGTCGAACGTACCGTCGCTGAAGGTGACCGCGGCGTTGCCGCCCTGGCCGGTGGTCGTGGCCTGGGCGAACCACCACCTGCTGCCCCCGGGGGCGTTGGCCGTTCCGGCCTGCTGCCAGTACACGGTCCACAGGGCCGAGGTCACGTTCGGGTTCTCGGCCGTGGGGGGTGCCTGGAGGTCCTTGATGGTCAGGGTGATATCGACGTTCGCGCCGCCGGCGATCGACGAGAAGGAGGCGTTCTCGATATCGAGGTTGTCCATGTTCTGTCCCTGGCCGCCGGGATAGTTGTTCGGAGCGTCCCCCACGAAGTCGAGGATCTGGGGCCCGGGGCAGGTGGTTCCCTGGGGCACGGGCAATGGAGGAGGCGGCGCCACGCAGTCGTTCGCCAAGGCCGCGCCCGTCGTCGCGCTCGCCCCGGTGCACTGCCTGGTGAAGTACACGACCGAGTTGCCTGGAGCCGCGTGGTCGTCGCCGTAGGCGATGTCCGCGGCCCCGTTGGTCGGGTCGATGGACACCTGGATGAAGTCCAGCAGGGTGCGGTCGCGCGCCGGCGTGCTCAGGTTGCATCCCAGACCGTCGATGCAGATCGGCCCGGTGTGGACGTCGTGGTCGCTCGCCTTGAAGACACCCCAGGTGGAGCCGCCGTCGACGGTCTGGGCCATGTAGACGTTCCACACGTTGTTCGGGTCGTCCTGCGGGTTGGGCTGGGCGCCGGCCCCGCCGCTCGCGCCGTAGAAGACGATGTCGGCGATGCCGGACTTCCCCGCCTCGGCCCACGGCATGATGGCCGTGTTGACGCCGGCCGGGTTGGGGATCTCCGTGGGTGGGACGGAGGGGTTCCAGCCCGTGCCGGTCGGATCCGTCTTGACCATGATGTGATTGCCATCGGTCCAGATCGCGTAGACCTTCCCCGCGGCGTCCACGGCGGTGACCGGGAAGATGCGATCGAACCGGGAGCCCAGGGGGCCGTGGTAGACCTCGAAGTTCCGCCAGCTGATGACGGGCGGACCGGGAGCAGGCACATCGGTGACCGTTCCCACGGCCTCGTAGACACGGTTGAAGTTCGCGGTGGCCGCCAGTCCCTGGTTGATGTTGTCCTGGGAGCTGTCTGGGGTCACGAAGATCGAGTAGAGGGTCAGCACGCCGGTGACGGGATCGCGTCGAGCCACGATGTTGCCCAGCCCGTTCCCGGCCGGTCCGGGCGGAGAGTTGAGAGATCCCTGCCACTGCGATGGGGGCACATCGGTGTTGTTGATGATCGGGCCGTTCTGGACGTAGGTCTGACCTCCGTCTCTCGAGACGCCGAGCTGGATGTCGATGACCTCGATGTCGTGATAGATCATGTAGACGTCTGCGAACCCCAGGTTGTTGAGCTTGGGATCGGCCGCCATCCACATCCGGTCGTCGCCTGCGACCTGCTGCGAGAAGGGGTTCGGCGGGCCGAAGGTGGTTCCCCCGTCGTCCGACTTCCCGGTGGTGATGTTCGCCAGCGTCAGGCTGGAGTACGCGAGCACGTTGTCCGTGGCCGGCGGCGAGATGGTTGGGGACGTCTCCTGGGGCCCGATGGCCCAGTCGCAGTCACCGCCCCCGGCCGTATGGTCCGGGAAGCCGAGGAAGGTCGACGCGGACCCGTCGTGGGTGACGCGGAACGCCTTGCATCCGGCGGGAACGCCGATCGGGGCGATCACGAAGGACCGGCCGAACCGGTCGGTCCGGATGCTCGGCTCTGCGGCTCCGCTGCTGCCCTGGAGGAGCAGATTGGGGTTGAAGGTCGCGATCGGCGGCGCAGCGGCGCCGGCCGGGCTCGGCGCCACGATCGAGAACGCGCTCAGCAAGCTGGTGACGACAGCCAGCGACGCCAGCTGTCGAAGGCGGTGTGACATGGTTCCTCCCTCCGCGAGAGCCGTGCAGCCCAAAGCAGACGTGCCCGGGCGCTACGTACCCTGCGGGGGTGCCGGCCAAACGCGGCTCTGCCCCGTAGGGTCGGTGCGTGCGGATCGGCGTCAAGCCCGGGCAGTGGGGGTGGAGCTTCGAGGAGCTGCGGGCGTCGTGGCTCGAGGCGGAACGAGCCGGGTTCGACCTCATCTCCTGCTTCGATCACGTGAGCGCCGCCCCGGCCGGCCTCGCGGCCTGGGACGCCCCCACGCTCCTGGCCGCGATGGCCGGGGTCACCGACAGGACCCGTCTGTCGGTGCACGTCCTGAACACGTCGAGCCGGCCGCCGCTGGTGCTCGCCGGGCAGCTCGCCGTGGCCCAAGCGGCGAGCGGCGGCCGGCTCGAGGTCGGGCTGGGCACCGGCTCCTGGCACCTCGCCCGCCACGACCATCGAGTCGCCGGGATCGACTTCCCGTCGTTCGACGAGCGTGTCCGCAGGCTCGAAGCGTGCTGTCGGGCGTTCCCGGCGCTCTGGCGGGGTGAGCCGGTCACCGACGCGACCCTCGGCCTCGACGAGGCCGCGCTCGGTCCGCTCGGGATCGACGTGCCGCCGATCGTCGTGGGCGGGAGGGGAGAGCGGGTGCTCGCGGTCGCGGCCGCCCACGCGGACGCCTGGAACGGCTCGTCGATCGACCCCGGCGGGTTCGAGGAACGAGCGGCTCGGCTGGACGAGCTCGCCGGCGGCCGCCCGATCTCCAAGCAGGTGCAGGTGTGGCTGCGGGAGGTCGGCCTGGACGGTGCCCGTGACGCGGCCCGACGGTTCGAGGACGCGGGCGCCGACACGATCGTCTTCGTGCTGGACGAAGAGCGCGACCCGGGACTGATCCCGCGTCTGGCCGACGCCGTGCGTTGAGCGCTGCGTAGACTCGCGCGCCATGAGGATCCTGGTCGTCGGGTCGGGCGGCGTGGGGTCGGCGGTCGCGCCGATCGCGGCGCGCCGCGACTTCTACGAGCACATCGTCTTCGCCGATCGCGACGAGGGTCGCGCCCGCAGGATCGTCGATCGGCACGGCGACGGCCGCTTCTCCGCCGCCCAGGTGGACGCGAGCGACGCCGCGGCCGTCGCCGACCTGGCCCGGTCGAACCGCTGCGACGCGATCCTGAACGCGGTCGACCCGCGCTTCGTCATGCCGATCTTCGAGGGAGCGTTCGCCGCGGGCTCCACCTACCTCGACATGGCGATGTCGCTCTCCACGCCCCACCCCGAGCGTCCCCACGAGCAGCCGGGCGTGAAGCTGGGTGACGATCAGTTCGCTCGAGCGGAGGACTGGCGGGACCGCGGGCTCCTGGCGCTGGTGGGGATCGGCGTCGAGCCCGGTATGTCGGACGTGTTCGCCCGTTACGCCGCCGACGACCTCTTCGACCGGATCGACGAGATCGGCGTCCGTGACGGCGCCGACCTCGTCGTCGAGGGCTTCGACTTCGCGCCGAGCTTCTCGATCTGGACGACGATCGAGGAGTGCCTGAACCCGCCGGTGATCTGGGAGAAGGATCGCGGATGGTTCACGACGGCGCCGTTCAGCGAGCCCGAGCTCTTCACGTTCCCGGAGGGGATCGGCGCCTTGGAGTGCGTGAACGTGGAGCACGAAGAGGTCGTGCTCGTGCCGAGGTGGATCGACTGCGAGCGGGTGACCTTCAAGTACGGGCTGGGCGCCGAGTTCATCGAGGTGCTGAAGACCCTGCGCAAGCTGGGGCTCGACCGCACCGAGAAGCTGCACGTGGACGGCGTCGACGTGGCGCCCCGCGACGTGGTGGCGGCGGCACTTCCCGATCCGATGACCCTGGGGGATCGGATGCGGGGGAAGACGTGTGCCGGCACCTGGGTCACCGGGACCCGCAACGGATCACGGCGCGAGGTCTACGTGTACCACGTCGCCGACACCGAGGAGACGTGGGCCCGCGACGGAGCCCAGGCCGTGGTGTGGCAGACGGCCCTCAATCCGGTGATCGCGCTCGAGCTGCTGGCGAGCGGCGCCTGGTCGGGCGCGGGGGTCCTGGGACCCGAGGCGTTCGACCCGGGCCCGTTCCTCGAACTCCTCAACGGATACGGGTCCCCGTGGGGGCTGGAGGAGCGCGCGAGCGACTCCTGACATGCATCGCAGGTCGCCAACGGGGCTCCGCTACCATGGTCCGACGATGCCGTTGCGATACGACGCCGCCGAGATCGAGCCGAAGTGGCAGCGGATCTGGGAGGAGGAGGACCTGTACCGGGCCTCCGACGACCCGGACGACGCCCGGCCGCGCTTCTACGCGCTCGACATGTTCCCGTACCCCTCGGGCGACCTGCACATGGGCCACGCCGAGGCCTTCAGCGGCGGCGACGTGGTGGCCCGCTTCCGCTGGATGCAGGGCCACAACGTGCTGCACCCGATCGGGTGGGATTCGTTCGGGCTGCCGGCCGAGAACGCCGCGATCAAGCGCGGCGTCCATCCGAAGGAGTGGACGTACGCGAACATCGAGCAGCAGGCGGCCTCCTTCAGGCGGATGGGGATGTCGTTCGACTGGACCCGACGCCTCCAGAGCAGCGATCCGGAGTACTACCGATGGACGCAGTGGCTGTTCCTGAAGCTCTTCGACATGGGCCTGGCCTACCGCAAGAACGCCCCGGCCAACTGGTGCCCGAACGACCAGACGGTGCTGGCGAACGAGCAGGTGATCAACGGCTGCTGCGAGCGATGCGGCACGCCGGTCGTCCGCAAGGACCTCACGCAGTGGTTCTTCAAGATCACCGACTACGCGCAGCGGCTCCTCGACGACGTCGACACGCTCGAGGAATGGCCCGAGCGGGTGCTCACGATGCAGCGGAACTGGATCGGGCGCTCCGAGGGGGCCACGGTGCGGTTCACGATCGAGGAGACGGGGGACGAGGTCGACGTCTTCACGACCCGGCCCGACACGCTCTGGGGGGTGACGTTCTTCGTCTTCGCCATCGAGCATCCCTTGGTGACGAAGCTGGCCGAGGCGGGGGGCACGTCGGCGGAGGCCCGTGAGCTGATCGACCGCCTGCAGGCCACCCCGCTCACGAACCGCGAGCAGGCCGAGAGCCGGGAGGGCGTGCCGCTGGGCGTCTACGTCGTGAACCCCGTGAATGGGGAGCGGGTGCCCGCGTTCGTGGCCCCCTACGTCCTGATGGAGTACGGGACCGGCGCCGTCATGGGGGTGCCGGCCCACGACCAGCGCGACTTCGAGTTCGCCCGCGAGCATGCGATGGAGATCCGGGTGGTGATCCAGCCGCCGGGGGAGGAGCGGGACGCGGCGTCGATGACCGAGGCGCACGACCACGAGGGCGTGATGGTGAACTCCGGGCCGTTCGACGGCGAGCCCTCGCCGGCGTCGATCGGGAAGGTGTCCACGTGGCTCCAGGACCAGGGGCTCGGCGGCCCCGCGGTCACGTACCGGTTGCGCGACTGGCTCATCTCGCGGCAGCGGTACTGGGGCGCACCGATCCCGATCGTCCACTGCGACGAGGACGGCGAGGTCCCCGTGCCCGAGTCCGACCTGCCGGTGGAGCTTCCCGAGGACGTGGACTTCCGGCCCGGCGGCGAGTCGCCGCTCGCGCGCCACGACCGGTTCGTGAAGGTGCCGTGTCCACGATGCGGCCGTGACGCGCGCCGCGACACCGACACGATGGACACCTTCGTGGACTCCAGCTGGTACTTCTTCCGGTACTGCTCGCCGGGCTACGAGGAAGGCCCGTTCCGTCGCGAGGATCTCGAGCGCTGGCCGGTGAGCCAGTACACGGGCGGTGTCGAGCACGCCATCCTGCACCTCCTCTACGCCCGCTTCTTCACGAAGGCGTTGTACGACGCCGGCATGGTTCCGTTCATCGAGCCGTTCCCGCGCCTGATGAACCAGGGGCAGGTGATCTACGGCGGCGCCTCGATGTCGAAGTCGAAGGGCAACGTCGTGGAGCCGATGCCGCTCGTCGAGCGGTGGGGCGCCGACTCGATGCGCCTCACGATGCTGTTCGCCAGCCCGTTCGAGGACGACATCGACTGGAAGCTGATCGCCGGCGACCCGGCCCGCCGCCCCGGCGTGCACCATTGGCTGGCCCGCGTGTTCGCCGCGGTGGGGGACGCGGCCGAGGGCGGCGGAGACGAGCCCGACGGCCTGGTGCGTCTCACCCACCGGACGATCAGGGGCGTCACCGACGACATGGAACGGTTCCGCTTCAACGTGGCGATCTCGAAGCTGATGGTGCTGACGAACGAGATGCGCGCCGCGCTCGACGCCGGAGGCGCCGCGCGCGGCGCGGCCGAGGCGCTCGTGCAGCTGCTGGCGCCGTTCGCGCCGTTCGCGGCGGAAGAGCTCTGGCGTGAGGTGTTGAAGCACGATGGATCCGTGCACGTGTCCCGCTGGCCCTCGTTCGATGCGGCGCTCGCGGCCGAGGAGACCGTCACGCTGATCGTGCAGGTGGACGGCAAGGTCCGCGACAAGGTCGAGGTCCCGGCGGATGCGGACGAAGCACACGTCTCGGAGCTGGCGCACGCCTCGGAGAACGCGCGGCGAGCGCTGGGGGATCGCGCGATCGTCAAGGAGATCGTTCGCGCCCCCAAGCTCGTGAACCTCGTCACCCGGTCCTAGTCGCCGCGGTTCCCGGGGATCTTCTCGACGATCCCTTCGCGCACCCAGCGCTCGAAGCGATGGGTCTCCAGCTCTTGGTGTGGGACCGTCACCTCGATGTCGCTCCCGATCGACCGCACGTGCCCGAAGTCGATCCGGGCGGGACCCTCGAGGTGGCAGTCGCGGAGCCGCGCGTGGATGCGCGCCACCGACCTCCCGAGGCGGCCGCCGATCCGGTTGGCGAGGGCGCCCGGCCCGGCGAGCACCGCGGAGACGAACGGCGGCCCGCCTCCGTCGGGGAACCGCAGCTCCAGGTCGTCGACGTTGCCCGCCATCCGTCCGTCGGGGTCGACCATCTGCCGGTCGAGCAGCTCGAGGCCCGCGTCGACCACCCGCGCCGACTCGTCCCCCGTCCGCACCTCCCTCTCCAGGTCCTCCTCCGGGACGCCCAGCCGGACCCGGTCCTCCTCGAGCGCGGCGACCTGGTCCCAGGCGGCGATGCGCATCCGCCCGTGGACGGCGCGGAACAGCGCATCGAGCGGCCACGGACCTCGAAGCCGTCCCCGTTCGAAGCCCAGCCGGGCTCCCACGGCGGTCGGGCCGAGCAGCAGGGCCCGCAACCGGAGCCCCCGGCCGAACGATCCCATCGGGGGACCGTCCTGGATCAGCCGGACGTCATGCACCGGTCCCAGCTCCTTGCCCCTCACGTCGACCACGTCGGCGCCGAGGAGGTTCGTCAACCGCATCTCAGGCACCTCCCTTCGTGACGATCATCAGCGGGATCGTGGCCACCGACACCGCCAGCAACAGCAGGAGATAGGCGAACGCCACCACGTTCAGCGGCTTCGAGTTGGTCTTGTCGCGGACGTAGGTGGGGTCGTTCGCCACGATCAGGATCGGGAAGTAGGTGAGCGGCAACGCGGCCGCCGAGAGGACGATCGAGTATTCGGTCACCGTGATCGGATCGATCGTCGTGAGCGCGAGCCCGACCGCGGCCACGATCGCGCCGATCATGACGACGTGGAAGCGTGCGGCGTCGCGCGGTCGCACGTACTTGCCCCATTGCCAGCCGAAGAACTGGCTCACGGTGTACCCGGCGGAGAGCGACGTCTCCAGCGCGGCGCTGAAGATCGCGGCGAACATGCCGATCAGCAGGATCGCCACGCCGATCTTCCCGAGGCCGAGTCCCACCGGGATCGCCACGTGTCCGAGCGTGTCGGCCGAGATCCCGCGAGGCCTGAGGACGACCGCGGTGGACGCCATGATCGCGAGCGAGAGGATCCCACCGAGGGGGAACCCCAGGTAGACGTTCGCCCGGTTCACGTTGAGATCCCTGGGGGACCATCCGTCCTCCACGGCCCCGGAGGAGAAGAAGAAGACCTCGTACGGCGTCATCGCCGCGCCGAGCAGGGCGATGGCGAAGAAGGCGTAGGTGGCGAGGCCCTCCGTCACGGGCACGGAGGGTGAGAGCGCTCCGTGCGTGAGGGCGCCCCAGTCGGGTCCGAGCTTCCACACGGAGACCGCGATCACCACCAGCAGCAGCCCCGTCAGGCCGAACACCTTCTCCATCAGCGAGAAGCGCACGCGCCAGATGACGAGCCACACCGCCACGGCTGCGAGCGGCACCCACAGCAGATAGCTCAGTCCCGTCACCAGCTCGATGACGACCGCGAGCCCGGCGATCTCGGCCGTGAGGGTGAGGAGGTTGATCAGGAACGACGCGACCAGGTTCACGAGCGAGGCCCGGGCGCCCATCCGTTCACGCACGATGTCGAAGACCGGCCGGCCGGAGATCGCGGCCACGCGCCCCGCCATCTCGGCGTAGATCACGATCCCGATCACCCCGACGACCACGACCCAGGCCAGACCCATCCCGAAGCGCGCGCCGGTCTCCGCGTTCGCGACGAGGTCGCCCATGTCCACGAAGCCGCCGAACGCGGTCAGGATCCCCAGGAAGACCTCGAAGGCGCGCTTGAGCTTCATCCGTGCCTGTCGGCGAAGCGGTCGAGCGCGTCGGCGCGTTCGGCCAGCGGGCGCCTCGCGTGGACGAGGGCTCGGACGTCGCCTCGACGGGCCGCGATCCGCATCTTCGCGATGACCTCCGAGGCACGCTCGAGGAGCGGCAGGAGGCGTTCGCGGAGCCGGTCGGAGGCGCGGTCCGGCGGCTGGATCGACGAGAACGTCCCGGTGGCCTGCCGGGCCGCGGTCTCCGCTTCCTGTAGCTGGACCGAGACCGTCGGTCCGAACCATCGATCCCGTCGGGCGAGGACCGCGACGAGGATCGCGGTCTCCGCCTCCGAGGCGACCGCTTCGGCGGCGTCGACCGCCTTCGCCTCGTAGGCATCGAAGCTCGGCGCCGGCGCCACGCAGGCCACGACGGCGCAGAGGGCCAACGAGAGAAGGCATCTCAGGCTCGACGCGTTCGGCATGCTCGGCACGCCTCCGCCCTACCCGGCGCCCCTCCCACGGAAACATGGCACGGGTGACGGTGAAGCTGGGGCCGGTCGTTAAGGAACCGGACCGGATCCCGTCCTGTCCACTCGACGTGCAGGATGAGGCGGTGGACGCGGACGTCGGGCCGATCGATGCGGAGGGCACCGACGCCGATGCGGAAGGGAGGCTCGAGCGCGTCTACCGGGAACAGGGCCCTCGACTCTGGCGGGCCCTGTTCATGGCCTCGCGGAGTCGCGAGGTGGCGGACGACGCCGTCGCGGAGGCTTTCGCCCAGGCGCTGCGGCGGGTGGCGTTCCGCGTCGCCGCCGGCGAGTTGAAGGAGCGCGGACGCGTGGCCGGTCTCGCGGACGACCCGGTGGCGGGGATGCCCGAGCCGTTCATCGACCTGTGGCGGGCGCTCGCGCGGCTCCCGCCGAAGCAGCGGTCCGCGGTCGTGCTCGCCGACTACGCGGGCTGGTCCCATCGGGAGATCGCGAAGGCCATCGGGTCGTCGGTGTCGGCCGTTGGGGTCCACGTCCACCGGGCGCGCCGGCGCCTCGGGGACCTGCTGGAGGATCGCGATGAAGACTGACCTGAAGGAACGGTTCTCGTTGGCCGACGGGCTCGGCGCGCCGGATCTCTGGCGCGAGGCACGGCGGAGGGCCTCGGTGCCCGAGCATCCACTCACCCGCGGGCCCTCCACCGGGCGTGCTCCGGGTGGGCGTCGGTTCGTGACCGCGGCCGTCGCGTTCGCCGTTTTCGCGGCCGCCGCTGTGTTCGCGTGGGAGGCCTTCGACGCGGACGGTCCCTCACCGCCGCCGGTGGGGGAGCCTCCTGCGGTGGATCTGGCGGCGGAGCTCCCGTCCGGATGGTCCGGATTGCCCCCGCCCCCCGAGGTTCGCAGCGGCTCGGCGACGGCGTGGACCGGATCGCGACTGCTCGTGTGGGGTGGCTACGTCTTCGACGGCGGTGGGGACAAGACACCGATGAACGACGGCTTCGTGTTCGACGCCGCCTCGAAGACGTGGAGCGACCTGCCGGCCGGCCCGCTGGCGGCTCGAGCCCGGGCGGCGAGCGCGTGGACCGGATCGGAGCTGCTGGTGTGGGGCGGCTGGGACGGCGGGACCGGGCTCTTCGGAGACGGCGCCGCCTACGATCCCGCGACGAAGACCTGGCGGCCTCTGCCCCCGGCGCCGATCGAGGCGAGAGCCCCTCTCTCGGTCTGGACGGGCACCGAGATGCTGGTGTGGGGGACCGCGATCCGGTTCCCGTCGGTGTCGATGGACGGGGCCGCGTACGACCCGACATCGGACGCCTGGCGTCGGATCGCGGAGGCCCCGGTTCGGCTGACCGATGCGTCGGCCGTGTGGACCGGTGAAGAGATGATCGTCTTCGGGGCCGCGCTCGACGGGAACAACCGCTCCGAGACCAAGACCGACATCGGGGCGGCCTACGATCCGGACACCGACACCTGGCGTCGGATCGCGGACTCGACGCTGTCACCGCAGGCGGCCACGGCGGCATGGCCGGCGACCGGCGAGATGATCGCCTGGGACTACGACCAGGCGACGGCCGCCTACGACCCCCGAACCGACAGGTGGCGCGATCTCCCGCGGACCCCGCTGCGCTTCTTCGAGTGCTCTCCGAACAGCGTGGCGATCCCCGGCGTCGTCTTCGGGGACTTCTGCGGCCAGTTGGTCACCTTCTCTGTGACCGAGGACCGATGGCAGGACATCACCCGGGAGGACACGCGGAACTGGCTGATCGAGCCCGTCGCCGCCGGGAGCGCGTTCCTGGTGCTGGCGCACTCGCTCGACCTGAGCACGGAGCCCGGGGTCACGTTCGACACGAGGATGCTGGCCTACGTCCCGCCGACCCCGGACGCCACTGGCGAGGGAGCGACCCCCGCCCCGTTCGTCCCCGCCACGGAGACCGTGGGCGCCACCGTGCGGATGCCGATCGTGTTCCCCGATGGCAGCCGAGCGACATTGTTGTATCCGGAGGAGCTGCACCTCGCCGAGCTGGGTGTTCAGCCGGACGTTTCATACCTCTGGTCCGTCGACCCCGCGCCGAGGTTCCCGATCGTCTTCCTCCACGATCCGGCCGCGTCGGTCTCCGTGTACGTGGATGGAGCGGAGCCCATCGCGACGATCGACGGCCTCGCCGGGCGGACCGAGATCTGGAGGATGGCGCCGCGGTGGGGATCGAGAAGAGGCCTGCTCCAGGGAGCCTGGCTCCGCTATCCCGTTGGATCCTGGACCGTGCTCGTTGCGTCCAGGACCGTGGCCGACGCGTACGGTGTCGCGGACTACCTGCGGGTCCGTCTTACGGACGACGGCTTCCCGGTCGTCGACGTGGTCGGCCCACTCGAGTTGGCGACGGGGTACGGGGAGAGCGAGGGCCCGATCCTGGGCATCGCGGATACGTTCCCTGACCCCGATGAGACGCCGATCGGCGCCGCGATCTTCCTCTCACCGGATGGATGCACCGGACCGGGCGAGGTCGTTCGGCCTCCCGGCGGATACGGATCGGATCGCCTCGCGGGGGGGAACGTGTTCGCGGGCATCTACGGTTCGGCGGCGTTCGTGACGGCCGTCAGGGATGGGGTTCGCGTGGAGAACTTCCGGCCCGCGTGACGCATTTCACTGCGCGAGCAGAACCTCACGCTTAACGTCGCGCCATGTCGCTGCGGGACCGGCTGGACGTTCTCTCGCGGGGCGAGATCGCCGGGCTGATCGTCGTGCTGGTGGCGTTGGTCGGCGGGGCCGGGCTCTGGTACGCGCGGTCCCTTCCGAAGCCGATCGCCATCGCCGAAGCGGGCCCCGGCGCCGCCGAGGAGGTCGCGTCGTCGTCGGCGACACCGGCGCCCCTGATCGTGGACGTCGCCGGAGCGGTCCGGAAGCCGGGCGTCTACGAGTTCGCAGAGGGCGAACGGGTGGTGGACGCGATCGAGCGCGCGGGCGGGCCGATGCCGAAGGCCGACCTGAGCCTGCTCAACCTGGCGGCGATGTTGGTCGACGGGACACAGATCCTCGTCCCGAAGGCCGGACCGACCGCATCGGGGTCGGCGACGGGCGACGTGCCGGGCGCCGCCGGCGCGCTCATCAACGTCAACACCGCGAGCGCCACGGAGCTCGAGGAGCTCTCCGGGATCGGCGAGGTCCTGGCCGCCGCGATCGTGGACTACCGCACGCAGAACGGACCCTTCGCATCGGTCGACGAGCTCCTGGACGTGAGCGGGATCGGGCCGGCGACCCTGGAGGAGATCCGGGACCAGGTCACGGTGTGAGATCGGTCCGTGGGCGCCTGGATGCTGCCGGTCGCCGCCGCGGGCTTCGCGGGTGGGCTCTTGGCGTGGCCCGCGATGCCCGCGTGGGTCGACCCCTGGATGCCGCTGGGCCTCGGCGGGGTTGCCCTCGCCGCGGCGTGGCTGGGGGCGGGGCGGGGGGGG
>JBIOTM010000106.1:0-10598 GCA_044865955.1 Actinomycetota bacterium | reverse complement strand
CGGCGGCCACGCCGACGAGGCCGCCCACGGCGATCGCGGCCGCGGCATCGAGCAGGTTGTGGCTCCCGTCGATCGTGAGGCGGAGGGGCACCCGTTCCCCCTCGATGTCGACCGACCCGCGGGCTCCCCCCGGTCCCGGCGTCTCGATCGACAGGCGCAGGTCGGCCTGGGGCCCCGTGCCGTACCCGATCGCGTCGACGGCCGCGAGCTCGAGCGCCGCGCGGACGCCCTCGTCGTCGACGCAGGCCACGAGGCGGCCGGACATCGCGCAGAACTCCGCGAAGGCCGACCGGAGCTCGTCCCGCCCGCCGGGGTAGAAATCGACGTGGTCGAGCTCGACGTTCGTGAGGACCCCGATCTCGGGACCGGTCAGCAGGAACGATCCGTCGCTCTCATCGGCCTCGAAGACGAACAGGTCCCCCCCGCCGGCCCGTGCCCCGCTGCCGCTCTCGTTCAGGTCGCCGCCGACGAGGTAGGTCGGGTCCAGGCCGGCGCGCTCGAGGACCGTGCCGATCATCGAGGTCGTCGTGGTCTTGCCGGTGGTGCCGGCGACCGCGATCGATCGGGAGGCGGCGGCGAACGCGCCGATCGCCTGCTGACGCGCCCACACGGGTATCCCTCGCCGGCCCGCCGCCTCGAGCTCCTCGTTCGACGCCCCGATCGCCGTCGAGACCACGACCGCGTCGGCGTCGCCGAGCGACGAGGCGTCGTGGCCCACGCGCACGCGTGCGCCGGCCGCGGCCAGTTCCCGCAGACCTTCGGAGTCCTTCAGGTCCGAGCCCGAGACCTCGACGCCGCGGGCCAGGAACAGGCGCGCGAGGTTCCGCATGCCGGCGCCGCCGATCCCGATCAGGTGGACCTTCGTCACGCCCGCCAGCGACGGGACACCGAGCGTCGGGATCGAGCCCGGCCGGGGACGGTACAACGGCGCCCTCATCGCCGCGCCACCTCGAGGACGAGCCGCGCCACGCGTTCGGCTGCATCGGGCTTCGCCCATCCGGCGGCCCGTTCCCCCATCGAGGCCCGTCGATCCTCGTCGGCGAGGAGCGAGACGATCCGTCCGGCCAGCCCCTCCGGTGTGAGCTCCCGGTCGAGGTAGACCTCCGCGGCGCCGGCACGCTCCAGCTCCCGAGCGTTCGCTTCCTGGTGCTGCTCCGTCGCGTGCGGGTACGGGATCAGGATCGACGGGATGCCACAGACGGCCAGCTCGTGGATCGTGTTCGCACCCGCCCGGGCGACCGCCACGTCGGCGACGGCGAGCGCCAGCTCCATGTGCGCGAGGAACGGCAGCACGCGAACCGACACGGCCGTCTCCCGATCGACCGGGACGGGGACGGCCCCCTCGTGCGCGGGGCCGGTGAGGACCAGGAGCTGCAGATCCGACCGTCCTTCCAGCAGCGGGATCGCCCCCGCCACCGCTCGGTTCAGGTGGAGGGCGCCCTGGCTCCCCCCGGTGACGAGCACCGTGGTCCTGCCAGAGGCGAGACGCAGGCGGCGCCTCGCCTCCTCGGCCAGCTCGACCCCACGCGCCGGGACGTCGAGGATCTCGCGCCGGACGGGCACGCCCGTGACCTCGGCGCGCAGGCCCCGCGGCACCCGGCCCCGCGCGTCCTCGAACGTCAGCGCGATCGCGGCCGCGACCCGGGAGAGCACACGGTTCGCCAGCCCTGGAACCGCGTTCTGCTCGTGCAGGACGACGGGAACACCGGCCGAACGCGCCGCCAGGACCGCGCCGACGCTCGCGTATCCCCCCATCCCGAGCACGGCCAGCGCATCCCGCACGATCGGCCGGCATGCGGCGACGGAACGGAGCGCGACGAACGGTGCGCTCGCCGCTCGCCAGGACAGCTCCCGCCTGAAGGGCACGGCGGCCACGGGATGGAACGGGTAGCCGGCGGCCGGCACCAACGACGCTTCCTGCCCGGTCTCCGACCCGATGAACCGGACGGCCGCTCCTCGCTCTCGCAGCCGGTCCGCGACCGCGATCGACGGGAACACGTGTCCCGCGGTGCCGCCGCCGGCGATCACGATCCTCACCGTCCCCCCGCCGGCTGGGGAAGCCGGTCGGCGTTGCGCCTCCTTCCGGTCGATCGCGCGCTGGCGAGGGCCACGCTGCAGAGGACGCCGACCCCCGTGAGCGTGACCACGAGCGCGGTCCCGCCGAAGGACAGGAACGGAAGCGGGACGCCGGTGATGGGGAGGAGCCCCGTGACGGCCCCGAGGTTCACGAACGTCTGCAGGCCGATCCAGCCGGTGATCCCCGCGGCGAGCATCCGCCCGAACGGATCCGGCGCGTTCACCGCGATGCGGATCCCCGCGAGGAGCAGCATCCCGAACAGACAGAGGACCACGAGCGCGCCGATCAACCCCAGCTCCTCACCCAGCACGGCGAACACGAAATCGCTGTGCGCGTTCGGCAGGTAGTCCCACTTCTGCCGGCTGTTCCCCAACCCCACCCCGAGCCAGCCTCCCGACCCCAGCGCGATCAGGCCCTGACGGAGCTGCCAGCCGGCCCCGCTGGGATCCAGCCGCCAGTTGAGCCAGGCTTCGAGGAACCGGGTTCGACGGTACGCGGTCCCGAAGACGAAGTAGGCGGTCACCCCCATCGCCCCCAGGCCCGTCAGGAGCAGGTGGCGGAACCGGACGCCGGCCGCGAACAGCAGGAGGAGCACGCTGCCGCAGATGACCAGGGTGGTCCCCAGGTCCTTCTGCAGCATCACGAGGCCGGCGATCGCCAGCACGAGCGGCCCGAGCGGGAGGAGGACCTCCCTGGGACGGTCGAGATCCTTCCATCGCCGGGAGAGGATCGCCGCGGCGGCGCAGACGGTCAGCAGCTTGGCGAACTCCGCCGGTTGCAGCGTCACGGGGCCCAGGTCGATCCACCGGGAGGCCCCGTACAGCGACGATCCCAGCGACGGATGCAGGGTGAGCAACAGCAGCGGCACGAGCAGCAGCAGCATCGGCACCGCCGCCCGGCGCCAGAACGTGTGGGGCACCCGAGCCGCCAGGACGAGCGCCAGGATGCCCGCCACCGCGTAGAGCGACTGTCGGTTGAAGTACCAGAAGCTCGTGCCGTACCCCTCGACCGCCGAGATGGATCCCGCGGAGAGGACCATCACGAGCCCGATCACGGTGAGGAGTGCGGTCGGGACGAGGAGCAGAGCGATGTTCCGGCGAGCCGCGGCCGCCGCGTCCGCGACGGGCCGGACGAGCTCGTCCGGCCGCACGATCCGGAGGTGGGCGCTCCGGGCCGTCCCGGCCGAACGGGTGGGCCGGCCGGTGACGGTCCGGTCAGCCACGCGCGCCCACCTCGCGGACGAGCGAACGAGCCGCGGCGGCGAACCGTTCGCCCCGCTCGGCGTAGTCGGTGAACTGATCCCAGCTCGCGCACGCGGGAGCCAGGAGGACGACCCCGCCGCGTGGGGCCGCGGCGAAGGCCTCCCGCACGGCATCCTCGATCGAACCGACGGCCGTCGCCGGGATCACGCCGTCGAAGGCGTCCACGACCTCGCTCGCCGATTCCCCGATCGCGATCACGCCGCGGAGATGACCCGCATGGTCCCGGAGCGGGGAGAGGTCGACGCCCTTCGCCCGTCCACCCGCGATCAGGACGGCGTCCCGGACACCGTCGATGGCGGCCGCCGCGGCGTGCACGTTGGTGGCCTTGGAATCGTCGATGAACCGCACGCCGTCGACCGTCGCGACGACGTCGCCTCGATGGGCTCCCGGTCGGAACGCCGCCAGCGCGGCCGCCGCGGCTCCGGGATCGACCCCCACGGTGAGCGCCACGGCCGCCGCCGCGGCCGCGTCCTCGCGGTAGCCGGCCCGCTCGGCATCCACGGGGCCCAGGCGGTGCGTTCCCCCGATCCGCGCCACGAGCGTCCGCTCCTCGTAGCCGACCTCTCCGTCCCCGGGCGGTCCCGCCCGGAACCACCGGACGTCGCACCCGGCTCGGGACGAGACGGCTGCCGCGACGGGATCGTCCCTGTTGCCGACGTGCACGTCGCTGTCGCCCTGCAGCGCGTGGATCGCCGCCTTTGCCTCGATGTACGCCTCGAAGCTGCCGTGCCAGTCGAGATGGTCGGGCGCCAGGTTCAGCAGGACCGACGTCTGCGGGTGGAAGGATCGTTGCTCCGCGAGCTGGAAGCTGGAGGCTTCCACGACCAGGACGTCATGGTCCTCGCGGGCCGCCTCCGGGAAGGACCGCCCGATGTTGCCGCACGCCACCGCGTCGCGCCCGTCCGCCCGGAGGCAGGCCTCGACCATGCCGGTGACGGTGGTCTTCCCGTTCGTTCCCGTCACGGCGACGACCGGCACGCGGGCGAGCCGGGTCCCGAGCTCCAGCTCGCCCCAGAGGGGGAGGCCCCGTTCCCGGGCCCAGCCGAGCACCGCCGCGCTCGGGAGCACACCCGGACCGGTGACCACGAGGGTGGCGGCGTCCAGGTGGGAGGGATCGTGGCCGCCGGTCCGAACGTCGATGCCGAGGCGCCGCAGCTCCCCGACCGAGCCGAGCTCGGCCTCGGGCCGCGCGTCGGTGACGAGCACGTGCGCCCCCTCCGCCGCCAGGACCCGCGCGGCGCCGGAGCCCGCGACCCCGGCGCCGACGACGACCGCCCGCTCGCCGGCGAACCGACCGCTCACCCCAGGCCCCCTCTCGTGATGAAGTCGGCGTAGAACACACCGAGCCCCACGGCGACGCACAGCCCGGCGATGATCCAGAACCGCACGATCACCGTGAACTCCGGCCATCCCGCCAGTTCGAAGTGATGGTGCACGGGTGACATCCGGAACAGGCGTCTGCCGAAGCCGCGGAACGAGATCACCTGGACGATCACGGACATCGTCTCGATCACGTAGAGGCCGCCCAGGATGATCAGCAGGAGCTGCGTGTTGGTCGTGATGGCGAGCGCGCCGAACAGGCCCCCCAGCGCGAGCGCGCCGGTGTCGCCCATGAAGATCCGCGCCGGCGCGGCGTTCCACCAGAGGAAGCCCGCCGCCGCGCCCATCATCGCCGCCGCGACGATGGCGGTGTCCTGCATCGCGTTGAGGTCGACGTGGTAGCAGGCCGCCTGGGCCGCATCCGTCAGCTTGGCGAGCTCGGTGCACGTGTGCCGGAACTCCCAGAACGCGACGAACACGTACGCGGCGAACACCAGGATCGAGGAGCCGGCGGCGAGACCGTCCAGGCCGTCGGTGAGGTTGACGGCGTGGGACGACGACGACAGCACGACGAACACCCAGAGGTAGAACACGATGCCGAGCCCGAGCGCCGTCGGCCGGACGAACGAGAGGCTCGTCGAGATGCCGGTGTCGCCCGAGAACGCCTCGACGACGACGGCGAACAGCACCGACACGAGCGCGGTGCCGATGAACTTCTGCGCCTTCGACAGCCCGAGGGAGCGTTGCCGCCGGACCTTCAGGTAGTCGTCGATGAACCCGACCAGACCGAACCCGACCGCGGCGAGGATGAGGGCGAGCCCGGCGGGTGTGAACTTGATCCCGGCGGCCAGGGTGAACCGGGTGGCGATGTACGCGGCCACGAGCGCACCGAGCATCACGATGCCACCCATCGTGGGGGTGCCGACCTTCTCGAGATGCGTGTGCGGCCCGTCCTCCCGGATCCGCTGCCCCCACCCCCAGATCCGGAAGGCGCGGATCGCCAGCGGCGTGCCGAGGAGCGTGAATGAGAGACCGACCGCCGCCGCGACGAGGATCGAGATCACCGCAGGGCCTCCGCCACCCGCTCCAGGCCCGCGACCCGGGAGCCCTTGCACAGGACGAGGTCGCCGGGGCTCGCCCAGCGCCGGAGCTCGTCGATGGCATGGGCCCCGTCGTCGACGCTCGTGACGTGGTCGGGCTCCATGCCCTCCCGCAGGGCCGCGCGGGCGATCGCCCGGGCCGGGGCCCCGACCGTGATCAGACGGTCGACGCCCAGGCGGGCCGACAGCTCGCCCACGCGGTCGTGCTCCTCGGCGGAGATCGGACCCAGCTCGGCCATCTCGCCCAGCACCGCGATCAGACGCCTCTCGCCCGCCATCCAACGCGCCGTCCTGAGCGCCGCCGCCGTCGACTCCGGGTTCGCGTTGTACGCGTCGTTCAGCACCCGGACGCCGTCCCGCGTCGTGAACGTCTCCATCCGCCACCGCGACACGCTGGCGTGTCCGAGCGCCGTCGCGGCGTCGCGCAGCGGGACGCCGAGCTCGAGACCGACCGCCGCCGCGGCCAGAGCGTTCGCCACCATGTGCGTTCCCGGGACGCCCAGCGTCACCGGAGCGGCGACGTCGCCGGCGACGATCCGGAAGGAGGCGCGCCCGTCGGCCCCGAGCGCAACGTCCTCGGCGGAGACGTCCGCCCCGCCGCCGGTGCCGAAGGTCACGACCTTCCCGACGCAGCGTCCGGCGTAGCCGGCCACGACGGGGTCGTCGGCGTTCAGGATCGCGACACCGTGGGCGCCGAGCGCGTCCACCGGCTCGGCCGAGGCTTCGACGATCGAAGCCCACGAACCGAAGATCTCCATGTGCGCGACCCCCACGTTCGTCACGACGACGACGTCCGGCCGGGCGACCCCCGACAGGAGCTTCACGTCGCCGAGCCGCCTCGCTCCCATCTCCGCGATCACCACGTCCGTGTCCGGCGGGGCCCCCAGCAGCGTCACCGGCAGCCCGATCTCGTTGTTGAACGATCCGGGGCTCGCGTGCGTGCGGAGCCGCGTGCGCAGCACCTCGTCGGTCAGATCCTTCGTCGACGTCTTGCCGTTCGCCCCGGTGATCCCGACGATGGTCGCGTCCATGCCGAGCCGTTCGTCCGCCGCGAGGCGCATCAGCGCGTCGGCGGTGGACCGGACGTGCACGACGGGTCCGGCGACGGAGCCGTCGTGGACGAGCGCGCCGGCCGCGCCCGCCGCGAAGGCGTCCCCCACGAACCGGTGGCCGTCGGTTCGTTCGCCGGCGAGCGCCACGAAGAGGGCGCCTCGACCGACGGCTCGCGAGTCCGTCGAGACCGCGTCGATCTCCGCGTCGGCGCCGCGGAGCGTGCCCTCGACGGCGCGCGCCACGTCGGACAGCGGCCTGGGCTTCACGAACCGCTCCGGACGACCTCGAGCTCTTCGCGAGCGACCACGCGATCGTCGAAGGCCACCGAGCCGCTCGCGAACGCCTGCTCGCGTTCGTGACCCCTGCCGGCGATCACGACGACGTCTCCGGTGCGGGCGTCGGCGAGCGCGAGCCGGATCGCCGCCCGGCGATCCGGCTCGACGACGAAGCGTCCCCCGCCCTCGGCCGCCCCCCGTTCGACCTCGGCGATGATGTCGAGCGGGTCCTCGGAGCGCGGGTTGTCGCTGGTGATGACCGTGAGATCAGCTCCCTCCGTCGCCGCCGCTCCCATCGGGATCCGCTTCGCGCGGTCACGGTCACCACCGCAACCGAAGACGACGATCACCCGGCCCGTCGCCAACGGGCGTGCCGCGGCAAGCACGTTCCGGATGCTATCCGGCGTGTGCGCGTAGTCCACCACCACCAGGAAATCCTGTCCGGCATCCACCGGTTCCATCCGGCCGGGCACCTGACCGGCCTCCGGGAGGGCCCGGGCGATGGTCGCCGGATCGATGCCGACGACGCCGGCGGCCGCGATCGTCGCGAGGCAGTTCGACACGTTGAAGTCGCCGCGCAGGCCGCTCGTGAAGGTCGTTCCCCCGACGCGGAAGGTCAGCCCCTCGGTCGTCACACGGACATCCTCCGCCCGGACGTCGGCCGAAGGATCCGTGCCGAAGGTCGTGACCGGCACCGCCGACCGCAGCAGCCGCCGGCCCCACGGGTCGTCCACGTTCACCACGGCGCGCTCGGTCCGTCCCTCCGTGAACAGGGACGCCTTCGCAGCGAAGTAGTCATCCATCGACGCGTGGTAGTCGAGGTGATCCTGGGAGAGGTTCGTGAAGACCGCCGCGTCGAACACCACCCCCCCGACCCGATCCTGATGCAGCGCGTGCGAGGACACCTCGCACGAGACGGCCGTGACGCCGGCGTCCCGCATCCGCGCCAGCAGCCGCTGGAGGTCGGGCGCCTCGGGCGTCGTCCGGTCCAGCTCCACGGCCCGGCCTGCCACTCGAGCCCCCACGGTTCCGATCGTGCCGGTCCGGTGTCCCGCCCCCCGGAACACGGAATCCAGGAGATGGACGATCGTCGTCTTCCCGTTCGTTCCGGTCAGCCCGACGATCGTCAGGGATCGCCCGGGATGACCGAAGACGACCGCCGACAGCGGCCCCATGGCGCGCCGGACCGAGGGGACCCGAACCTGGGCGACGTCCAGGTCGAGCCATCGCTCGACGGCGAGCGCCGCGGCGCCCGCGCGGACGGCGTCCGCGGCGAAGACGTGCCCGTCGGCTCGATCGCCCGGGACGCAACAGAAGAGCGATCCGGGCACGACCGCTCTCGAGTCGAACCCGACCTCGACGATGATCGTGCCTCGGTCACCGCGGATCTCGGCGCCGGGCACGGCGGCGGCCGCCGCGGACAGCGGCACGTGGGGAAGTCGTCTCACCGGAGGAAGCGTACCGGGGCCCCGTGGCGGCCCCCGTAGCGGTCAGCGGTCGGATGCGAAGGGCGGAAGCCGGACCGGTGGCGCCGCCGGGATCGCGAGACGCTGGATCACGTGCCGGGCGACCTCGGAGAACACCGGAGCGGCCGCGACGCCACCGTAGACCGTCCGCGGCTCGTCGATCGACACCGCGATCACGACCCGTGGGCGCGACGCCGGCAGGAAGCCCACGAACGACGCCATGTATCGCTGCACGTACCGCCCGTCCACCAGCTTCCGGGCCGTTCCGGTCTTCCCGGCCACCTGGTAGCCGGGGATCTGGGCCGCTCCGCCCGTGCCCGTCTCGACGACGGACGCCAGCATCCGGGTGAGCATCGTGGCCGTCTCCTCAGAGAGCACGCGTCGGCGTTCCGTCTCCGGCGCCGGCACGAAGCGGCCCGACGGATCGGAGGTCCCGCGGACGAGCCGGGGCTGTGCCCAGATCCCCCCGTTGGCGACCGTCGAATACACCGCCGCCATCTGCAGCGGCGTCATCGAGATCCCCTGTCCATAGGAGACCGTCGTCCGGGTGACGTCGGTCCAGCCGAGGAGCTTGGGCACCACGCCCCCGGCTTCTCCCGGGAAGCCGACGCCGGTCGGGGTCCCGTAGCCGAACCGGGCCAACACCGAGGCGAGCTCCGCGCTCCCGATGCGCTCGGCGACCATGGCGGAGCCGATGTTGCTCGAATGGGCCACGATGTCGCCGAGCGTCATCGCCTCCACCGGATGGGAGTGCGAATCGTTCACCGTGTAGCCGCCCACGCGCATCCACGACGGCACGTCGAAGACCTCGCGCACCCCGACCGCGCCGCTCTCCAACGCCGCGGCCGCGGTCACGATCTTGTTCACCGAGCCCGGCTCGAACATGTCGGTCACCGCCCGGTTCCGCACCGCCGAGTGATCCGCGTGTTCGAAGTCGTTCGGATCGAACCAGGGGTAGCTGGCCATCGCGTAGATGTCGCCGGACCGGGGATCCATCACGACGATCGTGCCGCCCTTCGCGTGGTTCTCCTTGACCGCTCGTCGGAGCGCCTCCTGCGCCAGGTACTGGACCTCTCGGTCCAGGGTGCAGACGAGCGTCCGCCCCGGGAGGGCTGGCTTCGCGACCTCCATCCCGCTGGCGATCGGCAGGCCGTCGGCGGAGAGCTCCACGGTCCGCGTCCCCGGCGTCCCCGCGAGCACGTCTTCGTACTCGTACTCGAGACCGGCGAGGCCCGTGGCGTCGACGCCGACGAACCCCAGGACCTGCGGTGCGAGCGGCCCCGCCGGGTAGTAGCGCTTCGGGACGTCGAGGAAGCCGATCCCGGGCAGGCCCAGCCTCTCGAGGCGTTCGGCCACGTGGACGTCCACCTGCCTGCCGAGGTAGACGAACGTCGCGTCCGGCTCGCGGAGCAGACGCTCGACCTCCCGCGGGCGGCGGTCGAGGACGCGACCGATCTTCGCCGCCTCGCCGGCCGGATCGGTCACGTACCGCGGGTCGGCGTAGACGTCCTTCGCCTCCAGCGTGATGGCGAGCGGCACGCCGGTGCGATCGACGATCTCCCCCCGGTCGGCGGGGAGGTCCGTCGGATGGACCCGCTGCCGCAGACCTTGCTGCGCGAGCGTCCGATGGTCGCGCACCTGGAGGACGACCAGGCGCGCGACGACGCCGGCGAACGCCAGGAGCATCGCGCCGAGGAGGGCGACCAGACGGCCGGCGGGGGGATGCCTCACTCCCCCGCCTCGGAGGGGCGGGCGCCGGACGCCTCCGGGGAGCCGGGCACCTGCAGGATCACCACGTCGCCCGGCGCGGGGTGCACCAGACCGTTCGCTCGGGCCCAGGAGCCGATCCGGGACGGCGACGAGAGCCGAGCCACGTCGTTGACGAGCGATCCACGCTCGTCCGCCAGCAGCCTGACGCGTTCGGCGAACGAGCGGGTCCGGTACGCGGCGTCCACCCGCATCGCGTTCAGGGATACGAGTCCCACCGCCATCGAGCACAGGACCACCATCGAGAAGAGCCAGAAGGCGGAGTGGGGCCCGCGGCG
>JBIOTM010000105.1:0-10533 GCA_044865955.1 Actinomycetota bacterium | reverse complement strand
CGCCCGGCCGCGCGCACCAGCGCCGCCGCCGCGGTGCCGACCGCGACGCCGAGCGCCGACGCGAGCGCGGCCGTCACGGCCGCGACGTTCAGGTTGAGCGTCCCGGCCAGCGCCGCCGCGAGCGCAGGCGCGCCGGGGCGGCTCCCCAGCGACGAGAGTCCTTCGCTCGCGCCGACCCTCGTCCACCACAGGTACACGGGGACGTCCGGTCCGACGCCGAACCGGTACCCGTCGACCACGTAGGGCCAGAGGAGCACCGCCAGCAGCAGAGCGACGAGCCCGGTCAGCGAGGCGAGGTCCCGGCCGCGGGTCCGCTCGCTCACCCGCTAGCCCGAGGCGGAGAAGATGCCTCGCGCGTCGACGGTCGTCGTCCCGGCGGCGTCCGTCAGGGCCGTGCACGTGAAGAGCCCGCCCATGTTGTCCGGCAGCGCCGGCGTGATGGTGACGCTGCATTCGCCCGCCGTCGAGCTGAACTCGACGGGCCCCTCCGGTCCGTTGACAACGAAGGTCAGCGCTCGATCCGCGCTGGTCTCCTCCCGGCTGAGGAACGACGTCCCGGTGAGCCCGAGCTCCTCGGCGCCCGGTCCTTCCCACGTGAGCGCCATCGGCGCCGGGGGAGGCGCCCAGACGGCGGAGGGTCCGAGCGTCGGGAAGACGACGGTGAGGGTGAGGTCTCCCGACACGTCGACGGTTGCCACGCCGGTCGCCAGCGGGCTCTCGGGAGCCGGCGCCCCGCTGGCGCTGGCCGACGGAGCGGACGGAGATGGTGCCGGCGGTGAGACGGAGGGGCTCGTGCCGTGGCCGACCCCGGTCGAGCTGCACGAGGTGAGCGCCGCCCCCACCACCAGGATCGTCTGCCACCGGCGCATCGCCGCCGAGCCTACCCCACGTTCCGGGCCCACCCGGACGTACGATCCAGATATGACCGACGCCTCGGAGGTCCGTCCGGCGGGTTCGGTCCCGGCTTCCGTCGCAGCCGGTGTCGCGTTCGCGACGACCGTCGTCTACGTCATCGTGATCGTGTCCCAGGGTGAGGGGGACGTCCTGGCGACGATCCTCATCGCCGCGTACTTCGCCGGTCTCGGGGTGTGCGCCCTCGCCGGCGCCAGGAGAACGGGTCCCGATCGGGTCGTGCCGCTCGGTGCGGCGACGGGCGGCCTCATCGGCGTCGCGATCGTCGCCCTGTTCTCGATCGGGTTCCTGTTCCTGATCGGAGGCCTGTTCGCCTTGGCCGCGTGGATGCGGGCGAGCGTCGGCGCGTCACCCCGTCACCAGGTCCTCGCCGCCGCCGCCGCCGTGGCGACCCCGCTCCTGTTCCTGGCGCTGGTCCTCGTCTTCTGAGGGCCCGGAGCCCACTGCTAGCATCGCCGCCATGCTGCCTCGCGAGCTGGTCGAGGAGGTCCTGCGGGCCGCTCGCCGTCGCGGCGGGTCCTTCTCGGAGGTCTTCGTCGAGGAACGGTCCTCGACAGCGATCCGCCTCGACGACGGCAAGATCGAAGAGCTCTCCAGCGGCCTCGATCGTGGCGCCGGTGTCCGAGTCGCCCTCGGCACCTCCTACGGCTACGCGTACTCGAACCGGCTCGACCGGGACTCGCTCCTCCAGGCCGCGGAGGCCGCGAGCGCCGCGCTCACCGAGGGGGAGGCGCGCGAGATCGTGGACCTCACCGCACGGGAAGGCCGCGGCACGAACGGCACCGACCGGCCGGCCGGCGGGTTCCCGGCCGCAGAGAAGGTGGCGTGGCTGCGCGAGCTCGACGACGCCGCCCGGTCCCTGAGTCCCGAGGTGGTCCAGGTGGTCGGGATGTACGGCGACTCGCTCCAGCGTCGGCTGATCGCGACGTCGGACGGACGCTGGATCGAGGAGGAACGGCCCCGGATCCGTCTCGCCACCCAGGTCGTCGCGGCGCGCGACGGCATCATCCAGACGGGGATGTTCGGACCGGCCGCGTGCGGCGGCGTCGAGTTCTTCGACCGCTACACGGCGAAGCAGATCGGGGAGAAGGCGGCTCAACGAGCCGTGACGATGCTCGATTCCGTGCCGGCGCCGGCGGGGGAGATGGCGGTCGTCCTCGCCCCCGGGATGGGCGGCGTCCTCTTCCATGAGGCCGTCGGTCACCCGTTGGAGGCGGACGCGGTCGACAAGGAGGCGAGCGTCTACCGAGGGCTCCAGGGCAAGAAGTGCGCCAGCGATGTCGTGAACGGCGTCGACGACGCCACGCTCCCGAACGGCTGGGGTTCGTTCGACTTCGACGACGAGGGCGAGCCGGGCCAGCGGACGGTGCTGTTCGATGAAGGTGTGCTGCACGGTTTCCTCTACGACCGGCTGCGCGCGGAGAAGGAGGGCGTGCCCTCGACGGGCAACGGCCGTCGCGAGTCCTACGCCGCGCCGCCGATCCCCCGGATGACGAACACGAACATCCTCAACGGCGGCGAACGCGCGGAGGCGATCATCGGGGGGACCGATCACGGCGTGTACGTCACGTCGCTCGGGGGTGGCCAGGTCAACCCGGCCACGGGTGACTTCGTGTTCGGATGCTCCGAGGCGTTCCTCGTCGAGAAGGGCGAGGTCACGACGCCGGTCCGCGGCGCCAACCTGATCGGCCGGGCCATCCAGGTGATGTCCGCCGTCGACGCCGCGGCCGACGACTTCGACACGTGGGAGGGCGTGTGCGGCAAGGACGGGCAGCAGGCCCCCGTCGGGAGCGGCTCGCCGACCCTGCGGATCGCGCGCATCACCGTGGGCGGAACGGGTGAGCCCGGTGCCTGATCTCGGCGACCTCTGCCGGGTGGCGGTGGAGGCCGCCCGGTCGGACGAAGCCGTGGAGGCCTACGCGGAGGGATCGCGGAGGACCGAGGCGAGCGCGCTCCGAGGCGAGGTCGAGGGGCTCGAGTTCGCCGAGTCGCGCGGCGTCGGGGTCCGGGTGATCCGCGAGGGACGCCTCGGGTACGCCTGGGCCGCAGACCCGAACGCCGACGAGGTCCGCGAGGCCGTGCGGCACGCGCGGGAGAACGCGGCGCTGGCCGCCCCCGACGACCACAACGTGCTCCCCACGCCGGCGCCGTGGAGGCCGATCCCCGAGCTCTACCGGGAGGCCTCGGCCGAGGTCGGGCCGGAGGAGAAGACGCGACTGGCGCTCGCGCTGGAGGAACGCGCGATCTCACGGGACCCGAGGGTGACGAAGATCGACGAGGCGCGCGTGGGCGACTCCGTCTCGCGTGTGGCGATCGCCTCGACGGCCGGTGTCGAGGCGGAGTACGCGAGGACCGACGCCTGGTGCCTGGCGATCGCCCTCGCGGTGGAGGGGGACGAGACCCAGACGGGGTTCTCCTATCGGATCGCCCGCGGCCTGGACGAGCTCGAGTGGGAACAGGTCGCCGACGAAGCCGTCGATCGCGGGGCGCGGATGCTGGGCGCACGGAAGCCCGCGACGGCTCGGGTGCCCGTCGTGCTGGATCAGTTCGCCGCGATGTCGTTCCTGGGTGTCCTCGCCGGCGCCCTGTCCGCCGACGCGGTCCAGAAGGGCCGGTCGCTGTTCGCGGGGCTCGTCGGCGAGCGGATCGGGTCCGACCTGTTCACGCTCGTGGACGACGGCACCAACGTCGACGGACCGGGGGCCGCCCCGTTCGACGACGAGGGGGTGCCCAGCGGTCGCACGGAGCTGTTCACGAAGGGCGAGCTGAACGGGTTCCTGCACAACGCCTACACCGCCCACAAGGACGGGACGGGGTCGACGGGGAACGGCAAGCGCGGGTACCGGACCGCTCCCGGCGTGGGGACCTCCAACTTCTACCTCGATGCGGGGCAGACCTCGGTCACGGAGCTGTTGGGACAGGCCGAGGGCGGCGTCCTGATCCAGGAGGTCAGCGGCGTGCACTCCGGCGCCAACCCCATCAGCGGCGAGTTCAGCGTCGGCGCCACTGGGCTCCGGATCGCCGGCGGGGCGCCGGGGGAGCCGCTCCGCGAGATGACGATCGCGTCGACACTGCCGGAGATGCTGCGGTCGATCGGGGGGGTCGGCGACGACCTCCGGTTCTTCTCCTCCGTGGGGACCCCGTCGGTGCTGATCGCGGAGATGACCCTCGCCGGCGTGTGACGCCTGCCTCTAGATCCCGATGAGCCCGCGGGCGGTGAGCGCCACGCCCAGGACGACGATGCAGCTCGCGGAGACGATCGGAGCGAGACGCATCAGCCGCGCCGGCAGCCGCCCCGTCGCCAGGTAGCGGGCCCGGACGGCCAGCGCCCCGACCGAGACGAGCGACGCCGCGAGTCCCACGCTGAAGGCGGCGATCAGGGCGAGTCCGAGCGCCGTGCGGCCGAGGGAGACGGACCCGAGCAGGACGACGAGGGCGCTGGGGGACGGGAGGATCCCTCCGGAGAAGGCCAGCGCGACCAGCCCCCGGCGCGAGAGGGGTCGCGGCTGGTGGATGTGGTCGTGCCCGTGCCGGCGACGTGCCGAGAGTTCGTGGAGCCTCGAGACGAGCAGACCCGCGCCGAGCCCCAGCGCGACCAGCCCGGAGGAGAGACCGAGCCACGGGTAGACGCGCTCCGGAGGCAAGATCCGTTCGGTCGAGAGCACGAGCAGTCCGAGACCGAGCACGGAGGCCGTGTGCATCACCGAGACCGCGCCGCCCACGGCCACGGCTTGCCGCACGGTCCCGTCGCCTCCGACGAGGTAGGCGCCGATCAGCGCCTTCCCGTGACCGGGGCCGAGCGCGTGGAGGGCGCCGACGCCGAACGCGATCGCGATCATCACCACGACGAGCCCCATCGAGAGCTGAGGACGGGCGGCGAACCCGGCCAGGAGCCCACCGGCCGCCGGCGCGGTCGCCGCCGGGGCGTCCGCGCCGGCGCGGAGTGCCGGTCCGCCGGGCCGGAACGCGATCGACGCGGAACGGACGGCGAGAGGCAGGACGCCCTTCGGATAGGCTCGGAGCCGATCGCTTGGACTCTCGGCCGGGACGTCGGAACGGGTGAGCGTCGCCCTGTCCCCGGTCGCGGTCACCTCGTGCCATCCGATCCGACCGAGGAAGTTCCCGTCCTCCAGGGTGATCTGGTGTGCCGAGGCACCCCGGACGTCGGCCGACAGGAGGCACGTGAGGCGCATCGTCCGCAGGCCGGCCTGCCCCGCCGGGAAGGCGAGGGTCGACGACCGTGTGACGAGGCCCACGGCGGCGCCGTCGACGGCGACGGAGATCCCGTCGGCCAGGCGTGCACACGCGGTCCCGCGATAGGCGTCCGCTTCCTCCGCCGACACGGCACCGTCGGCGTCCCCGTCGATGCGCTGGCGCTCCCGGAACGTCGGGATCTCGGCCATGTCGACGACGTAGCCCACGGCGACCTCGTCGGGGTGGACGACGATCCCGGCCGACGTGTTGATCGTGAAGTTGCCGAGCGGGTGGGCTCGAGCCGCGGCGGGCGCCAGGAGCACGCCGAGTCCGGCGACCGACGCGACCAGGAGCCGGCCGCGCCGGCTCATGCCGCGGCTCCGAGCGACGCCAGCGCCCGGCGCGCCACCGGTGCCTGCAACACGTCGAAGCTCGGGCTCAGCGCGAGCGCCCGAGTGAGCTCCTCCCGAGCGCGGTCGGCGTCACCCAGCCTCCTCGAGATCATCCCCGCGTGGTACCAGAGGCGGGCATCGGGGGTATCGAGCGCCAGCGCGCGGTCCGAGGCCACGCGCGCCTCGTCGACCCGTCCGAGCCTGTACAGGACCCACGCGAGGACGTCCCAGCCGTAGACGTCGGGCCTTCGGGACAGCTCGGCGCGGGCGAGACCCAGGGCCTCCCGCAAGCGCATGTCGTGGTCGGCGAAGAAGAGCGCTCGCTGGCGGTCGTACACGCGCGGGCCGGTGCCGGCCAGCACACCGATCGCCCGCACCGTCCCGTACTGCCGCTCGGCGAGCAGGCGCCGGCCCGCGCGGGCGTAGAGGTCGCCCAGCGTGCCGAGGTAGCCGGGCTCGGGGACGATGGTGATCGCCCGCCGGTAGAGCGCGATCGCCTCGGCGTCCCGCCCCTGGGCCGCCCGGGCCGCCGCCAGCCCGGCGATCGCCACGTGGTAGTCGGGAGCGGATCGCACCGCACGCCGGTAGTGCGCCGCCGCCTGGACGTATCGGCCGGTGTCCAACGCCACCCGCCCGCGGAACGCCGAGTACCAGGCGAGCGTGGCCCCGAACGAGCCGTCGCTCTGCGCCAGCCGCTCGGCCTCCGCCGCCTCCCGGGAAGCCGCACCGACCCGCCCGCGGACGAACGCGAGCCGTGCCAGCCGGACGTGGACCCCCGCCGAGCCGGGGAGCTCCGCCGCGAGCAGCCGGAAGTCGGCGGTGGCGTCCTCGTACCGGCCGAGCTCGAGCTCCGCGTCACCGCGGACGGCCAGCGCGCCGAGCGCGCCCTCGGTGGAGAAGATCCGATCGGCGATCCGATAGGCGCCCAGGAAATCGTGCGTCGTGAACCGCACGGAGGCGAGCATCGTGGCCGCATCGGTGTCCGTCGGCGCCCTGCGCACGGCACGGCGCAGCGCTGATTCCGCCCGTCCGTAGGAGTCGACGTCGCCCGTGATGCGGGCCCGCTCGAGCTCCAATCGCCCCAGGAGCGCGAAGCCGGTCGCGCTCGGGGCCGTCCGCACCTGCCGGTCGAACACCCTGATCAGGCGTTCCAGCTCGTCGAGCTGGGACCGGGCCGGGGCCGGGTCGATCGAGAGGTCGCGTCCCGGCGTGGACGCCGACGTCCTCGGGGCCGGTCGCCGGAGCTCCGGCGTCCGGTCGCCCACCACGTAGCCGAGGCCGGCGATCGCCGTGCACACGGCGATCGCCGTCGCCAGCGTCCTCGGGTGTCGCATCCGATCCCCTTTCTCCTCGGCGAGCGCCGGGGCGGGCGTCCGGTCCAGACCCGGCCGCCCGCCCGACGTCCCGTCCCTACGAGTGCGGCTCCCCGAGGTAGGGGAACGTGCCCTGGTAGTCGGTGTGCGCCTCGACGCAGTCGCTCGGGATCGCGCCCGTGTCGTCTCGACCCTCCACCTCGACGCCGCCGGTCACGATGTTCAGCTCGGCGTCGATCACGTCGTCCACGAGCGCGCGTCCGTTCAGCGGCCCCACGGCGTCCGTCGACGTGTCGTAGGTGACGACGTCCGGGAGCAGGATCGACGCGAGGAACGCGGTGACCCCGTCGCTGTACGGGCCCTCGGTGTCCAGGCCCGAGAAGGTGTGCAGCACGCCCGTGACGTTGTCGGTGAAGTGCATCGGGTCCTGCCACGGCGACGTGACGTTGAACAGGTTCTTGTCGGAGCCGGAGTTGAACACGGTGTTGATCGCCGGCCGGCCCATCCGGTCGATCTTGCCCCCGGCGTCGCGCGTGGTGGCGAAGACGCCGATGTCGTCACCCAGGGCCGCGTCGGGGAGCTGGATCACGATCGCGTTCGCGTTGAGCTCCTCGAAGAAGTCCGTCGGCGTGTCGTCGCAGAACCGACGATCCCCGATCCCCAACACGCTTCCCCTGAAGGCCGCGAGGTCGAAGAAGAACGGGTCGGAGCGAAGGCCCGCGAAGGCGCGCCCGCCGCCGGTCAGCGTCGTGTCCTCGCCCGTGTCGCCGGTGCCCGTGATCTTGATCCCGCGCGCGTCCTGTCCGGAGATGGTGTACGGCTGCGAGTCGCCGTCCCACGCGCCGAACCGGGCCTTGAAGGTGACCTCGGGCTTGGCGTCCCCGTCGTTGTCGACGTGGATCCGGTAGCTCACGTCCGTCGCGTACGCGAGCGGGGAGAGCGCGCCGGCCAGCGGGTGGGTCGTCATCACGAGCACCGTGTTCGCCGCGTTCGATCCCTCGAAGACGTAGACGTCGTTGATGTCGGCGTCGAGCCGTCCCGACGGTGGCGTGAGTCCCGGCGCGTCGAGGTGATCGGCGCCGAAGCCGGCGATCGGGGCTGCGCCCAACGCCAGCACGGCCGCGCCCGCGATCGCCATCCCCACCGCGGTCCGTCGCGACCGCTGTGTCATGCGTTCCATCGATACCCCCTTGAGAGTCGGTCCCGTGCAGCGGGACACCGGTCGTTCACGCCGGGCGGCTGATCGGTCACCCCTCCCCCTCAGCTCGCTGTCGTTTTCCCGGACGAGACAGGGTTCGCGGTGTGGCTCCCGTCGGATCACTCGGGCGTGGATGCCGGACGGGCGGTCAGACCGCCGGATCCGGAGGGTCGCGCCGCTCGACGGGGCTCAGGCGGTGGCGTCGCGGACGTTCGCGACGATCAACACGAACACGAGCGCGGCGAGCGCGACCCGGTACCAGAGGAAGGCCGTGAAGTCGTGGCGCTGGAGGTAGCGGAGGAGGACCCAGATCACGACGAAGCCGCTCACCGCCGACGCGGCGATGCCGGCGGCGAACTCCCCGCCGTGTCCCTGGAGCCCCGTCTGCGCCAGGTCCACCGCCTTGTACGCGCCGGCGCCGGCGATGATCGGGAGCGACAGCAGGAAGGAGAAGCGGGCGGCGGATCCCCTGTCGACCCCCATCGCTCGCGCCGCGGTGATGGTGACGCCCGAACGGGAGACCCCCGGCTGGAGCGCCAGCGCCTGCGCCACGCCCAGCATCAGGCCTTCCTTCGGGCCGATCGATCCGAACGTCCTGTCGTGCCGGGCACGTCGGTCGACGCCCACGAGCACCACCCCGAACACGACGAGCATCACCGCTATGAGCCACGGCTCGCCCAGCCGTTCCTCGATCGGGTTCTCCAAGAAGGCGCCGGCGACGGCCCCGGGGATCGTGCCGACCACGAGCGCCCACGCGATCCGCTCGTCGGACGTGGCCATGCGGCGGGTCCGGACGGAACGGAGCCAGGCACGCGCGTACCTGACGACCTCCGCCCGGAAGTAGACGACGGCGCCGATCAGCGTTCCCACATGCAGGGCGACGTCGAAGGACTTGTTGATGTCGGTGTCACCGATCAGCGCCCACCCGAAGATCCAGGGCACGAGGATCAGGTGACCGGAGCTCGAGACCGGGGCGAACTCCGTCGCCCCCTGGACGAGGCCGAGGACGATCGCCTGGACGATGCTCACACGGTCCTTCCGTCGGGCACAGGTCGGCCCATGCTAGCCGTCGGTCGTCGCAGGGATGGGTCCGCCGTCGTCGCTCAGCAGGTCGTCCGGCCCCCGCACGGCGATCGACAGCGACGCGAACACGGACGCGAACGCGAGCCGCTGGGCATCCTCCGGCGTGACCAGCAGCACGAGTCCGATCTCGCCCGACGCGCCGGCCCCCACGGCTCCGAAGGACCCACCGCTGCCTCCCCGCTTCACCGCGAGCACCTCCAGCGCCTCGCCCGTCACCTCGGTGTGGGCGCCGCCTCCGCCGAACGTGGCGATCACGTCGACGAGATCGCCGGGGTCCACGCCGACGGCTGCCGCCACCGGTACCTGCACCGCCCGCAGGCCCGGGGGGACGAGCGCCGCGGTCGGGCCGGGGTCCGCGCCCGCG
The DNA here is from genome assembly GCA_044865955.1 of Actinomycetota bacterium. Taxonomy (GTDB): domain Bacteria; phylum Actinomycetota; class UBA4738; order UBA4738; family HRBIN12; genus JAJNBA01. Next base: position 1,077 of record JBIOTM010000105.1, on the reverse strand, counting down.
AGACGGAGGTCGGTGAGGATCTCGCCCGCGGCGAGGTCGGCGACCACGGTCCGCCCGACGGCGCGGGCGAGATCCCGCATGGCGCCCGGCGGGGCGAACTTCGACGGGATCGTCGCGACCTCGAGCCGGTCCTCGGTGAGGACCGTGCCCCTCGCGACGTCCCCGGCCGCCGTCACGACATCGATCGGAGGGCCGCCATCGGGCCGGCTCAGGTCGAGCCGCCGTCCGTACGCCCTCATCACGAGCCCGGCGGCGAGCGCGCACGCGAGCGAGACCGAGAGCAGGACGAAGGACGATCTGGGCAGCTTCCGACGGAACACCATCCTCGCGACCGTAGACGCACCCGGGGGCGTCCGCCGTGACGCCGGTCACTCCACGGGCCGGAGCTTCCCCCTGCCCTTCGGGTCGTTCAGCGGCATCGTCCGGACCCGGAACTCCTCGAGGGCGTCCTTCCCCACGATCGTCGCCACCGACTCGCGCACACGTTCGGTGAGCTGCTCCGGATCGTCGCCCGTGACGAAACGGAGCTCCACCGTGACGAGGCGCCTCCGTGCCATCAGCCGTGGCCGGTGCCCGCCAGGGACGTCCCGCACGGACACGTCCGCTCCTCGGGCACCGCGGGGATCGCCGTGAACAGAAGGTCGCGGAGCTTGTCGATGTTCTCGCCGAACACCTTCAGCACCTCCTCGTGCGTCACCTGCGGCACGTCCTCGACGCCGACGTCGTAGTCGGTCACGAGCGCGACGTTCCCGTAGCAGAGCTCGAGCTCCCGCGCGAGCGTCACCTCGGGCAGCTGCGTCATCCCCACGACGTCGCACCCGAGCTGGGCGAACATGGCGGACTCGGCGCGCGTGGAGAACCGGGGCCCCTCGATCACGACCATCGTCCCTCCGTCGAGATGCTCGATCCCACCGTCAGCCGCCGCCTTCACGAGCGTCTCTCGGAGGGTCGGACAGTACGGATCGGCGAACGAGATGTGCGTGGTCTGCGGACCGTCGTAGTAGGTGTTCGAACGACCTCTCGTGAAGTCGACGACCTGGTCGCAGACCACGAACGTGCGCGGCGGGATCTCCCTCC
>JBIOTM010000104.1:0-17313 GCA_044865955.1 Actinomycetota bacterium | reverse complement strand
GGCGCGCCCGCGCCCGCCGGGATCCACGCCTCGGGCTTGGGGGGCGTGATCGTGATCGAACGGATCCCGCCGAGCTCCTCGATCGCGCGCTCGGCCATGTCGGCCGGGAGCGCCTTGCCGTGCCACCCGTCCCGGTCGGCCACCTCGGAGACGCCGTGGCCCTTCACGGTCCGGGCCACGATCATCGTCGGACGATCGTCCTCGGCCGCGGCGCGATACGCGCCGTCGATCGCCGCCACGTCGTGGCCGTCGATGGCGAGCGCGCCCCAGCCGAATGCCTCCGCCCTCCGGACGAACACGTCCTGGTCCCAGCCGTGCATCGTGGGACCGCTCTGGCCCAGTCGGTTGAGGTCGAGGATGCAGGTGAGGTCGCGGACGCGACGATGCGCCGCCGCCTCCATCGCCTCCCAGATCGAACCCTCCGCCATCTCCGAGTCCCCGACCAGCACCCACACGCGACCCGGGGCCTCGTCCAGCCGCATCGCGAGGGCCATCCCGAGCCCGATCGCCAATCCCTGGCCGAGCGAACCGGTGGCGACCTCCACCCAGGGAAGCTCCGGGACGCGAGCCGGGTGCCCTTGGATCGGCGATCCGAACGTCCGAAGCGACAGCAGCATCCGGTCGTCGATGGCCCCGATCGCCTTGAGCGCCGAGTACAGCACGGGTGCCGCATGGCCCTTCGACAGCACGAATCGATCGTTCGAGGGGCTGTGCGGGTCGTCGACGTCGGTCCGCAGGTGGTCCGCGAACAGCACGGCGACGAGATGGGCGGCGGAGAGCGACGACGTCGGGTGGCCGGACCCCGCCTCAGTGGTGCACCGGATGCTGTCGATCCCGAGCTGGGCTGCCAGGTCGTTCCAGAGCTGCGTTCGTTCGTCCATCCCAGCCCCTCGCTCGCGTTCCCACGTCCGTGCGGTGGGCCACCGAGACGCGCGGCCCTGCCTCACCCAGCCTACCGACATCACCGGCGGGACCGTCGACCGGCGGTACGCTCGAGGAGAGACGGGAGCCGCATGACGACCTTCGGTGAGCTGGGCGTGTCGGATGCCGTCGTGCGCGCGCTGGCCGCCCGCGGCATCGAGGTGCCCTTCCCGATCCAGGTGATGGTGATCGAGGACGCCACCTCGGGGCGGGACACGCTGGCGCGATCCGAGACCGGTTCGGGCAAGACCCTCGGGTTCGCGATCCCCATCGTGGACCAGCTCGATCCCTCGGCCCGCACGCGGCCGGTCGCGCTGGTGCTGGTGCCCACCCGCGAGCTGGCGCAGCAGGTCCGTGACGAGTTCGAGGACATCGCCCGGGCACGGGGACTGGAGGTCAAGGCCGTGTACGGGGGCACCAAGGTTCGGGAGCAATCGAAAGGCGTCGGGTCCGCCCACATCCTGATCGCCACCCCGGGGCGGCTGGACGACCTCGCGGAACGAGGGACGGTCCGGTTGGAGGGGGTCTCGATCCTCGTGCTCGACGAGGCCGACCGGATGTTGGACATGGGTTTCCAGCCGCAGGTGGATCGGATCGTGCGTCGCCTGCCCGCCGACCGCCAGACGATGTTCTTCTCGGCCACCCTCGACGGGGCGATCGGGCGGCTGGCGGAGGTGTACACGCGCAACCCCATGCGCCACGAGGTGTTCGGAGAAGACAGCAGGTTCGTCGCCGAGGTCGATCATCGGTTCATCCCCGTCGCGACGCACGACAAGCTCACGACGCTCGCCAGGCTGGCCTCGGAGGAACCGGGTTCGACGCTGGTGTTCGTGAACACGAAGCGAGCCGTCGATCAGCTGGCGAGACAGATCCGCGCCGCCGGCGTCCCGGTCGTCTCGATGCACGGCGACATGACGCAGGAGGCTCGCGAGCGTGCGCTCCACCGCTTCGAACAGGGGCACGTGGGTGTCCTGGTCGCGACGGACGTCGCCGCCCGAGGGCTGGATCTGGAACCGATCACGCTCGTCGTGAACTACGACCCACCGAAGGACGACAAGGGATACGTCCACCGGGTCGGCCGCACCGCGAGGGCCGGACGCGCGGGGACGAGCATCACCTTCGTCACGCCGGAGCAACTCGGGGACGTGAGCCGGATGGCGGCGCGCCTCGATCTGCACGCGGAGTTCGAGCAGGAGGGGATGAAGGTCGCGCCGCCGCGGGTCGTGTTCAGCGGTGGGGCGAAGGGGAAGCGGAGCGGGCTGCGGCCGCGTCGCCGACGCTAGCGATCCGCGATCATCCCGCGGCGCCGCCGTCGACCACGCGGAGACCGGCGCGCCGGTGGAGCGAGAGGATCTCGTCCGCCGGGACGGGGGCGGAGAAGAAGAAGCCCTGTCCGTGGAGGCAGCCACGTGCCACCAGGGCGCGCCATTCCTCCTCCGTCTCGATGCCCTCGGCGAACGGGACCATGCCCAGGTTCGAGGCCAGCGCCACCATGGCCGAGACCATGCTCGCGTTCTGTGGATCCCGGTCCAGCTCCCGGACGAAGGCTCGATCGATCTTGAGGATGTCGACCGGCATGTAGCGGAGGCGCGCGAGCGACGAGTATCCCGTGCCGAAGTCGTCGATCGCCAGGCGGAGTCCCCGCGCGTGGAGCTCGTGGAGGGTCCCCAGCGTGCGATCCGGGTTCGTCATCGCGGAGGACTCCGTGACCTCGACCGTTACCCTGCTCGGGTCCGTGCCGGACCGCAGGATCGGGGTGACGATGCGATCCGCGATGTCGCCCTGCCAGAGCTGACGGGGCGAGAGGTTGAAGGACACATCGAGGTCGAGGCCCTCGGCGCCCCAGGCGGCCTCCTGGCGGCACACCTCCTCGACGACCCACTCGCCGATCGCCTCGATCAGGCCCATCTCCTCGGCCAGCGGGATGAACTCGCCCGGCGGGACCAGCCCGCCGTTCGGCTCCGGCCACCGGATCAGGGCCTCCACGCCGATCATCGCCGCCGTCTCGAGGTCGATCAGCGGTTGGTAGTGCAGCGTCCACTGCTCCAGCTCGACCGCCCGGCGGAGGCGGGTGGACAGCGACAGCCGGACGATGGCGTCGGCGTCGTCGGTGGAGTGGATCACGTAGCCGCCGGGGCCCGATCGCTTCGATCGGAACATCGCGGTCTCGGCGTTCCGGAGCATCGTGGGCGCGTCGGTCGCGTCCTCCGGGAAGAGGCTGATGCCCAGGCTGGCGGTCACGTACAGCTCGGTGTCGCGGATCGTGAAGGGGGTCCGGAGGGCCTCCTGGATCCGGAGCGCCACCGACTCCGCGGCGACAGAGACGCCCTCACGCCCACCGGGCATCACCGGCGTCAGGTCCAGGTCCGCCAGGAGGAGCAGGAACTCGTCGCCCCCCGGACGCGCGACGAGGTCGGTCTCCCTGGTTGCCCCGCCCAACCGATGGGCGAACTGGACGAGCAGGGTGTCTCCCGCCTCGTGGCCCAGCGAATCGTTCACGAGCTTGAAGTCGTCCAGGTCGACCGTCACGACCGCGACGCCGAGGTCGTGGCGCCTCGCGCGCGCGAGGGCGAGCCCCAAGAGCTCATCGAACATCGTGCGGTTCGGCAGCCCCGTGAGCTTGTCGTGGTAGGCGAGGAAGGCGATCCTCTCCTCGGCCAGCTTGCGATCGGTGATGTCCAGCATCACACCCTGGATGTGCTCCGGCCTGCCCCGCGCGTCAGTCAGGACGATCGCGCTGTCGCGGAACCACACCGTGCGCCCGTTGCGGGCGATCAACCGGTACTCGAAGACGAAGGGACCGCCCGATTCGCGCCCGCGCAGGTAGGTCGCCATCGCCTCCTGTCGGTCGTCCGGATGGAGGATCTTCTCCCAGAGCTGCGGGTCGTCGATGTATTCGCGAGCGCTGTAGCCGAGGATCTCTTCGATCTGGGGGCTCACGTACGTGGTCGACATGTCCTCATCGGCGACGTCCACGTACACGATCGCGGGGATCTGTTCGACGAGGGCGCCGTACTTCGTCCGCGCGTCGCGGAGCTCGGCCTGGGTGGTCATCAGCTCCGTCACATCGAGCATCAGGCCGAGCCAATGGAGGGGCCGCTGATCCTCGTCGAGGATGAGCACGGCATCCTCGCGCACCCACACGGTGCGCCCGTCCGGATGGACGACCCGGTACTCCACGCGGAAGGGCTCCCCGGTGAGGACCGCGCGCTCGCTCTCGGCGACGACCCGGTCGAGGTCGTCCGGATGGACGGTGTCCGCCCAGGCGTTCTGCTTGCTGAGGAACCTCTCCCGCGAGATGCCGAGCAGCTCGCGAACGCCCGGGCTGACGTCGATCATCGGCGAGTCGTCGCCGATGCCGTCGACGTAGAGGACGGCCGGGAGCGTGTCGATGATGGCCCGGTACCGCCATTCCAGCTCCTTCAGTCGCTCGATCGACGTGTCGGTCGACGCGGGTGGCTCGAAGAAGCCCTCTCGGGCCGATGGATCGACGGGTGTCGCCTCGGCTTCGTTCGTCATGGCGGTCGGCAGCGCAGCCGTTCGAGCGGCCGTTCCTGCAACATCGGCCGACCGGGCGGTTTCCTTGAACGGCCGTACAGGACCGGGCCCGGCCGGCGTCTCGCTGGAGGGCTTGGCTAGCAGCCTGTCTCGTCTGGCAGGAGCGGGCGGAAGAGGACCGAGAACCGAGCACTCCCGTCCGTCCAGGGGGTGAGCTCGTTCCCGCGGGACGCCGCCTCGCGCACGACCCTCCAGTCCGCCGCGGCCACGACCCCGCACCGGTAGGTGCCCGATCCGTCGATGGGTGCCCCGAAACGCCCGAGGCCGCCCTCGAGCGGCCAGGCCACCGGCTCCTGCGGAAGGTCGACCTGCCGATACTCGCTCACGAACAGGCGCGCGGCGGATCCGTGGTAGGCGGTCTCCGGGCCGAGCGCGCCGGCCGGGATCCACGTCTCCAGGGACCCCAACGTCGTCACCAGCTCCTGCAGCCGACGCCTGGCCCGGAACTCCTCGTCGGACATCCCGTCCGGTTGCTCGGAGAGCTCGCCGAGGGCATAGGCCTCGATCGTCCGGTCGACCCCGCCTGCGTGGACCGTGACGACGGTGGTCGGTGCGTCCGCGACCCCGATCGATCCCATGTCGACCATCTCGTCGGGAACGCGCTCGATCGCGCTCAGGACCTCATCGAGGATCCTCTGCACGCCTCCCTCGCCGACGGCGCGGGTGGAGATCGCCGGCAGCGCCGGACCCGGGTAGAGCTCGATCTGCGCGCCCGGGAGGATCACGGTGCCGTCGCCGTACAGGGAGAACGTCGGGATGCTCGTGTACGTCCATGTGGGGGCGACGAAGCCTCCCTCGAACTCGACCCGCACGAGTAGCTCGTCGGCGGTCGTTCCGTGGTCGATCGCGTCGCCCGGCCCGACGGGCGCGTCGGCGCAGGCGACGAGGACGAGGGGGAACGCGACCAGGGCTGTGAGGCGACGGAGCGTCATGACGTCCTCCGGTATCGGCCGATCCGGCTTGGACGTTCAGTCCGGCGGCGCGGTTCCTCCGACGGAGGATCCCGAGCGTGCCTTCGCCTCGAGCCCTCGGATGAGCAGGTCGAGGCCGAACTCGAACTGCTCGTCGGGGTCGCACTCGGCGAAGTAGGGAGAGACGGCCAGGAGCGCGGGGAATTCGTCCGGATGCGTCGCCGCGAGCTCCGCGTGCATCTTCATGTGCTCCTCGTCCGACCCCCCGGCGATCGAACCTAGCTCCATCATCACGAAGCCCTGGATGTATCCGCCGAACGCGTGGAACGCCTGCGCCGTATCCCGGTCGGAGAGTCCGCTCTCGCGGAGCAGCCTGAGCGCATGTTCCATGGGTCGCACCGGATCGATCGAGCGCACGGGGCCCCTCCGTTCGGCGAAGAGGCGCATCACGCCCGGATGCGCCTGCAGGACGCGGCGCCAGGCGCGCGCGGCCCGCCGGCAGTTCTCGGCCCAGTCGTTGGTCGGCTCGGGGAAGTCGAACCCCGCCATGACGTGCTCGCAGACCCCGTCGAGGAGGTCCTCCTTGTCCTCGACGTGGTGATAGAGCGACATGGCCTCAACGTCGACCTCGCGGGCAACGCGGCGCATCGAGACCGCCTCGAGGCCCTCCGCATCCATGATGCGGAGGGCGGCCTCGACGATCCGCTCGCGCGTGAGGGGCTCTCGGGTTCGCACCACGTTCGTCTTCATGTGGCCTCTCGTTCCTGACGGGCTCCTAGCATCCGGGTTGACAGGCTTACGATGTACACCTATCCTCCGTACACCGTAAGCATACACCGTAAACCGTTCGCGGTCGAGAGGAAGGGGCGGAGGGGATGAGGATCAACCCGGAAGCGTTCGCCAGAGCGAGCAGTAGGCACCCGTGGCGGACCGTCGTCGTCTGGGTCCTGGTGCTCGGCGGGGCGATCGGACTCGTCGCCGGCGGTCTGTTCGGCGACGCGATGACCAACGCCATCGACTTCACGAACCGGCCCGAATCCAAGGAGGCCGCTTCGCTCATCGAGAGCAGGCTCCGAGGGGCTGAGCCCGACTCGGAGTTCGTGTTGGTCACGTCCGAGGCCGCTGCCGCCGAGGATCCGATGTACCAGTCGTACGTCGGTGACCTCCAGGCTGCGATCGACGGGCTGCCCGAAGCGGTCGTCCGCCACGTGGGCAGCTACCTCACCGAGGACGGCCCCGTGTCGCCGGACGGGCGCACGGTCCTGCTGCCGGTCCTCATGACGAAGACCGATGAGGACGTCCTGGGCGACGACGTCGCCCTGGTCAAGGATGCGGTCGAGTCGGTCGGCACGCCCGCAGGCTTCGAGACGCACGTGGCCGGCCCGATCACCGTGTTCAACGAGTTCCAGAAGATCATCGAGGAGGACATCCAGAAGGGCGAGAGCATCGGCGTGATCGTGGCGCTGATCGTCCTGGTCGTGGTCCTCGGCGCGGTGGTCGCCGGGTTCATCCCGATCCTGCTTGCGGCGTTCTCGATCGCGATCGCGATGGGAGCCACCGCACTGGTCGGGCTCGCCTTCGACTTCTCCTTCTTCGTCCAGAACATGATCACGATGATCGGGCTGGCCGTCGGGATCGACTACTCGCTCTTCATCGTGGCTCGCTATCGCGAGGAACGGTTGCGCGGTCGCGAGAAGCTCGAGGCCATCGGACGCGCCGGTGGGACGGCCAACCGGGCCGTGTTCTTCAGCGGCATGACCGTCGTGCTCGCGTTGCTCGGGCTCCTGATCGTGCCGAACACGATCTTCCGGAGCCTGGCCGGGGGCGCGATCTTCGTGGTCTTGATCGCCGTGGCCGCATCGATGACCCTGCTGCCGGCGGTCCTGTCCCTGATGGGCGACCGCGTGAACTCCCTCCGGGTCCGGAGGAAGGCGGGACGCGTCGAGGCGGGAACCGGATTCTGGGAGCGCGCGACCCGCCTCGTGATGGGCCGGCCGGTCGTGAGCCTCCTCGTCGGGACGGGCCTCCTGGCCGCGCTCGCCCTCCCGTACTTCAGCATCCACACGGGAACGTCGGGCGTGAGCACGCTCCCCGACGACATCGAGTCGAAGCGCGCGTTCATCCTCTTGCAGGAGAACTTCGCGGGAGGTCTCTCGGACCCCGCGCAGATCGTGATCGACGGCGACATCTCCTCGTCGCCGGTGCAGTCCGGGATCACTCAGCTCACGGCCACGCTCGCCCGCGATCAGCGGTTCGGTCCCCCGAACCCGCTGGAAACGAACGAGGCCGGTGATCTGGCGGTGCTCGCCGTTCCCTTCCGAGGGGACATCTTCGAGGACGCGTCGATCGATGCGTTGCGCGATCTCCGAGCGGACTACATCCCGGCGGCGTTCGCCGACACTCCCGCGCAGGTCTCCGTGGGTGGAGAGACGGCGCAGAACGTCGACTTCTTCGATCAGTCCGACCGGTACACGCCGATCGTCTTCGCCTTCGTGCTGGGGCTGTCGTTCCTGCTGCTCACGGTGGTGTTCCGCTCCGTGGTGCTTCCGGTCAAGGCGATCCTCATGAACCTGCTGTCGGTGGGCGCCGCGTACGGGATGGTCGTGATGTTCTTCCAGCAGGGCGTCGGTCCGGCGTTCGTGAAGGACATCGCGTCGGCGCTGAACTTCCCCCAGGTGCAGTCCGTCGAAGCCTGGTTGCCGTTGTTCCTGTTCTCGGTCCTGTTCGGGCTGTCGATGGACTACCACGTGTTCCTGCTCACGCGGATCCGCGAGCACTACGACCTGACGGGCGACAACACGGGCTCTGTCGCCTATGGGCTTCAGACGACGGCAGGCATCATCACCGGGGCCGCGTTGATCATGGTCGCCGTGTTCGGTGGGTTCGCCGCCGGCCGTCTCGCACCGCTCCAGCAGATGGGGTTCGGTCTCGCCGTCGCGGTCTTCCTCGATGCGACGATCGTGCGGACCGTGCTGGTGCCCTCTGCGATGAAGCTCCTCGGCCGCGTGAACTGGTACCTGCCGCGCTGGCTGGAGTGGCTCCCCAAGCTCGACGTCGAGGGACACGAGGCCGCCGAGAAGCGCGTCGAGATCCCCGACACGCCCGCGGAACTTGTGGAGGCCGGGACGGAATCGGGAGCCCATCGTCCGGGGGAGTTCGAGTAGGGCAAGTGACGATCCGGGGGGCCGGGGGCGGGGATCCGCTCTCGGCCTCCGCGCATCTCTGAGGGGAGGCCCTCCCGGGCGACGATGAAGCCGCCCGGTCCTCCGCGGACGCGCGCGGCGGCTAGGGTTCCTCGCGGATGGGTACGGACCACGACGCGGTGCGGGCGCGGCTGGGGCTCGTCGGGGTCTGGACCTTCGCCTTCGATGCCCTCCGGGCCCCGGCCGTCCGTGACGCGGCTGCCTCGATCGAGACCCTCGGGTACCCGGCCCTGTGGGTGCCGGAGAGCGGCAGCTCTCGCGAGATCTTCGCCCATCTCTCGCTGCTGCTGTCCGCGACCGAGCGGATCACCGTCTGCTCGGGCATCGCGAACGTGACCGCGCGTCATCCCGAGACGATGGCCGCGGGAGCGAGGACGCTCGCCGATGCCTTCGGCGAGCGGGTGATCCTCGGGATCGGGATCGGACACCAGACCACGGCGGACCGGCGCGAACAACGATGGGCAGACCCCGTCGGGCGGATGGAGTCGTACCTGGACACGATGGACGCCGCCCGGATGGGCCCTCCTCCGGCCGCGCCGATGCGTCGCCTCGTGGCGGCTCTCGGCCCCAGGATGCTGGGCCTGGCGGCCGAACGAGCGCTCGGCGCGCACACCTACTTCGTTCCCGTCGAACACACGGCGCGGGCCCGGAAGGCGCTGGGGCCGGAGCCGGTCCTCGCCGTCGAGCAGACGATGGTGCGTTCGACGGATCCCGCGGCGGCGCGCGCGCTCGCTCGCGCCTGGGCGGCCGACTACCTCGAGCTGCCGAACTACTCGAACAACTGGAGGCGCCTCGGGTACGAGGAGGAGGACCTCGCCGACGGCGGGAGCGATCGCCTGATCGACGCGGGGATCGCCTGGGGAGGCGTGTCGAACCTGGTCGCGCGCGTCCGCGAGCATCTCGACGCCGGCGCCGACCACGTGTGCATGCAGGTGATCTCGGATGACGACGCCGACGTCTGCCTCTCCGAGCTCGCGGAGCTCTCCGAAACGCTCGCGACGCGCTGATCGCCGAGGTTCGGTGGAGGTCCCGGGTCAGCCGGCCCGGTCGCTCGGGTCGACGGCGCAGGCCTTCGTGCCGAGCAGTCGCCCGATCCGATCCCGGTGTGCGGCGATCCACGCGTAGGCCCGATCGGTGACCCGGGGGAAGCGGGCGGCGGCGACCGCGAGGGGAGCCCCCGCCGGGAGGAGGCGGAGCACCGCGGGCACGGCGGCCCCACCGGACGTCACGTGGCCGCTGGTATCCGCGAGATGCCAGGACGAGTTCCGGACCTCGTCCGGCAGCTCGCGCAGGAGCGCGGTGGCTTCCCGTGCCTGGAGCGGCACGAACCGGAGGCGCCGTCGGCGGTCCCACCGCCTCAGCCGTTCGGCCGACCATCGACAGAAGCCGCACTCACCGTCGTACAGGACCGTCGCGCGGTGCATGCGCTCAGCGTACGTCCCGCGGCGCGCTGACAAGATGGACGGCGTGTGGGAGCGCTTCCTCGGTGGGCGTCGCGCCGCGTGGATCGCGATCGCGGACGCGGTGGCGCTCATCGCCTTCGTCCTGATCGGCCTCCGCGGCCACCGGGTGGGCACGCTCGACGGCTTCCTGAGGAACGCGGTGCCGCTCCTCGCCGCCTGGTTCGTCGTCGCGGCCCTCGTGCACACCTATCGACGGCCGGGATGGCGGCGCCTCCTGCGGACCTGGATCGTCGCGGTGCCCGCGGGGCTGTTGCTCCGGACCCTGATCGTCGGCTCTCCTCGGGGGGCGAGGATCCTCCTCTTCATCGGGGTCGGGCTGGCGTTCAGCCTGCTGTTCCTCGTGCTCGGGCGCCTCCTCGCGAGGCTGGCCCCGTAGCAGGGTCAGTAGCGGTCGTCGGGGGAGGGGAGATCCCGAGGCCGACCCGTGTCCCGTCTCCACGTCCACGTCCGGACCTGCGGGTGCGACCCCGACCCGTCCCGCTGCCACCTGCGGAGCTGGGCGCGGAACGAGTACCACACGATCGCGGCGAGCGCCGCGATCGTCAGCAGGATCGTGAGGACGATGAACGCCGTCGCCTTGATCACGGCGCCGAGGACGCCGAAGGCCGCTGCCACCAGGACGATCAGCAGGATGAGCCAGGCCATGCCGTCATGGTACGGCCTGCTCGTCGAAACGGATCATCCGCTCGGCGAGCGCGTCCGGATGCTGCAGGGGGATGTCGTGGATCCCTCGGATCCACGAGACCCGCACCGGTGCGTCGGTCCTCGCCAACGCCCTCGTCGCGCGTCGCTTCCGCGCATCCCACTCGCTGTCTCCGATGCCGTGTGAGAGCACCGCGAGCGTCGGGACCGAGAGACGGCGGTGGGCGGTGGAGGGATCGTCGAGCCAGATCGTCCGGAGGATCCGGAGATGGTTGGCGCGCGACAGGCGCGGCCGGATGCGGCCGTCGCGGCCGACGTGCATCACGGAGAGGACGATCTCCTCGATGGCCGGGGTCACGTCGACCGCGCCACCCAGGAACCCCCGGATCATCGTCCGGAGCTCGTCCACGTGCATCCCGGCGAGATGGGGCGGCGCCAGGCGTTCCTTCGCTGCCGGCCAGTCCATGGAGTCGTGCAACGAGCCGACCCCACCGTCGACGAGCACGGCCCGGCTCACCGATCCCGGGTGGTTCGCCGCGAGGTGGAGGGCGACCATCGCACCCCACGAATGTCCCGCGACGATCGGCCGACGGAGGTTCGTCGCCCGGACCACCGCGCGGGCGTCGGCGACGACCCGTTCGAAGCCGTAGCCGCTCGACGGCTTCGCGGAGAGGCCGTGCCCCCGGGCGTCGTACGTGACGACCCGGAACCGATTGACGAGGCGCGGCAGCATGAGGTCCCAGATCCGCTGCGACGACGCGAGACCGTGGTGGAGGAGGAGCCCGGGGGCCGAGGCGCCCGGGGGGTCGTGCGCCCGGACCGCCAGCCGGACCCCACCGTCTCCCGGGATGTTCAACTCCTGCATACTCGGAGCGGATGGTAGAGGAGTTCCGTTCGCCGCTCGCCGACGACGCCAACGCCGGCAGGGTCGCGATCGTCACGGGAGGCGGGACGGGGATCGGCCGGGCGACGGCTCGGGAGCTCGGGCGGACCGGCGCGGCCGTGGCGATCTGCGGCCGGCGGCCGGAGCCGATCGAGGAGGCGCGCGACGAGCTGCAGGCCGCCGGCCGCGACGTGCTCGCGATGCCGTGCGACGTCCGGGAGCCGGAGCAGGTCGAGGCGTTCCTCGAGGCCGTCGCGGAGCGGTTCGGCACCGTCGACGTCCTCGTCAACAACGCCGGCGGGCAGTTCGCGGCGCCGTTGGAAACGATCGCCCTGAAAGGGCTCCGCGCCGTCCACCGGCTGAACGTGGACGCTCCGTGGCACATGACGAACCGGGTCGCGGACCGATGGATGATCCCGAACCGGCGCGGCTTCGTCTGCTTCGTCGGGTTCAGCCCGCGACGCGGCGTGCCGCTGATGGCACACTCGTCGGCCGCGCGCGCGGCCCTCGAGAACATGGCATCCACGATCGCGATCGAGTGGTCCAGGTACGGCATCCGGGCGGTGTGCATCGCCGCCGGGCTGATCCGGACCGAGGGGATGCTCGGCTACGGAGGCCAGGAGCTGCTGGACGAGTACGTGAAGACCGTCCCGATGGGACGTGCCGGTCGGCCCGAGGAGGTGGCGGCGACGATCGCCTTCCTCGCGAGCGATGGCGGCGGCTACGTCACCGGGACGACCGTGGCGGTGGACGGAGGCGCGGACGCGTGGGGGCTCGGGATGCCCCCGCCCACGCCCGAGTGAGGGGAGGACGGAGCGATGTACGGAACGATGATGCGCGCACGGGCCAAGGAGGGACGGCGCAAGGAGGCCTTGGCGATGATGGGCGAGGGGCTCGACACCCGAGGGTTCCGGGCGACCTACCTCCTGCTGCCCGACGAAGACGAGAGCGCCGTCGTCGCTGCCGTCCTGTTCGACGACCGGGACTCGTACTCGGCCAACGCCCACGACCCGGCCACGGAGGAGTGGTACGGCCGGTTCCGCGCGCTCCTCGAGGACGACCCGGAGTGGACCGACGGCGAATGGCTCTCGTTCCTGCCCACCCGCTAGCCTGTCGCCATCGGGAGGGACCAGGCATGGCAGACGACCTTCAGGATCACATCGACGGGAAATGGGTGGACGCGCAGGATGGCGCCCGCTTCGACGTGTTCAACCCGGCCACCGGTGAGGTGATCGCCACCGCGCCCGACTCGAAGGAGGCCGACGTCGACGCGGCGGTGACCGCCGCCCGCCGGACGTTCGACGGAGGCCGGTGGTGGCCGGGCACGCCAGCCCGGGAGCGCGGCCGGATCCTCCTGCGGGCCGCCGAGATCGTCCGGCGGGAAGCCGCGCGCCTGGCGGAGCTCGAATCGCTCGACTCAGGCAAGCCCATCGGGGACGCCCGCGAGGACATCGCCGAGGTCGCCTTCATGTTCGAGTACTACGGCGGCTGGGCGACGAAGATCGAAGGCGACGCCCAGCACGTTTCGGCCGACGCGATGTTCATGGTGTGGAAGGAGCCGATGGGGGTCGCGGCAGGCATCACGCCGTGGAACTACCCGCTCATGATGGCCTCCCAGAAGATCGCGCCGGCGCTGGCGGCCGGCTGCACGTTCGTGCTCAAGCCCCCGGAGCAGACGCCGCTCACGTGCATCGAGCTGCCGACGATCCTCGAGGAGGCCGGTCTGCCGTCGGGGGTCCTGCACGTCCTGACCGGGTTCGGCGAGACGGCGGGCGCGCCGCTCGTGGCGCACCCCGGGGTCGACAAGATCGGCTTCACCGGTTCCAGGGACGTCGGGAAGGTCATCATGCGGAGCGGCGCCGATACGTTGAAGCGCGTCACGCTGGAGCTCGGCGGCAAGTCGCCGAACATCGTGTTCGCCGACGCGGAGCTCCCCGCCGCCTTCGAGGGCTCGGCGAACGGCGTGTTCTGGAACCAGGGCGAGATCTGCTCCGCCGGGACCCGCGTCTTCGTCGACACGAGGATCTACGACGATGCGGTGAACGCGTTCGTCGACCGCGCGAGGGAGGTGCGCCTCGGCGAGGGGATCGACGAGACCACCACGATGGGGCCGCTCGTGTCGAAGGAGCAGCAGGACAGGGTGGAGCGGTACATCGAGATCGGGGCGGGCGAGGCGACCGTCGCGGCGACCGGGGAGCGGCCCTCGGACCCACGCCTGGCGAACGGGTACTTCGTCCCCCCGACCGTCTTCGCCGACGTGACGAACGATGCCACGATCGCGCGGGAGGAGATCTTCGGCCCCGTGATGTCGGTGATCCCGTTCCGTTCGGTCGAGGACGTGATCGCGATGGCGAACGACAACGAGTACGGGCTCGCCGCCGCGGTGTGGACGCAGGACATCAGGAAGGCGCTCCGGGCGGCGCAAGCGCTCCGGGCCGGGATCGTGTGGATCAACGACACGCAGCCGGCGCCGACCGAGATGCCCTGGGGCGGCTACAAGCAGTCGGGTGTGGGCCGCGAGCTGGGCAAGGAAGGCGTCGAGGACTTCCTGGAGAAGAAGTCCGTCTACGTCAACCTCGCGTAGTCACCTCACGCCGGCACTCGTCTCCGCGCGGCGAAGCCCGTCCCGGCGATCCCGACCGTCGCGAGGACGATCACGGCCATCGCGGCCCGGAGGTCGAGCGTGTCGGCGATCCAGCCGAGGAGGGGTGGGGACCACACGAACCCCGTGTAGCCCACGGTCGCCACGGCGGCGATCGCGTTCGAGGGGTCGGCGCCTGACCCCTCCACGAGGCTGAACCCGGCGGGGCCGGCGGCGGAGATCGCCAACCCCATCACGAGGAACGCCGCCGCCACGACCGGGACGGTGTGTGATGCCACGGCGATCGTCCCCCCGATCATCGCTCCGACGCCGGCGATGAGGATGGTGCGAGCCGGGCCCAGACCGAAGAGCACCCTCGCGGCGAACAGGCGCCCGACGAAGAGCGCGCCCGCGAAGGCGACGAACGCCGCCGCCGCCGCCGGCGCCGAGGCGCCGAGCTCCTCCCGCAGGTAGAGGCCCGACCAGATGTCCATCGACCCCTCGACCAGGAAGGCGAACAGCACGGTGAGCGCAGGGATCCACAGCATGGGGCTGCGTCGGAGCGCCGAGAGGGAGAAGACGGACGCGGCGCCCTCCGCCGCTCGCTCCTCTATGCCTCGCCGGTGGTTCCACAGGGCCGCGGCGACGAGCGCCATCCCGGAGGCCACGATCCCGAGACGGTAGTCGGCCCCGGCCGCGCGGATCGCGCCGGCGGCCGATGCGCCGGTCACGCCACCCAGGGCGTAACTGGCATGGAGCCACTGCAGCACCGGCCGCCGCGTCCTCGCCTCCTGGCGCTGCGCGGCGACGTTCAGGTAGACGTCGATCAGGCCGTTCCCCACGCCCACGAGCGAGAACGTGAGGACCAGGAGCGATCTCGGCTGGGCGGCGAGGGCGAACGCCGCGATGCCCAGTGTCGCCAGGGAGAGCGGTACGGTGGTTCCCAGACGCACGGCCTGGAGGCGAGGCGCGACGACCAGCATCGTGGCGATCGCCACCACCGACAGGACCGAGTAGAGGAGCCCCAGTCGGCTCTCCGACAGCGAGTGGTCGACCTGGAACTCGAGGACCAGGATCACCCAGAACCCCCAGAACTGACCGAAGCTCCAGTAGCCCGCGAGGAGGGGAAGCGTCCGGCCGCGGACCGAGGGCTCCCGTCCCTCCTCGGCCTCAGGGCGGCTCACGGCGCGATGATGGCAGACGAGGGGAGGGACGCGCGGCCCGGTCCCGACCGCCCGCGATAGACTCGCGCGCCATGGCGGGCGGCGAGGTCCAGCTCATCGACCTGGTGAAGCGCTTCGGCGATCTCGTGGCGGTCGACGGGGTCACGCTGAAGGTCGCCGCGGGGGAGTTCTTCTCCCTCCTCGGCCCCTCCGGCTGCGGCAAGACCACGACGCTTCGGATGATCGCGGGCTTCGAGCGCCCCACCGATGGACAGGTGGTCCTCGACGGAGTCGACGTCGCGACGGTGCCACCGCACAAGCGCAACGTGAACACCGTCTTCCAGAACTACGCCCTCTTCCCCCACCTGAACGTGGAGAAGAACGTCGCCTTCGGGCTGAAGTACAAGGAGGTCTCGAAGGGTGAGGTCGGTCGCCTCGTCGGGCGAGCCCTGGACCTCGTCCGACTGTCGGGCTTCGAGAAGCGCCGGCCGAACCAGCTCTCCGGCGGGCAGCAGCAGCGGGTCGCGCTCGCCCGTGCGCTGATCCTCAGTCCCGCCGTCCTTCTCCTCGACGAGCCGTTGGGCGCCCTCGACGCGAAGCTCCGGAAGGCCCTCCAGATCGAGCTCAAGGCGATCCAGGAAGAGGTGGGGATCACGTTCATCTACGTGACCCACGATCAGGAGGAAGCCCTGACGATGTCGGACCGGCTCGCCGTCATGTCGAACGGCCGGGTCGAGCAGGTCGGTCCGCCGAAGGAGGTCTACGAGGAGCCATCGACGGCCTACGTCGCCGACTTCCTGGGGATCTCGAACCTGATGGACGCGACCGCGTACGGGCCGGTCGAGGGCGGATGCCGCGTCCGCGTCGGGGAGTTCGAGCTCGTGGCGGGGCGGGGCGAGCCGGATGCGCACGGCGAGGTGAAGCTGTCGATCCGTCCGGAGCGGGTCGATCTCGAGATGGGGGAGGCATCCGGACAGAACAGGATCCCCGGCATGGTCGAACGGATCGTCTACGTGGGCTCGACGATGCAGGTGATCGTGCACCTCGCCCCGGGCGAGAGGCTCCAGGCGCTCCTGCAGAACGAGGGCGGCACCCTTGCCTTCCACCAGGGGACAGCGGTCGTCGTCCACCTCCCGGCCGAGGCGCTCCGCGTGCTGCCGCAGGGCGAGATATCGGAAGAGGGCTTCGTCGCGGCCGCCCAGGTCGCCCGCTGAGCGGTCAGATCTCGAAGCGAGCGAACTCCTCGACGGCCGAGCGACCGGTCCCCTGCCGGCGGTTGAACCGCCGGAGGATCAGCACGGCCACCGTGATCGACAGCAGCGACAGGGTCATCATGATCGTCGCGAGGGCGTTCAGGCTCGGGTTCCCCGCGTTCCTCGCCGCGCTGTAGATCTTGATCGGGATCGTGGTGCATCCCTCCGCGCAGAGGAACTGGCTGATCACGAAGTCGTCGATCGAGATGGCGAAGACGATGAAGAAGCTCGAGAGGATGGCCGGCGCCAGCAGCGGCAGCAGGACGCGACGCATCGCGTCCGCCGGGGACGCGCCGAGGTCCATCGCCGCCTCCTCGTAGTCGCGGCCGACCGCGAACAGACGCCCCCGCGTGACGATCACCACGTAGGAGATCGAGAACGTGACGTGACCCAGGAGCTGGGCAGCGGTGCCCAGTCGGAAGTGGTACAGGTTCGAGAAGATCAGGAACATCGAGGCGCCCATCACGATCTCCGGGGTGACGAGCGGGAAGAGCATCAGGAAGTTGGCCGGACGCGAGCCCCACCCACTCCAACGCGCCAGGCCTATGGCGAGCGCGACCCCGAGAGGTGTGGCGACCAGCATGGTCAGTCCAGCGAGCTTGAGGCTCTGCACCAACGCGTCACGCAGCGACGGGTCGTGCAACACGGAGAGGTCCGGGTCCTGGTAATACCAGCGGAGAGAGAAGCCCTGCCAGGTGCTGCGGGAGCGGCCCGCGTTGAACCCGAAAAGCACTG
>JBIOTM010000103.1:0-10648 GCA_044865955.1 Actinomycetota bacterium | reverse complement strand
GGCCCGGTGGGCCGCGAGACCTCCCGGTCAGGGCCCTACTTCTCCGGCACGGCGAGGCTGTCGGCGAACCGGGCGATCTCGTCGGCGTGCTCGGCGTAGTGGTCGATCGTCTCCTCGCGGAACCAGGACTCGGCCTCGTGGGTGACGTTCGGCATCGCGGTGAGCGCCTCGCGAGCACGCTTCCGATCCTGCATGGCGGTGGCCATCGCCTGCTCGTACGGCATCGACTTCGACCGCGCCGCCCAGGCGTCGTTCATCGACTGCCAGTCGTCGTCCTCCCGGGCCGGCTTCCCCTCTCGGAGCAGCTCGAGCTTGTCGGCGCCGACCGACCCCCACTTGCCCACGTGGTAGACGAGGTCGTTCACCGACCAGCTGGGGACCACGCCCTGCTGGCCTCGGAGATGCTCGGGGACCCGGCGCACCTCCCCGACGAAGGCCTTCCAGGCCTTCTCCTCCAGCTCGAGCAGGTCCTCCTTCTCCATCACCGGGTCCTCGGGAACCCCAGGTCGACCGCGGACGTGGCCGGGTCGGGCCAGCGGGCCGTCACCACCTTGGCGCGCGTGTAGAACTGGATCCCCTCCGGTCCGTACATGTGGTTGTCCCCGAACAGGGAGGACTTCCAGCCGCCGAACGAGTAGTACGCGACCGGCACGGGGATCGGCACGTTCACGCCCACCATGCCCGCGTTCACCTCGAACTGGAACTGCCGGACGGCACCTCCGTCGCGGGTGAAGATGGCGACACCGTTGCCGTAGGGGTTCTCGTTGACCAGCCGGACGGCCTCGTCGTAGGTGTCAACGCGGACGACCGAGAGCACCGGACCGAAGATCTCGTCCCGGTACGCGTCCATGTCCTCGGTGACGTGGTCCAGGAGGGACGTCCCGAGGAAGAAGCCCTCCCCCCGGTACACGGCGTCCTCGCGGCCGTCCCGGACGACGGTCGCCCCTTGGGTCGCGCCGGAGTCGAGGTAGCCCGCCACCCTGTCCCGGTGCTCCCGCGTCACCAACGGGCCCATCTCGGCCTCCGGATCGGTGCCCGGACCGATCTTCACCGTGGGCAGGCGGTCGGCGATCTTGTCCACGAGCTCGTCGGCGATCCCGCCGACGGCGACGACGGCGGAGATGGCCATGCACCGTTCCCCCGCGGAGCCGTAGCCGGCCGAGACGGCGGCGTCGGCCGCCATGTCGAGGTCGGCGTCGGGCAGGACGATCATGTGGTTCTTCGCCCCACCGAGGGCCTGCACACGCTTGCCCGCCTTCGTCCCGCGCTCGTAGATGTGCTTCGCGACCGGGGTGGAGCCGACGGAGGACACCGCCTGGACGACAGGATGGTCGAGGATCGCGTCCACGGCGACCTTGTCGCCGTGGACGACGTTGAAGACGCCGTCGGGAACGCCGGCGTCCTTCAGGAGCTCCGCCAACAACAACGACGGACCGGGGTCCTTCTCCGACGGCTTCAGGACGAACGTGTTCCCGCAGGCGATCGCGTTCGCGATCATCCAGAGCGGGACCATCGCGGGGAAGTTGAACGGCGTGATGCCGGCCACGACGCCGAGCGGCTGCCGGATCGAGTACACGTCGACACCGGTCGAGGCCTGTTCGCTGAACCCGCCCTTCAGGAGGTTCGGGATGCCGCAGGCGAACTCGACGTTCTCGAGCCCGCGCTGGACCTCCCCCATCGCGTCGGAGAGCACCTTGCCGTGCTGCGCCGTGATCGCTTGCGCGATCGTCGCCCGCCGGTCCTCGAGGAGCTCGCGGATCTGGAACATGATGTCCGCGCGCTTCGACAGCGACGTCGCGCGCCACGCCGGGAACGCGTCGGCCGCGGCGGCCACGGCGAGGCCGACCTCCTCCGCGCTCGCGAAGTCCACCTCGTGGGTCTGCTCGCCGGTCGCCGGGTTGAAGACCGGTCCCGTGCGGCCGGACTCTCCGGGGACGACCTTCCCACCGATCCAGTGCCTGATCCGTTCCATCGTCAGCTCCTCTCCCCCTCCCGCGGCCCGTCGGCCGTGACCAGGGGACATCTGGGGTCCGGCGCGAGCGAGCCGAGGAGCTCGGCGAGCCACTCATGCGCGGGGTCCAGACAGACCCGCCAGGCACGCTCGGCCGGCCCGGCCATCACGTTGAGGTAGTACATCGTATGCCCTGGCGCGGCGACGCAGGGCCCGTGGTAGCCGCGAGGGATCAGGAACACGTCGCCGTCGTGCACCGTCACCGTCTCGTCGATCTCGCCGTCCGTCGTGTAGGTCCGGTGGAACCCGAACCCTGCGTCGCCGCGGATCCGGAAGTAGTAGATCTCCTCCAGGGGCACCTCGTTCTCCGTGAGCTCGTCGTGCTTGTGGGGCGGGAAGGACGACCAGTTCCCCTCCGGCGTGAGGACCTCGACGGCGATGAGCCGCTCCGCCTCGAAGGCGTCGGCGGCCAGGAAATCGTTGATCTGGCGCGTCGCCGCGCCCCCGCCCCGGATCTCGACGGCGACGGCGCGAGCGGGGACGTAGGCGGGGTCGAGCGCCCGGGTCGCCGGGGCGTTCGGCAGGGCCACCTCGCAGCCGCCGCCCGTCGAGACCACGATCTCCGAGCCGGTGGGCAGGTACGCGAAGTCCGACACCCGCGAGAACACGTCCGGGCGACCCTCCAGGTCGTAGGTCGTGCCCCCCACCTCGATGGCGCACGAGCCGGTGAGGGGGAGGACGGCCGCCTCGACGCCGTCCAGCGCGAGCGCCCGGCGCTCGCCGGGCGCGAGCGCCAGGACCCGCAGGCCGCTGAAGGACCAGCCCGCGTCCGCCGGCGTGATGTGAACCGGCTCGCCGCCGGTGGCGGCCGAGCCGGCCGGACGGAACAGGTCAGCGGCCACCGGGCGTCCCCGCGGTACCGTTCGGGGCGTGGGCAGACGCCGCGTGGCCGTGCTCGTGCTGGCGGCCATCGCCGCCGCCGCGGCACTGGCCGCCTCCGGCGCCGCCGGCCGGCCCGGCCTTCGCTTCACCGACGGGACCCCGCGCGACCTGCGGGCGGTCGCTGAGGAGACGTGGCGGCGGTTCACCGCCGCGTTCCCCGGACGCTCGGACTGCCTGGGGGTCCTGACCGTCGGGGTGGCCTGGCGGCTCCCCGACCGGGCCCGGTACGAGCCCGGAGCCGGGTTGGTCCTGGTTCGCGCGCCCGGGACCGCAGCCAACCTCGAAGCCACGCTGGTGCACGAGTTCGCCCACCACGCGGAGCATCGGTGCCCCATGGACGCGTCGTTCCGGCGGCGGTTCGTGGACGCGGCCGGCCTGCCCGAGGGAACCCCGTGGCGCGGGACCGGAGCCTGGGACCGGATCCCGTCGGAGCGGTTCGCGGAGGCCTCCGTGTTCGTCGTGCTCGGCGGGCCCCCGCCCCACGTGTTGATCCGGGTGCATCCCGACGAGGTGCGCGCCGTGGCGGCCTGGGCGGCCGGCGGCTGAGGCCCGGTCAGGCATCGACGAGCAGGGCCTCCACCTGGGCCTCGTCGGGCATCTCGTCGGCGCAGGCCAGCCGCGAGGCCACGTGGGCTCCCGCGGCGTTCGCGAACCTGATCGTCCTGGGCACGTCCCAGCCGCCCAGCAGGCCGTGGCACACCGCGGCCCCGAAGGCGTCACCGGCGCCCAGGCCGTTCACGACTCGCACCCGGACCGGTGGGAACCGCTCGCTGCCCCCCTCCCAGGACGCCAGGACCCCGTGACCGCCGAGCTTCACGATGGCGAGACGGGCGCCGAGGTCGCGGAGCCTCCCGGCCAGGGTCTCCGGGTCGCCCTCGCCCACGGCGACCGCGCATTCCTCGACGTTGCCCACCACGACCGTGGCGTGTGCGAGGGCACGGCGTTGCTGGTCGCCGGCCTCGTCGGGCGAGGGCCAGAAGGCCGGCCGGTAGTCGAGGTCGTGGACGGTGACCCCGTCCTCGTCCCGCGCCTCGAGCGCCGCCAGCGTGGCCGAACGGCTGGGTTCGGCCGAGAGCCCGGTCCCGGTCGTCCAGAAGATCCGGGACCCTCGGATGGCGTCGAGGTCGAGCTCTTCGGCCGACAGGCGCATGTCGGGCGCGGTCGGCTCCCGGTAGAACAGGATCGAGGGGCACTCGGGGGACACCAGTTCGCAGAACACGATCGGCGTGCGCAGGTCGGCGTCGGCGCCCACGAAGCGGTCGTCGACCCCGAAGCGGCGGAGCGCGGAGCGAACGTAGTCGCCGAAGCCGTCCGCCCCCACCTTGGTGATCACCGCGGCGCGGTGCCCGAGCCGGGCGACGCCGACCGCGACGTTCGTCGGACTCCCCCCGAGCGACTTCGCGAACCTCAGGACGTCACGCAGGGGCACCCCGCCCTGTTCGGGATAGAGATCCACGCCGACCCGACCCATCGTGATGACGTCGAAGGGGCCGGGGGGATCCACGTCAGCCCTCGGTGCGGGCCTCCCCGTCGGGAACGACCTCGGTGGGACGCTCGCGCACCGGCGTCTTCTCCTCCCGCAGGTCTCCAGCGGCCTTGACCTCGGACTCCAGCTCGGCGACCGCCTTGCGCAGTTCGGCGTCCTCTCCGGCCTCCCGTTGGAGCTCGTGCGCCAGGGTCTCCAGCTCGGCTCCTCCAGCCATCATCTGCACGAGCTGGTCGAGGGCGAGGTCAGCCTTCGGGAAGTCCCCGAAGACGAGACCGCGCCGCAGGATCACGAAGTGGTCCCCGACCGGGTAGGCGTGATGCGGGTTGTGGGTGATGAAGACCACCGCGACGCCCCGCTGCTTCGCCTTGACGATGTAGCGGAGGACGACGCCGGCCTGCTTCACGCCGAGCGCGGCCGTGGGCTCGTCCAGGATCAGGACCCGGGCGCCGAAGTGCACGGCGCGCGCGATCGCGACCGACTGCCGCTCGCCGCCGGAGAGGGTCCCGACGGCCTGCTCCGGATCGCGGATGTCGATGCCCATCTTCGACAGCTCGTCACGGGTGATCTCCTTCGCCTTCTGCACGTCGAACCGCCGGAACGGACCCCAGCCCTTCGTGGGCTCCGAACCGAGGAAGAAGTTCCTCCAGATCGACATCAGCGGGATCATCGCGAGGTCCTGATAGACGGTGGCGATGCCCCGGCCCAGGGCGTCGCGCGGCGAGCTCAGGTGGATCTCCTGGCCGTCGCACAGGTACTCGCCCTCGCTGGGTTCGTACACGCCCGAGAGGGTCTTGATCAGCGTGGACTTCCCGGCGCCGTTGTCGCCCAGCAGGCACGTCACCTCGCCCTGCCGCACGAGCATCGAGATGTCCTTGATCGCGATCACGCTGCCGAAGTACTTCGACAGACGCCTCGTCTCGAGCAGAGCGTCGTCCACGTTCGCACTCATCGATCGGCCGCCTTCCTCCTCACGAAGTTGTTGAAGATCACCGCGGCGAGGAGCACGACGCCGATGAACACCTGGTACCAATCGCCGTCGATCCCGGTGATCACGATCCCCTGCTGCACCATGGCGAAGATCAAAGCGCCGAGGGCGGCGCCGACCGCCGACCCGTAGCCCCCGGTGAGGAGGCATCCCCCCACGACGGCCGCGATGATCGCCTCGAACTCGCGACGGGTGCCTCGGAGCGTGTCAGCCCCCGTGAACTCCACCGCCTGCATCAGGGCAACGAGGAACGCGGCGAACGCCGTCGTGAGGAACAGGGCGATCTTCACCCGACGGACCGGGACGCCGACCGCGCGCGCCGCGTCCGGAGCACCGCCGGTCCCGAAGATCCAGTTCCCGGAGCGGGTCCGCACCAGGATCCACGTCGCGATCACCGTGATCCCGATCCACCACAGGATCGACACGCTGAACCGCGCTCCGAAGAGCTCGAACTGCTTTCCGAAGTACGAGTCGAACAGCTGGAAGCCGGGGACCTCGTCCAGGTTCCCGAGCTGGGTCCGGTTCGTCCGCAGCCGCGTGACGGCGATCGTCAACCCGCGGAAGGTGAACAGGGTCCCGAGGGTGATGATGAACGAGGGGAGCCTCGTGAGCACCACCAGCCAACCGTTCACGAAGCCGGTCAGGAGCGCGAGCACGAGGGCCAGGCCCACGGCGGGGAGCAGCGACCACCCGAGCCCGCCGGCGTCCACCGGCGTGACCGCGATCATGATCGCCATCCCCGAGAACCCGAGGATCGAGCCGATCGAGAGGTCGAACTCGCCGGCGATCATCAGCAGCGAGACCGCGACGGCGAGGATCCCGAGCGGCGCCGCCCGGTTCAGGATCGACGCGGTCGTCGCCATGCCGACGAAGTTATTCTCCGCCGCGATGATGGCGAAGAAGACCCAGACGACGATCAGGCCGGCGATCGCGCCGAGCTCGGGTCGTGCTAGGAGCCTCGCCACCCCACCCACGCGGCGGACGCGCTCGTCCGCCGCGACGGTGGGCGGGGATGTCGTCGTTGCCATCGCTCCCCTCCTGACCGAAGCCTAGAGGGTCGGGGCTCACGGCGTGAGCCACGACCCTCCTGGCGGCACTACCGGAGGCCGTCCTCCGAGTACTGCACGACGTCGGCGGCCGTGTCGGCCGTGACGATCTGGGGCCCGGTGAGGACCACGCGGTCCACGCTGCCGAGCGGCAGCGCTCCGGTCTCCAGGTACTTCGTGAGGAACACGATCGGCAGGTAGCCCTGGAGGTACTGTGCCTGGTCGATCGCGAACAGCATGTCGCCGTCCTCGATCGCCTTGAGCACCTCCGGCGACAGGTCGAACGTGGCGAACGCGATGTCCCCGAGCTTGCCCGCCTGGTCGAGCGCCTCCAGCGTCGGCGTGGCACCGGTCGGTCCGAGCGTCAGGATCCCGTCGACGTTCGGGTTCTGCTGCAGCACACCCGACACGGTCTCCGTCGTGCCCGCGGGGTCGTTCAGGTCGACCGGGACGACCTTGCCCTGCTTCCCGAGACCTTCGAAGAACCCCTCGCACCGCAGGTCCAGGGCGACGTTGCCGACCTCCTGGTTGATGCAGATCGCGTCCTGCACGCCTTCCTCGGCGAACCGTTGCCCCGCGATCAGCCCGGCCTCCCTCTCCGTCTGTCCGACGTGCACGAGGACACCGAGGTCCGCGAACACGTCGCTCCCGGAGTTCATGGAGATCACCGGGATGCCCGCGTCCACGGCCGCCTGGATCGAGGGACCGAGCGCGTCGGCGTCGGGGATGCTCACCACCAACCCGTCCGGCTGCGACGCCACCGCAGCGTCGATCAGCTCGCTCATCGCCACCATGTCGAACGTCTCGGGCGCCTGGTACTCGGCCGTCACACCCATGTCCTTCGCGGCGGCGTCCACCCCGTTGGCCGCGACCGACCAGAACGGGTCCGACGCCTGACCGTGGGTGACGACCACGAACCGGAAGTCACGCTGGGTGACGCCCTTCTTCTCGCCTTCCTCGCCGCCGCCCGTGCACGCCGCCCCGACGAGCGCGAACACGAGCGCCAGCATGGTCCACCTCTTCACCATGGGATCAACCCCTCTTCGATCCGCTGGGCGCGACGCTCGCGCCACCGTGGACTACTCCTTCGTCGCCGAGCCCACCTCCTCCCACGCGCGCTCCAGGAACGCCAGGCCGCGCCTCGCGTCCAGGATCGGTCCCGATCCCTCCTCGGGCTCGTGATGGAGCACCTCGTCGTGTTCCAGTACGTACCAACCCTCGTAGCCGGACTCCTCCAGCGCACGCACGATCGCCGTCACGTCGAGATCGCCCTCGCCCAGCGGCCGGTACAGCCCGGCCCTCACGGCGTCCCGGTAGCCGAGACCGCCACTCGCGACCCGTTCGGCCAGCGCCGCGTCGGCGTCCTTGAGGTGCACGTGGACGATGCGCGGGGCGGCGGTGCGAGCGAGCTCCAACGGATCCCCACCCCCGATCGAGACGTGACCGGTGTCGAGGCACAGACCGACGTCGGAGACGTCGAGCAGCCGAGCGACGTGCTCGGGCCGTTCGACGACGGTCCCATGGTGGGGATGGAGCGCGACCCGGAGACCGCGATCCTCCGCGAGCTCGACGACCCTCCCGATGCCCCGTCCGAGCGCCGACCACCCAGCCGGTCCGAGCCGGCGGGTGCCTTCGTACCCGGCTCCCCCGGTCGACGCCGCGAGCACCAGGACCCGACCACCCAGCGCCGAGATCAGGTCGGCCGCCGCGGCGAGGGATCGGAGCTCGCGTTCGAGTCTCGCCTTGTCGTGCAGGACGGCCGGCACGAAGCCCGCCACGAGCTCGAGCTCGTGTTCCTCGAGGAGCGAGCGGGCCCGCCGGGCCGGGAGGAACCCGTCCGGACCGAGTTCGGTCGCCAGGAACCCCGCCGCGTGCATCTCGGACAGCACGCGCGTGACCCCCATCTGATGGCCCCACCCCGGGACCTCGCAGATCCCCCACGAGATCGGCGCGGCGGCGACACGGCCGGCGAGGGGCATCATCCGACCTCCTCCAGCCGAACCGGCCGGTGCTCCTGGCGGGAACGGTCGCACGCGACCGCGACCCGCATCGCCTCGAGCGCGTCTTCCGCCGTGCACGCGCTCTGCTGCCGTCCCGCGGCGACCTCGACGAAGGCGGCCATCTCCGCGCGGTACGCGTCGGCGAAACGCTCCTGGAATCCGGGGTACGCGTCGGCGGGCGCGGGGGCCGCGCCGGGCTCGACGGAGCGCAGGGGCATCCTGCCGTCCCATCCCACGACGAGGCTGTCGCCCGATCCCAAGAGCTCCATGCGGATGTCGTAGCCGAGCGGGTCGTGCCGGGTCACCGACAGGATCCCAAAGCTTCCGCCCGACAGCCTGAGCGTCGCGACGGCCGTGTCGACGTCGCCGTAGGGCTCGAACTGCGGGAACGCGATCACCGCCCCATCGGCGTACACCTCGGCCGTCTCCTGCCCCGTGACGAACCGAAGGGCATCGAAGTCGTGGACGCTGAAGTCCCGGAAGATCCCTCCCGAGGCGGGGATGTAGGCCTCGTGCGGCGGCGCGGGATCGTGTCCCGCCATCCGGATCACGTACAGCGTCCCCAGGGAGCCGTCCGCGACGGCGTCGCGGGCGGCCGTGAACCCGGGGTCGAACCTTCGCTGGAACCCCATCTGGAGCGGGATCCCGGCCCGTTGGACGTGATCGACCACCTCCGCCGTCGTGGCCAGGTCGATCGTGATCGGCTTCTCGCAGAAGGTGGGGAGGCCTGCGTCGGCGCAGGCGTGGATCAGCTCTGCGTGCGCGGACGAGGCGGCCGCGATGACGACGGCATCGACCGAGGCCAGCAGCTCCCCGGTCGTGTCGACCGTGCGTGCCCCCACACTGCCTGCGACCATCTCGGCTCGGGGACGGTCCGGATCGGTGATCAGGATGGAGTCCACTTCATCGACCGCGCTCAATGTCGCCGCGTGGGTCTCTCCCATCCGGCCGACCCCGATCACCCCGATGCGCATCGGCTCCCCTCGCGACGGTCCCCGAGCGACCGATCGTCACTCGACCCGATCTGTGGAACGTTCCAAACGTTCTCTCCCACCGTGCGTGTGGAACGTTCCAACCGGTCCGCGTAACATAGGCGGCGCTCGGCGGAGCTGTCAAGCCGGGAGCCCGGGACCGCGATCGAGCGAGAGGGAAGGACATGGACACGATCCGCCTGACGACGGCCGACGCCGTCGTGCGGTTCCTGATGGCCCAGCGCACGGAGATCGACGGAGAGGACTCGCCGCTGTTCCCCGGGGTCTTCGCCATCTTCGGGCACGGGAACGTCACGTGCCTCGGGCAAGCCCTCGAGGCGGTCAAGGACCGCCTCCCCACCTGGCGCGGGCAGAACGAACAGTCGATGGCGATGGCTGCCGTCGCCTTCGCGAAGGCGAAGCGGCGACGCCAGATCATGGTCGCCACCAGCTCGATCGGCCCGGGCGCCCTGAACATGGTGACGGCCGCCGGCATCGCGCACGCGAACCGCCTGCCGCTGCTGCTCCTGTCGGGCGACACGTTCGCGGGTCGGATCCCCGACCCCGTCCTGCAGCAGGTGGAGCACTTCGGCGACCCGACCGTCACGGTGAACGACGCGTTCCGTCCCGTGACCCGCTACTGGGACCGCATCGCCCATCCCGAACAGCTCCTCCACTCGCTCCCGCAGGCCGTGGCGACCATGCTCGACCCCGCCGACTGCGGGCCTGCGTTCATCGGCCTGCCGCAGGACGTCCAGGCGAGGGCGTTCGACTTCCCCACCGCCTTCTTCGAGCCGCGCCTGCACCAGGTCCGCCGTCCCGGGCCCGATCCGAACGAGGTCGAGGTCGCGGCGCGGATCCTCCGATCGGCGCAGCGGCCGCTCGTGATCGCGGGCGGCGGCGTGCACTACTCCCTTGCCACCGACGAGATGGCGGCGTTCGTGCACCGTCACGACGTCCCGTTGGTCGAGACCGTGGCAGGGAAGTCGTCGGTGCCCTGGGACCACTCGATGTTCGCCGGCCCGATCGGGGTCACCGGAAGCTCGTCCGCGAACGCGCTCGCCGGCGAGGCGGACGTCGTCCTGGCGGTCGGCACGCGCCTGCAGGACTTCACGACAGGGTCGTGGAGCGTCTTCGGGGAGGAGATGCGCCTGGTCGCCCTGAACGTCGGTCGATACGACGCGTCGAAGCACCTGGCCGCGCCGCTCGTCGCAGACGCGCGGCGCGGCTTGGAAGCCCTGAGCGACGCCCTCGACGGCTGGCG
>JBIOTM010000102.1:0-4648 GCA_044865955.1 Actinomycetota bacterium | reverse complement strand
GACGACGAGCGCGGGCCGCCCATCCGCGTCGAGGGCCACCGGCTCCGCGCCGGCGAGCGCGAGCCGGACCCCCCGCGTGTGGAGCGATCCGTCCCGGGGCGCCGGAAGGGCGAGCTCCTGACCTTCGCGGAACGGGCCCCATCGACGCTGGAACCGCAGGATCGGCGGCCGGTCGAGCGGCGCGCGATCGGCCAGGCGACAGCCGGCCACGGACGCCATCTCCGGGATGGCGCAGTCGGCCGAGCAGGACAGCCACAGCGTTCCGCCCCGGTCGAAGAATGCAGCGGCTCCCCGCCAGAAGTCCGTCCGAACGTGGAGGAGCGAGCTGCTCGTGCTCCCGAGCGGAGCCGGCAGCAGGAGCAGCCGAACGTCGGGCCAGGAACCAGCGAGGTCTTCCCGCGCGAAGGTGACGGGCACCTCGGCGCGACAGGCCAAGACGAAGGCGTTCACCCACGCCTTCGTTAGCGGGAGGTGATCGCGGTGCGGATCCGTGGCGCGTTCCACCGGCTCGTACGGACCCGATGTCCCCTCGTCGAGACCGAAAGAGGTCGGGTCGTACGGACGCACCCACTCGTGCGGCACCATGAGGGCAGCCCCGGCCGGCGCCGGGCCGTCGGCGGCGAACGCGTCGAGATCCAACCGCCGGACGGTGGATGCGAGCTCCCCCAGGACCCGGCCGCGCGGCCGGAGGGAGCCCTCCCTGTCGGTGACCCCGAACTGGGTCTCGTGGGGCTTCCGGACGTACGGCGCGCGCGCGAAGGCCGGCGGCTCCGCGTCGGTCCAGCACCACGCGAAGAACCCGATCGCTCCCCGACCGAGGCTCGACCAGGACAGGAGCCGGTCGTACGAGCCGATCGCGTCGGGCTCGAACTGGGTCGTCGACGCTCCGTACTCGTGGACCATGACGGGGCGACCCGCGGCTGCGGCGAACGCCGTCTCGAACGCGGCCGCGAGAGTCATCCGGGTCGAGAGCAGGGCATCCGGGAAGAGCTCCTCGTGGTAGATCGGATACGGGTGGACGCAGAGGAAGTCCACGCGCTTCGCGATGACGTCCGCCCGGAAAGGACCCCACCCGATCTCCTGCTGGGAAGTGCCGATCGTGATCAGATGATCGGGGTCGTCCTCACGGAGAGCCCCGACGAGGGCATCGGTCCAGGCCCGCGCGTCGTCGTCGGTCGTGTCCTGGAAGATCCAGAACGGCGGCTCGTCCGTGAGGTCCCACGCCAGGATCGCGGGATCGCCGCGCCAGCGGCGGGCGAGCATCGCCGCGTGGGATCGCTGGAGGCGACGCATCTCGGGGTCGGCATGCGCATGTCGCCCGTCCCTCCAGGGGACGTCCCAGTAGGCATCCCCCACCTCTCCTCCGATGAAGAGCGTCGGGTGCAGCCACAGGCGGTGCCGACGCGCGGCCTCCACGATCGCGTCCAGGTGTCGCAGGTGATCCTCGTCGAAGCGGCCGGCCTCCGGCTCGATCGCCGACCAGAGCAGGTCGATCCGAACGGCATCGAGGCCGTGGGCGGCCATCTCCCCGAACGCGCGGTCGAACGCCTCGGGTCCGACCCGCCACGGCCAGTCCGGCCCCTCGACGGGCACGAAGTGGGCCCCGACGGGCAACACCGAGCGATCACCGCGACGGAGGTAGTGGCGGCCGCGGGTCACGAGGTCGAGGCTCATGCGCCGACGGCCGCGACGGGCACGAGGTGTCGATCGCCGGAGGGTGTGTGGATCTCGAGCGTGACGCCGGGTGGCGGGTCCGCGAGCTCGACGATGAGCCTGCCCTCCTCCGCGCGCGTTCGGATGCGCCGGATCGCGTCCTCCCGCGCCAGCCACCAGGTCGTGAGCTCGGCGGTCGTGAGGACGACGAGGTCGGATCGTGTCATCGCGATGTGCATCCATCGCTCCACCGCCGTCGCGTAGTCCGGATCGTCTCCCGGAAGCCGGCCGAAGCCCGCGTCGGGGGGATCGATGAAGACGTGCGCGAGGTTCCGTCGAGCGACCGCACGATCGAGGACGCTGTCCAAGACGTGCGCGTAGGCGGCCGGCTCGGCGGTCCGGTTCCGGACCCCTTCGTCGAGCGTGTGATACGAGCAACACCCGTTCGGGAAGCCCGGATCGGTCGGGTCGGTGGTGATCGGGAGCTGCAGGAACGGGCGGCGGCCGCCGACGTCCGGATGGGTCCGGGCCTGTGCCACGTCGGCGGCTCGGTCGCTCCACGGCCGTCTCGCGGGGTGGAAGGGGAGACCGCCCGTGATCGACCGGTTGCCGCCGACCGAGGACTCGGCGCGGTAGCCGAGCGCCTCGAGGACGTCGTACGTCCGCTCGCACGCGTCGTGTTGGAAGTGCGGGAGACGGAAGATGCCTTCGTCGTCCACGCCCAGACGCGCCCGGAACGTCTCGCTCGACCGTCGGATCTCCTCCGTCATCTCGGCCGCGTCGAGCTCATCCCATGGCTTCCGGTTCCAGTGCGAATAGGGGTGCGAGAACGAGTGGTTGTAGTAGCCCGCCGCCGGAGGGAAGGACCGGGGCTCCGACTCGACCGCTGCCGCCGTGGCGAAGATCCCGTACCCGGGGAACCCCGCGCGATGAGCCGTCTCGAGGGCAGACCGCACGTACCGCGCGCACTCGGGCTCGATCCCGGTTGGGTGATCGACGTCGCCGTCGACGACGAGAGCCGCCGACGCCTCGGCCGGCCATCGCCAGATGCCGACGAGACCGGCCGGCGCCGCCTCGCCGAGAGCGGCGAAGGCGGCGTCGGCGGCCTCCTCGGTGTCGAGCTCCAGCGTCGCGGCCGAGCGCTCGAAGCGCACGCCGCGCACGCCGGTCGCGAGTGGGCTCGGCGGTCCGACGAGCAGCACGCTCGTGCCGTCCGCGCGCCCGAGCGCGTCGGCGAGCCGTCGGTCGACGGCCCGGGTCGGCACGACGAGCGTGGTGAACCCTGCGATGGCCGACCGGGGCGACACGGGATCCGCCGGGAAGCCCCAGACCTCCAGCATGGAGCGCCAATACGAGGCGTCGGCCCATCCATCCTCGCCCTCGGCGGGAGTCAGTACGCCCACGCGGGGGACGACCGGCCAGCCTTCGAACGCACGCAGCGAGCCATCCCTCCCCGCCGCGAGAGCGGCCACGGACGGAGCCGTATCCTACCCGGGCGTGTCTCCAGGAGATGCCGCCCGCCGCCCCCACCGAGCGCCCGACCCCGGTGGCGGGGTCGGGTGAGCGGGCTCTCCGTCGTCGGCAACGTCAACGTCGATCTCATCGTGCGCGCCGCGACGGAGCTGCCGCCGCCGGGTGAGGAATGGCTCGTGGATGCCGTCGACTGCAGGATCGGCGGCGCCGCGACCAATGCCGCGATGACGATGTCGGCCCTGGGGTGGACCCCGAGGCTGGTCGGCTGCGTGGGCCACGACCATTTCGGTCGATTCATCCTGGACGGGTTGTCGGCGCGAGGGCTCGAGCGCGACGTCATCGTCGTGCCGGATCGACCGACCGGCGTGTCGGTCGCGTTCGAGGCTCCCGATCGCGATCGGTCCTTCCTCATCAGCCTCGGGAGCCTCGGGTCGGTCGACCTCGCCACGATCCCACGGGATGTGACGACGGAACCGTACTTCCTGTCGTGCGGATACTTCACGATGCCCGCCCTTCGAGGGGATCCGACCATCGATCTGCTCGGAGCGAGTCGTTCGTCCGGGGGGATGACGTTCTTCGATCCCGGATGGGACCCGGACGGGTGGAGCGACGGCACCAAGCGGGAGATCCGGAGCATCCTTCCGTCGGTCGACGTCTTCCTCCCCAACGAGCTCGAGATCGGCAACCTCGCCGGGACGACCGATGCGGTCGAGGCGGCGCGGGCGGTGCAGGACCTCTCGGGCGGCTGGGTCGTCGTGAAGCGTGGTGCGGGCGGCTGCGTCGCGATCGGCCCGGAGGGCCAGGAGCTCCGCGCCGAGGCGGGGAAGGTCGGCGTGCTCGACACCACGGGCGCCGGCGACGCCTTCAACGCGGCGCTGATGGTCGGCCTGGCCGAGGAGCAGCCGTTCGACGAGGCGCTCCGTTTCGCGGTGAAGGTGGCCTCGGCGGTCGTCTCTCGGCCGTCGACCGATCGCTATCCGTCGCGCGAGGATCTGGAGCCTGGCGGCAGGAACCCGTAAGCAAGGACTTACGATTTGTGCCATGCTCGGAGGACCTGCAGGGCGCAGGCGAGCACGGAAGGGGGGTAGGGATGGCGAACGACTACGTCTTGCTCTACAGCGGAGGTCGGATGCCCGAGAGCGAGGAGGAGCGGGCCACCGTCATGAAGGGCTGGACGGTCTGGATGGAGGGCCTGGGCTCGGCGCTCAAGGACGGGGGGAACCCGTTCTCGCCGGGGGTCGCCAAGACGATCGCTCCCGACGGCAGCGTCCGGGACGGGGACGGCTCCGCCAGCGGCTACTCGATCATCGTCGCCGACTCGCTCGACGACGCGACGGAGAAGGCGAAGGACTGCCCGGTGCTGGAGGGCGGCGCCACGATCACGGTCTACGAGACCTTCGCGGTCATGTAGCCGCCGGCGCCGGCCGGCCATTCAGGACGGGGCCGGAGCGTCGACGCCGAGCACGAGGGCGTCGACCGGATGGCCCTTCAGGGAGAGGTGGGGGGGGGGGGGGGGGGGGGG
>JBIOTM010000101.1:0-21025 GCA_044865955.1 Actinomycetota bacterium | reverse complement strand
GTGGCCGCCGACGAGGCCGCCTCCGCGTTGGCGTCGTTCCGGGGGGTGCGGCGCCGTTTCGAGCTCCGAGGCCGGGCTCGCGGCGCGGACTTCTACGACGACTATGCGCACGTCCCCACCGAGCTCGCCGTCACGCTCGAGGTGGCCCGGCGGAAGAGCCCCGGGCGGTTGATCGCGCTCTTCCAGCCACACCGGTACTCCCGCACCCGGGCGCTGTGGCGCGAGCTGGGGAGGAGCCTGGCGGCGGCGGACGTGATCGTCGTGACCGATGTCTACGGGGCGAACCAGGATCCGATCCCCGGCGTGACGGGGGAGCTGGTCGCGCGAGCGACGCGCGAAGCCGCGCCCGACCGGGAGGTCGTCTACGCCCCGCACGGCGACCAGGCGACCGGGTTCCTCGCCGCCGAGGTTCGAAGAGGCGATCTCGTGATCACGCTGGGATGCGGCGACGTCTGGATGCTCGGGGACGCCGCGATCGCCCGGATCCATGAGGTGGACGACGGTGCCTGATCTCCAAGCGGCGGAAGGCGCGCTCCGGGAGGCGCTGGGAACGGGCGTCCGTCCCCACTTCCCGTTGGCTCCACTGACGACCTTCCGCATCGGGGGAGCGGCCGCGCTCTTCGTCGAGGCCGACGACGACGCGGCCCTCCACGCGGTCGCCCGGGCGGCCGGGTCGGCCGACGTCCCCGTCGCGGTGATCGGGAAGGGGTCGAACGTCCTCGTCTCGGACGACGGGTTCCCCGGCATCGTGGTGCGCCTGGGCCGGGGCTTCCGATGGGCCGGCCGGGACGCCGACCTGCTCACCGCGGGCGGCGCCATGCCCCTTCCCGCGCTGGCCGGCGTGGCGCTGCGTCACCGTCTGGCGGGCCTCGAGTTCGGGGTGGCCATCCCCGCCAGCCTGGGCGGCGCGGTGAAGATGAACGCGGGTGCGCACCGACGATCGATGTCGGAGGTGATCGAACGGGTCGACGTCTTCTCGCTGGCGCGGTCGGGGCGGATGTCGCTGACGGCCGAGCAGGCGGGGTTCGGCTACCGCCGGTCGGCGGTCCCGGCGGACGCCGTGGTCGTGGGTGCCGTCGTCAGGCTGCGGCCGGGGCAGGAGGGAGAGATCCGGGCGCTCATGGACGAGGCCCGCGCCTGGCGCCGGCGCACGCAGCCCCTGGCGGAACCGAATTGCGGATCGGTGTTCAAGAACCCTGACGGCGACCACGCGGCGCGCCTGATCGAGGCGGCCGGGGGCAAGGGGCTGCGGGTGGGGGGTGCGGAGGTGTCTCGCAAGCACGCGAACTTCATCGTGGCCGATGCCGGAGCGTCCGCGGCCGACGTGTGGGCGTTGATCCGCCGGATCCAGGACCTCGTGGCATCCCACGCGGGGGTGCGCCTGGAGACCGAGGTGCAGCTGATGGGAGCGTTCGTCGATGCGGGCCGGTGACGCGGAGCGACGCCGGCTCCGCACATGGGCGATCGCGGCGATGGCCACCGTCGCCCTGGGGGTGATCGCCGTCGCCGCGACGTACACACCCCTGTTCGCCGCGAAGGACATCAGGCTCGAGGGAGCCGGCGCCATGCCCCGGGCGGTCGTCCTCGACCTCGCAGGCGTGGACGAGACGTCGAACGTGTTCCATCTCGACACCGGGGAGGTGGAGCGTCGTCTCGAGGCCGATCCGAGGGTCCTACACGCCCGCGTCACGACGTCGTTGCCGGACGCGCTCCGCATCGAGATCACCCGGCGATCGCCGGTCGCGGTGGTGGGGACCCCCCGAGCGTTGGTAGGTGCGGACGGGATCGTGATCGGACCGGCGAGCGGTGCGGTGGACCTGCCGGCGCTCACGTCGGCGGGCGGGCACCCGGCCACCGGCAGCGACCTCGAGACCACGGCACGGGCGGCGGCCGCGATGGGTCCGGAGCTCCGCCTGGAGGTGACGGCGGTGACCGTCCGTCGGGACGGCGGCCTGGCGGTCCGGCTGTCGGCGGGGTTCTGGGCCCACCTCGGGGACGCGTCGGATCTCGGGGCGAAGGCGGCGTCGCTGGCCGCCCTCCTGGACTGGGCGGCCTCGACCGGGGCGAACATCCTGTCGGCGGACGTGACGGTCCCGGGCAGTCCGACCGCGCGAGTCGAGGGGGGCGCGGGATCGGTCGCCCTCCCCTGATCGGATCGTTACCGGAATGCGCAGTGAGCGCACCCTCAGCGCGACAGCCACGCTTGACGGACCTGGGCTTCCCTAGTAGGGTCGCTACCTCCACATGAGCTGGATATAACAATCACGTTCAAGTGGAACTTGAAGGTTCTGGAGGATCGGGGCGGGTTTCCTCAGGTAGACGGGCCGGGGTCCAGGGGGGAAAGCGGATGATGGATGCTCCTCAGAACTACCTCGCCGTGATCAAGGTCGTGGGGATCGGTGGGGGCGGCGTGAACGCCGTGAACCGGATGATCGAGGCAGGCCTCCGGGGCGTGGAGTTCACGGCGATCAACACCGACGCCCAGACGCTGCTGATGTCGGATGCGGAGGTGAAGCTCGACATCGGGCGGGAAACCACGCGGGGGCTGGGAGCCGGCTCCGACCCCGACATCGGCCGGCGTGCATCGGAGGAGCACGCCGACGAGATCGAGGAGATCCTCAAGGGCGCCGACATGGTGTTCATCACCGCGGGCGAGGGGGGTGGGACCGGGACGGGCGGCGCCCCCACGGTCGCCGAGGTCGCGAGGAACCTCGGAGCCCTCACGATCGGCGTCGTCACCCGGCCCTTCGGGTTCGAAGGGCGCAAGCGCGCCACGCAGGCGGACCTGGGCATCACCGAGCTGAAGAAAGCGGTCGACACCCTGATCGTCGTGCCGAACGACCGGCTCCTGCAGGTGGCCGACGCCAACATGCCGATGATCGACGCGTTCCGCATGGCCGATCAGGTGCTCTATCAGGGTATCGACGGGATCACGTCGCTCATCACGACGCCCGGCCTCATCAACCTCGATTTCGCGGACGTGCGATCCATCATGGCCGGCGCCGGATCCGCGCTGATGGGGATCGGCCTGGGGTCGGGACAGGATCGCGCGACCGAGGCCGCCAAGGCGGCGATCAGCTCGCCGCTCCTCGAGTCCTCGATCGACGGCGCGAAGGGCGTCCTGCTGTCGATCGGTGGACCCACCGACCTGACCCTGCACGAGGTGAACGCGGCCGCGGACGCCATCACCCGCGTGGCGCATCCCGACGCGAACATCATCTTCGGCGCGGTCGTCGACGACGCGCTCGGCGAGGAGGTCCGCGTCACCGTGGTGGCGGCGGGCTTCGACAAGGTGACGGCCGCTCCGGACAGCCGCTTCGAGAGCAGACTCTCCCGCCTGCTGGAGGAGCCCGTGCAGGAGGAGGAGGGATCCGAGCCGCTCCCGTCGATCCTGGCCGAGGACGACGAGGACCGTGTCTTCACGAGCGGCGAGCGGTCGGCGCCGCTCAGCTTCGACGCCGAGGAGGATCTGGACATCCCGGACTTCCTGAAGAGCTGACGGCCCACCCCGCGCGGCCCCTGTGCCCGGGGCGGGGAGATCCGATCGAGGAGGCGCCCTTCCCCCGCCTCCTCACCGAGAGGATCTCCTCGCCCCTTCCGGGTTCCGGCGTCGTCGTCGGGCCGTTCGTCGTCGATCCCGGAACGGAGCCCGGCGACCGGCAGGGAGGAGCGACGCGTGCAGGCGGGTCACGACCAGGTGCTCGCGAACCTCGAGGCCGTCCGTGGCCGGATCCGCGACGCGGCGGAGCGGAGCGGGCGCGATCCGCGCGACGTGACCCTGGTCGCCGTCACGAAGACCGTCGCCCCCGATCCGATCCGCTGGGTGGTGGACGCCGGCGTCACGGCGCTCGGTGAGAACTACATCCAGGAGCTCAGGCGGAAGCGCGCCGCGGTCGCGGGGGCGACGTGGCACTACATCGGCACGCTCCAGTCGAGCACCGCTCGGCACGTCGCCGACCACGCGGACGTGGTGGAGACGGTGGCGGGGGAGCGGGCGGCGCGCCGCCTCGCGGGCCGCGCCGCCCGCTCCGGCCGCACCATCGACTGCCTGATCGAGGTCGACCTCACGGGCGGCAGGACCGGCGTGCGCCCGGAGGAAGCGCCCCGCTTCGCGGATCTCGTGTCCTCGCTCGACGGGCTGCACCTGATCGGCCTCATGACGCTTCCGCCGATGCCGGATCGCCCGGAGGACTCGCGGCCCTCCTTCGCCCGATTGCGCCGCCTCCGGGACGAGATCCGGGCCCGGCACGCGGAGGTGCTGGAAACCTCGATGGGGATGTCGTTGGATTACGAGGTCGCCGTGGAGGAAGGCGCTACGATGGTTCGGATCGGCACGGCCCTGTTCGGCCCCCGGGCGACCGACGCCCCCGTACGAGGCTGAAAGGAAAACGAGGATGAGCGGCGTGTGGAAGAAGACCTTGAACTATCTCGGTCTCGTGGAAGACGACGAAGAGTTCGTCGAGGAGCTTCCGGACGTCGAGCCGGCGCCCGTGCGGCGCATGCGTCCGCAGCCGGTACGAGACGTCTCCGCGGAGGCGGAAGGAGTGGTGCGCACGCTGGCCTCCCCCCGGCCGGCAGGCGCGTCGTCGGCGATCCACAAGTCCGAGCCCAAGCGATTCAACGAGGCCCGCGAGGTCGCCGACCGGTTCAAGGAGGGGACCGCCGTCATCATGAACCTCCAGGGCACGGAGGACTCCACCGCGCGCAGGCTCGTCGACTTCGCGTCCGGGCTCGTCTACGGCCTCGACGGGAAGATCGAGCTGGTGGCGAACCGCGTGTACCTGCTCACGCCGGCGGACGTCGAGGTCTCCGCCGAGGAACGCGAGCGGATCGCGGGCGGCGGCTTCTACAACCAGTTCTGAGCCGCCGGCGTCCCCGGGTCCCGCCCGTCCCCCTTGCGCTGCTAGCCTTGCGCGGCGATGACCTCGGCCAACGGCAACGATTTCGTCAGCCAGCTCATCTGCATCACCCTCTTCGTGTACTGGCTGATCCTGTTCGTTCGCGTGGTGCTCAGCTGGCTCCAGTTCGCGGGGTGGCGGCCTCCCCTCCAGGGTCCGCTGCGGGCGGGCTACGAGCTCGTCCTGGACGTCACCGAGCCGCCGCTCCGCCTCCTCCGGCGCATCGTCCCCCCGGCCGGGGTCTTCGACCTGTCGGTCCTGGTGGCGTTCGTCGCCATCCTGGTGTTACGTAGAGTGTTCTGCTGACGATCCGGAGGCGACCATGAGGAAGAAGGAACAGCCGGCCGACGGCGGATCGGACTGGAGCGCCGCTCCGAGCGGGGGCATCACCCCGGCGGACGTGCAGCAGAAGGAGTTCCGCGTCGCGCGCGTCGGCGGTGGGTACCGGATGCGGGAGGTTGACGAGTTCCTCGATCAGGTGACCGACGCGCTGTCGGCCCTGATCGCCGAGAACGAACGGCTCCGCGACGCGGGTCCGCCCTCGGCGGCGTCGAGCACGCCGGCATCGCGTCCGGCGGCGGCGACGGCCGAGGACCGGGCCGCGGTCGACGCCTTCCTGCAGCGGGAGCGGGAGTTCCTGCAGAGCCTCGGCAGCCTCGTCCAGGGGCACGCCGAGGAGCTCAGGGAGATGGTCCGCGCGGCTCGCCGCCCGGCGGTCGCCGCCGCCGCGGCGGCCGCGGATCCTCCGCCCGCCGACGTATCCGCCCCGCCGGCGCTCGAGGAGGAGGATCGAGCGGACGACGAGCGACCCGAGGAGCCCGCCGTCGCGTCGACGGAGCCGGGCACGGAGGCCCCGGCCACCGTCGAACCGGGCGATGGGACGCCGGCGACGCCCGATGAGCGGGCCGAGGAGCCGATCACGCTGGAGGGCCCGGAACCGGCACGGTCCCGGAGGTCGGAGGACGGAGCGGAGGGGTCGCTGCGGGAGCTCTTCTGGGGAGAGGAGTGACGCCTCGCCTGGCGGTCAGTCGATCCTCCTGACCGTCACGACGACCTTCGTCCCGTCCACGGTCCCCTCGTAGCCGATGCCTTCGACCCCGGCTGCCGAGGCGCGATCCGAGATCGACTCGGCCAGCGTCTCCGCCGCGATGTACCCCCGGTGCCCGGCGAGCGCCTCGGCGGCCGTCCCCGACGACTCGACGATCAGCTCGATCCGGTCGGTCACGTCGAGACCGGCGGCCTTCCGAGCGTCCTGGACCAGGCGGACCAGCTCGCGGGCCACGCCCTCGGACCGGAGCTCCGGTGTGATGTCGAGCTCGAGGGCGACCGTCACGCCCCCCTCCGAGGCCACACCCAGGCCTGGACGCACCTCCCGGACCAGCTGGACGTCCCCGGGTCCGACCGAGACGGCGGCTCCACCGTCGACCGGGACGTCGATCGGCGCCCCCTCGGCGAGCCGTGCGGCGAGCGTCCCGTCCTCGTCGGCCGCCAGCGCCGCGGCGACGGCCTGGACGCGTTGACCGAGCCGCGGCCCCAGGACCTTGAAGTCGGGCTTCGCCCGCCACCGGCCGAACGCCTCGTCGGAGTCCGCGAAGCCGATGCGCTTCACGTTGAGCTCGTCCGCCACGATCCCGAGCAACGAGGCGAGCTCGCCGGGTCGCGATCCGTGATGCACGACCGCGCCGGCCAGAGGCTGTCGCGTCCTGGTCTTGGTCTCGGTGCGGATCCGCCTTCCGAGCTCGACGATCTGACGAGCGAGGGTCGTGGCCTCGTCGAGGCCCGGATCGACGGCGGCCTCGTGCACGTGCGGGTAGTCGGCCAGGTGGACCGAGTCGGGCGCGCCGGCGCCGCCGGCGGCGAGGTTGGACCAGATCTCCTCCGCGACGAACGGGGTGAAGGGGGCGAGGAGGGTCGCCACGGTCACGAGGCACTCGTGGAGGGTGTGGAACGCAGCCACCGAGTCCGGACCGCCGGCGCCGCCCGGGTTCCAGAAGCGCCGCCGGGACCGCCGCACGTACCAGTTGGACAGGTCGTCGACGAAGGCCTGGATGCGGCGCCCCGCGCCGGTCACGTCGTAGCCCTCCATCGCCTGGCGCGCGTCCCGCACCGTGCCGGCCAGCCTCGACAGGATCCACCTGTCGAGGACGGGCCGGTCCGCGAGGCGCGGCGCGGGCCCCGGATCGGGATCGAAGCCGTCGGCGTTCGCGTAGGTCACGAAGAACGAGTAGACGTTCCACAGCGTGAGGAGGAACTGGCGCACCGCCTCCTCCAGGACGGTGTCCCCGAGGCGCCGCGACGACCACGGCGAGCCGCTCGTGAGCAGCACCCATCGGAGGGCGTCGGCGCCGTGGCGCTCCATCACCGCCATCGGATCCACCACGTTCCCGAGGGACTTCGACATCTTCCGGCCCTGTTCGTCGACGATGAATCCGAAGCACACGACGGAGCGATAGGCCGTGGAGTCGAAGTGGAGCACCCCCTCGGCCATGAGGGTGTAGAACCATCCGCGGGTCTGGTCGATCGCTTCCGAGATGAAGTCGGCCGGGAAGCTCCGTTCGAAGGGTTCCTCGCCGCGCCCGAGATCGGGGTGGTACCCCCACTGGGCGAACGGCATCGCGCCGGAGTCGTACCACGCGTCGATCACCTCGGGCACCCGTCGCGCCTCCTCGCCGCACTCCGGGCAGGCGAAGACGATCTCGTCGATGTACGGGCGATGGGGATCGAGCTCCGCGAGATCGCGACCGGCGAGGGTGCCGAGCTCCTGCAGCGAGCCCACGGCGGTCGCGTGCCCGTCACCGCATCGCCAGATCGGCAGCGGCGTGCCCCAGTAGCGTTCGCGCGAGAGCGCCCAGTCCACGTTGTTCTCGAGCCAGTTGCCGTAGCGACCGTGCTTGATGTGGTCCGGGTACCAGGCGACGGACCCGTTCACCTCGAGCAGCCGGTCCTTCACCGCCGTCGTGCGGACGTACCAGGACGTGCGCGCGTAGTAGAGCAACGGCGTCCCGCAGCGCCAGCAGAACGGGTACGTGTGCCGGTAGGTCCCCGAGCGGATCAGGAGCCCCCGGGCACGCAGGTCGTCCACGATGACGGGATCCGCGTCCTTCACGAACAGACCGCGGATGAAGACCGGCGCGAGGTCGGTGAAGCGCCCGTCGTCCCCCACGGGCTTGAAGACCGGCCAGCCCTGCGCGAGCCCGACCGCCAGGTCCTCCGCCCCGAACGCCGGCGCCATGTGCACGATCCCCGTCCCGTCCTCCATCGAGACGAAGGAGCCGGCGACCACCGTGTGCGCGCCTTCGACGTTGGGGTAGGGGGGCTCGTACCGGGCGCCCACCAGCTGTTCCCCCCGGAGCGTCCGCCCGACCACGGCGTCTTCGCCGAACGCCGCGACCCGCAGTGGGGCCGCCACGATGAGCCGTTCGTCGGCCATCTCGACCTCGACGTACTCGGCGTCGGGGTCGACGGCGACGCCGGTGTTCGCGGGCAAGGTCCACGGCGTCGTCGTCCACACGGCCAGGGCCGCCCCGACGAGCGACGGATCGATCGCGTGGACCACGGGCAGACGCAGATAGACGCTCGGGTCCTCGACGGTCTCGTATCCCAGCGCCACCTCGTGGTCCGACAGGGCGGTCCCGCACCGGGGACAGTAGGCGGTCACCTTGTCCGCTTCGACGAGCAGCCCACGCTCGTGCAACCGCTTCAGCGACCACCAGACCGACTCCACGTACGCCGGATCCATCGTCCAGTAGGCGTCGGACAGGTCGATCCAGAACCCGATCCGCCTCGTCAGGTCCTCCCAGTCGCGCACGTACCGCCGGACGGACTCGCGGCACCGCTCGTTGAAGGCGGCGACGCCGAACGCCTCGATGTCGCGCTTCCCCGAGGTGCCGATCTCCTTCTCGACCTCGATCTCGACCGGCAGGCCGTGGCAGTCCCAGCCCGCCTTCCGGTGCACCAGGTGTCCGGTCATCGTCTTGTAGCGGGGATAGACGTCCTTGAACGTCCGGGTGACGGCGTGGCCGATGTGCGGCTTCGCGTTCGCGGTGGGCGGACCGTCGTAGAAGACCCATTCGGGCTCGTGCTCGCGCTGGGCGAGCGACCGGTGGAAGACATCGGCCTCCTGCCAGAACCGCAGGACCCGTTCCTCGAGCTCCGGGAACCGCACCCTGGGGTCCACCGGCCGGAACCGGGGGGCCTCTCCGTTCGCCATCCGTCCGCCTCCCGACATGCGGAACGCCTCGTCCTCACTTGCGAGGACGAGGCGCGGGCCCCGCGGTACCACCTCGCTTGCCGGAGCCCTCTCGGGC
The DNA here is from genome assembly GCA_044865955.1 of Actinomycetota bacterium. Classification (GTDB taxonomy): domain Bacteria; phylum Actinomycetota; class UBA4738; order UBA4738; family HRBIN12; genus JAJNBA01. The sequence goes on along the minus strand of JBIOTM010000101.1, from coordinate 11,820 downwards.
GCCGACCGCTTGCGGCCGCGATCACGGCCTGCCGCTGTCACGGGCGGACCCGCCTGCGCCTACTGCGGGCCGGGCTGCCGGCTCGGTTCGGGCAGGGGCTCGGGGAGGATGTTCGCGGGGAGCTCGGCGCCGGGCTCCCACCCGCCCCGGCTCGCTCGTGCTCGGCGATCCCCGCTACTCGTTCCCGTCGTCGCCTGTCGCGTGCATGCTACACGCATGGGCAGCCTGACGGTTCGCGTCGTGCCCCGTTCGGGCCGGACCGCGGTCGAGGTCGGGCGGGAGGTGCTGATCCGGGTCCGCGCCCACCCCGAGGGCGGGAAGGCCACCGAGGAGGGCCAGGGCCACGCTCGCGCGTGCCCTCGACGTGCCTACGGCGGCGGTCTCCCTGCGGCGCGGGGCACGCTCGCGGGTCAAGGTCTCCTGGCTCGCCGGGATGACCGAAGAGCAAGCGTTGCAACGACTCCGGCGTAGCTAACCGCCGATCGCGGAGCCGATGTGCCCCTGTGCTACCCTTCGCCCCCATGGCCCAGGCCAAGCTGACGAAGCAGGAGCTCGGCGACCTCCGCCTGCGCCTCCAGGAGGAGCGGACCCACCTGGAGACCCAGCTCGCCTCGATCGTCGAGGACTCCTTCGCGGCAACCCAATCGGACATGTCCGGCGACGTCGGTCTGGACGACGAGTCGGCCGACGCGGGAACGGCCACCTTCGAACGGGAGAAGGACCTCTCGATCGAGAACAACGTCCGCGACCTGCTGCGGAAGATCGACGGCGCCATCAAACGCATGGACGCGAAGACGTACGGCCTCTGCGAACGGTGCGGCCGACCGATCGAGAAGGTCAGGATCAAGGCGCTTCCCTACGCCGAGCTCTGCATCAAGGACGCGCAGGCGGCGCAGTCGCGCCGCTGACGCCGTGGACGCGCGGCGACGCTCGGCCGCGCTCCTGTTCGCCGTCGCGCTGTGCTCCTACGCGCTGGACCGCGTGACCAAGGTCTGGGCCGAGTCCGCCCTCCCGGGCCGGCCGGTCGACGTGATCCCGGGGGTCCTGACCCTCCGGTTCACGACGAACTCGGGAGGGGCGTTCAGCATCGGGCGGAGCGCGCCGTGGTTCTTCGTCGGCGTGACGGCGGTCGTCGTCGCGATCATCCTGGTGACCTCGCTCCGGCACAGGGCCCCGGCCACAGGCGTCGCGCTCGGGCTGATCCTCGGCGGCGCCGTGGGGAACCTCACCGACCGCGCCATCCGCGCGCCGGGACTCCGCGGCCACGTGGTGGACTTCATCGACCTGCACGTCTGGCCGGTGTTCAACCTGGCCGACTCGGCGATCGTCGTCGGCGCGATCCTGCTGGCCTGGGCCGGGCTCCGCGAGGATCGCCGCCGGGAGGGAGCGCCGGCGGCCCCATCGGCATGAAGCGCAGCCTGACCGCCGATCCCGGCCGTCTCGACGCGGTCGTCGCCCGGCTCACGGGGGTTCCCCGGGCCGACGTCCAGCGAGCGATCGCCGGCGGGAAGGTCCTCGTGGAGGGAGAACCGCGGCCGAAGTCGTTCCGGCTCTCGGGAGGCGAACGGGTCGTCGTCGAGCTGAGCTCCACCGAGCCGCTGGCTGCCGAAGGCCCTCCGGTTCCCGTGCGGTTCGAGGACGAGCACCTCCTGGTGGTGAGCAAGCCCGCGGGCCTGGTCACCCATCCCACCGCCGGCCGGCGCGGCGGGACGCTCGTGAACCGGATGCTCGGGATGGGGATCCCGCTCGCGCCGGCCGGCGGTCCGCTCCGCCCCGGCATCGTGCACCGGCTCGATGCCGGGACCTCCGGTCTCCTCGTCGTCGCGAAGACCGACGAGGCCTACGCCGGCCTCCGGGAGCTGTTCCGCCGGCACGAGGTGGCACGGCGGTACCTGGCCCTCGTCCGTGGCGTCGTGGGACACGACCGCTTCGCCGTCGAGGCCGCCCTGGGACGCCGGGCCTCCAGGATCGTGGTGGACGCCACGGTGGGGAAGCCCGCGGAGACGGACTTCGAGGTGAGCCAGCGGTTCGAGGCCGCGACGCTGCTGATCGCGTCGCCCCGGACCGGGCGGACGCACCAGATCCGGGTGCACCTCGCGGCCGTGGGGCACCCGGTCCTGGGCGACCGGGCGTACGGAGGCGGGGGAGACGACGCCCGCCGGCTGGGCCTGACGAGACCCTTCCTGCACGCGTGGACGCTCACGTTCGCGCATCCGCTGACGCAGGCACGGATCGATCTTGAGGAGCCGCTCCCGGACGAGCTGGAGCGCGCCATCGAGCACGCACGTCACCGGCCGCTCCGGGGCGGCTGATCCGTCGGACTCCCGGGAGCGGCCGGGCCCCGCTGGATGCCCCTAGGCTCACGCCCGGCGATGGGGCTCGCCGTGATCGCCGGATGGCTGATGGCTCCTACTGGTGCGACGGACTGGAGGCCCAGCCATGCGTACGACCATCGGGATCGCGATCGCCGGAGCCGTCGGAGCGGTCGCCCGGTACTCGATCGAAGGGCTCGTCAGCCGGCGTCTGGGCGCCAGTTTCCCCTGGGGGACCTTCGTCGTGAACGTGTCCGGCTCCTTCGTCCTCGGACTGCTGTTCACGATCCTGACCGAACGCTCGACCGCTCCTCCGTGGTTCCGATCCACGGTGTCGATCGGCTTCGTCGGGGCGTACACCACGTTCTCGACCCTGTCGCTCGAGACCTTCCGGCTCGTCGAGGACGGCGCGTACGCCCTCGCCGGCGCGAACGCGTTCGGCAGCCTCGCCGGAGGGCTCATCGCCGTCTACGCTGGGATCGTCGTCGGAAGGATGGTGTGAGATGAAGATGGAAGGCGAGGGCAAGCTGCTGCGCATCTTCATCGGGGAATCCGACACGTGGCACGGCAAACCCCTCTACGAAGCGATCGTTCAGCACGTCCGCTCCGAAGGTCTGGCCGGGGCCACCGTCGTCCGCGGCATCGAAGGCTTCGGCGCCGACTCCCGTCTCCACACGTCCCGGATCCTCCGGCTGTCCGAGGACCTGCCGGTCGTGGTCGAGGTCGTCGATACGGCCGAGAACATCGACCGGGTCCTCCCGGACCTGGACGGGATGGTGGCCGAGGGGATGGTGACGACGGAGCGGGTGCACGTCATCGCCTATCGCGGCACCGCCCCCTCCGGCTGACCCCGGTCGCTCCGTCGGCGGCTTGACGACGGCCGGGTGCGGACGTAGCGTGAGTCCTCGCGGGATCACAGCGATGTAAGTTTCCACAGCCTGTGGAAAACCCTCCTCGGAGGTCCGACACGGCAGCGCGAGACGGCTTCGTCCATCTGCACGTTCATTCGGAGTACTCGCTCCTGGACGGCGCCGCCCGGATCGAGCCACCGGCGGCCAACCCGGCCGCGCCGACGCTCTCCTCGGAGGCCCAGCGCCTGGGGATGTCCGCGCTCGCCCTCACCGACCACGGCGTCATGTTCGGCGCGCTCGGGTTCTACGAGGCGGCGCGGGCGCACGGCGTCAAGCCGATCCTGGGCGTGGAGGCCTACGTGGCGCCGGGCTCGCGGTTCGACCGCGAGCCCGGCGAGAACGAGGAGCGGTACCACCACCTCACGCTGCTCGCCCGGGACGCCACGGGGTACCGCAACCTGCTGCGGCTGGTCTCCGCCGCCCACCTGGAAGGCTTCTACCACCGCCCCCGGATGGACAAGCAGCTCCTGTCGGAGCACGCGGCCGGCGTGATCTGCCTGTCGGGGTGCCTGTCGTCGGAGGTCTCGAAGCTGCTCCTCGCGGGCCAGGAGGCCAGGGCGCGCGGGGTGGCCGCCGACTACCGGGACATCTTCGGCCCGGACGGGTACTGGATCGAGCTCCAGGATCACGGGCTGCCGGAGCAGCGGCGGGTGACCCCACGGCAGGTCTCGCTCGCCCGGGAGCTCGGGGTCGGGATCGTGGCCACCAACGACCTCCACTACACCGCCGCGGCCGACGCCAAGCCGCACGACGTCCTGCTCTGCATCCAGCAGCAGAAGCTGCAGTCGGACCCGAAGCGCCTCCGGTTCGACTCGGAGGAGTTCTATCTGAAATCCCCGGAGCAGATGCGGGCGTTGTTCGCGGAGCTCCCCGAAGCGTGCGACAACACGCTGGCCGTCGCGGAGATGACGGACGTGGCGCTGCGCTACGGCGACGACGCGCCGCTCGAGGAGCGGTACCACCTGCCGCGTTTCGAAACGCCGGGCGGGAAGCCCTTCGAGCTCTACCTCCGGGAGCTGACGCTCGAGGGGGCCGCCCAGCGCTACGGCGGGTCGTTGCCGCCGGAGGTCGTCGAGCGGCTCGACCACGAGCTGCGCGTCATCCATCAGATGGGCCTCGCCGGCTACTTCCTGATCGTGTGGGACCTGATCCGGTTCGCCCGGGAGCAGGGGATCCGCGTCGGCCCGGGCCGCGGCTCGGCGGCCGGCTCGGTCGTGTCGTACTGCCTGCGGATCACCGACGTCGACCCGCTCCGGTACGGCCTGATCTTCGAACGGTTCCTGAACCCCGAGCGGATCCAGATGCCGGACATCGACATGGACTTCGACGAGCGCCGGCGTGACGAGGTGATCCGCTACGCCACCCACCGGTACGGGGCCGATCGCGTGGCGCAGATCGTCACGTTCCAGACGATCAAGGGGAAGCAGGGCATCCGCGACGCGGCCCGGGTGCTGGGCTTCCCGCCCTCGGTCGGCGACCGGCTCTGCAAGATGTACCCCGCGCCCGTGATGGGCCGTGACCATCCGATCGAGGAGGCGCTGAAGCTCTCGCCGGAGCTGGCCGTCGCCTACGAGGGCGAGCCGGAGGCGAAGGAGATCGTCGACACGGCTCGCGCGCTCGAGGGGCTGCGCCGGGAGGACTCGGTGCACGCCGCCGGCGTCGTGATCGGCGACGCGCCGTTGGTGAGCTACCTCCCGCTCAAGCTCTCCAAGGACTCGCGGGACGAGTCGAAGCGCATCGTGACCCAGTTCGACATGCACGGGGTGGAGAAGCTCGGTCTGCTGAAGATGGACTTCCTCGGCCTGCGGAACCTCTCGGTGATCGAGGACACGCTCCGCCATCTCCGCGCCGACGGCGTCGAGCTGGACATCGATCACGTGCCGCTCGACGACGCGCGGACGTACGAGATGCTGCGACGGGGCGAGACCACGGGCGTGTTCCAGATGGAATCGGGTGGGATGCGCAGCCTGATCACGCTGCTCGAGCCCGACCGGTTCGAGGACGTGATGGCCCTGGTCGCCCTGTACCGGCCGGGTCCGCTCAACAACGGGCTGCACACCGAGTACGCGGAGCGCAAGCACGGACGGAAGCCGGTCACGTTCCCGCACCCCGACCTGGAGCCGATCCTCCGAGGCAGCTACGGCCTCATGATCTACCAGGAGCAGGTGATGCAGATCGCCGTGGCGATGGCCGGCTTCTCGATGGGAGAGGCCGACACGCTCCGCAAGGCGATGGGGAAGAAGAAGATCGAATACCTGATGCCCTTCAAGGAACGTTTCGTGAAGGGGGCGGTGGACCGGGGGTACCGGGAGCGGGCGGCCGCGGACATGTTCGAGATGTTCGTGCCGTTCGCGGACTACGGGTTCAACGCGTCCCATGCGTGCGCGTACGGGCTCGTGGCGTACCAGACCGCCTACCTGATGGCGCACCATCCCGTGGCGTACATGGCGGCGATCCTCACGTCGGTGAAGGACGACAAGGACCGCAAGCCCTACTACCTCTACGCGTGCCGGGGGATGGGGATCGAGGTGCTGCCGCCCGACGTGAACGACTCGGACCTCGACTTCGCGCCGGCGGCCGGCGGTGGCCGCGCGATCCGGTACGGGCTCTCGGCGGTGCGGAACGTCGGCGAGGCGGCCGTCCAGCAGATCCTCGACGCGCGCGCGTCCGCCGGACGATTCGACTCGTACACCGATTTCTGCCGGAAGGTGGATCCATCCGTGCTCACGAAGCGGATGCTGGAGTCGCTGATCCTCGCCGGCGCCTTCGATGCCCTGGGGTACCGACGCCGCGCGCTGCTCGTGGGACAGGACAAGGTCTCCGGGCCGATCGCGGCCGAACGCAAGGCGGAGGCCGCCGGACAGTTCTCGCTGTTCGGCGGCGATCCGGAGATCGGCCAGCTCGACGAGTCGGTCCTGCAGGGCGAGGAGTTCGAGAAGGGGGAGATGCTCCGGTACGAGAAGGACATGCTGGGTCAGTTCGTGACCGACCATCCGTTGCTGGCGGTGGCGGACGCGCTCGGCGCCCAGACCACCCACGAGATCGGCGATCTCGTGGACGCCGACGACGGCGAGCTCGTGACGGTCGGCGGGATCGTGGGCGCGGTCGCCAGGAAGTACACCAAGCGCGGCGAGCCGTACGCCCAGTTCCGGCTGGAGGGGCTGGCGGCCGGTGTCGAGGCCGTCGCCTTCCCGTCGGTCTACGAGGCCGACCCCGATCTCATCTCCACCGACCGCATCGTCCTCGTGACCGGGCGCATCGACCGGCGCGGACGCGAGCTCCAGATCAGGGCGAACGAGGTCCGCGAGCCCCGTCTGGACGGAGCCCGGCGGTCCGGGCCCGGGTCGGTCGTCATCGACCTGACCGCCGCCGCGTGCACGGACGCGGTGCTGGCGAGGATGGCCGAGCTGTTGCGGGCTCGCCCGGGACCGGCCCAGGTGAAGGTCCGGTTCCTCTCCGCGGAGGGCGTGCGGCCGATGGACGTGGGGGAGTTCCGCGTCGACCCCGTGGGCTCGTTGATGGGCGAGCTGCGGGGCCTGCTCGGCGCCGGCGCCGCCCGGGTGGAGGGTGCCGAGCCGGTGCGCTGAGGGGCGGCGCCGGCGCCCACGTGGTCCCGCCGGTTCCTTCTATCGTGGCCGGCGTGTTCGAGGTGATCCCCGCGATCGATGTCAGCGGCGGGCGTCTGGCCGTCGTCACCGAGCGGGGGCCGCTGCCGGCGGACGCGTTCGGTGGCGATCCGCTGGCAGCGGCCACCGCGTGCGTCGCGATCGGCGCCACCCGGCTCCACGTGGTCGATCTCGATCTCGCCTTCCGGGGCGAGCCGCGGAACCTCGAGATCATCTCCGCGATCGCAGGTCTGCAGGTCCCGGTCCAGGCGGCCGGCGCGGTCCGGGGAGCGGCCGAGGTCCGGTCCCTGATCGAAGCGGGCGCGTCGCGGGTCGTCCTGGGGTCCGCGGCGCTGGCCGACGTCCACGAGGTCTCGGCCCTGATCGCGGCCGGGGGTGATCGGTTGCTGATCGGGATCGAGGTGGACGGTGGACGGATCCGGTCGCGCGGCCGCGACCCCGTCGACCTGGACCTGATGGAGACGATCGGGTCGCTGGTGGCTGCGGGAGCGCGAGGGTTCCTGGTGACGTCGGTGGCCCGGGTGTCGAGTCTCGGGGGTCCGGACGTGGAGCTCGTCGCACGCGTCGCGCTCGCGGGGCCCCCGGTGCTCGCCGCGGGCGGCGTCGCCACCCTGGAGCATCTCCGGAACCTGCGGGCCGCGGGCGCCTCGGGAGCGGTCGTCGGCAGAGCGGCCCTCGACGGCTCCCTCGACCTCACGGCTGCGGTCGCCGAGCTCGGCTGAGCGGCCCGCTCCGGCCGTCTACACTCGCCGCCCCATGGGCTTCCTGACCGACCTGCTCGACGCGATCCGTCACGACCTTCGAGAGCACCCGCTGGACGACTCGTCGCTGATGGCACGGGTCGTCGCCATGCCACCGCCCCGGGACTTCGAGGCCGCGCTCAGGGCGGCGGAGCTCCCGGCCCTGATCGCCGAGGTGAAGCGGGCGTCTCCGTCCGTGGGGGTGATCGCGGACGACGCGAGCCCGTCGGCGTTGGGGCGGGCGTACCAGGCCGCCGGGGCCACCGCCGTGTCGGTCCTGACCGAGCCCCGGCACTTCCACGGGTCGCTGGCCGACCTCCGCGCGGTGCGGTCCTCGGTGTCGCTCCCCGTCCTCCGGAAGGACTTCCACGTCCACCCCTCGCAGCTGATCGAGGCTCGGGCCGCCGGTGCGGACGCGGTCCTCCTGATCGTCGCGGCGCTCCCCGGCTCCCAGCTGGGGACGCTCCTGGCGACCGCGAAGGACCTCGGGCTCGGCGCGCTGGTCGAAGCGCACTCGGACGCGGACGTCGACCGGGCGCTGGAGACCGATGCGCCCGTGATCGGGGTGAACGCCAGGGACCTCGAGACCCTCGAGGTCGACGTGGAGGCCGCCCTCGCGAGGGTGGGTCGGATCCCCGGCGACCGCGTCGCGGTCCTGGAGAGCGGCATCTCCGGCCGCGCGGACGTGCAGGCCGCCGTGCGCGCCGGTGCGTCTGCCATCCTGGTGGGCGAGGCGTTGATGCGAGCGGGCGATCCGGCCCGCGCCGCCAGGAAGCTCGTGTGGAAGGAGCTGAGCACGTGACGGCGACGGCGACGCTGCCCGACGCGCGGGGCCGCTTCGGCACGTACGGCGGGCGGTACGTCCCCGAGGTCTTGATCCCCGCGCTCGACGAGCTCTCGAGCGCCTGGTCCGAGCTCCGCGACGATCCCGGTTTCCGGTCGGAGCTCTCCGCGCTGGCGAAGGACTTCGTGGGGCGCCCCACGCCGGTCACCGAGGCGGTGTCCCTGTCGAGCGAGCTCGGCTACCGCATCTGGCTGAAACGCGAGGACCTCGCCCACACGGGCGCGCACAAGATCAACAACGCGCTCGGCCAGACGCTCCTGGCGAAGCGCCTGGGGAAGGAGCGGATCATCGCCGAGACCGGCGCCGGCATGCACGGCGTCGCCACCGCCACCGCGTGCGCCCTCCTCGGCCTCCCGTGCGTCGTCTACATGGGTGAGGAGGACACCCGACGGCAGGCGCCCAACGTCTCTCGGATGAAGCTCCTCGGCGCCGACGTCGTGCCGGTCACGGCCGGTTCCCGGACCTTGAAGGAAGCCGTCAACGAGGCGCTCCGGGACTGGGCGGGGTCGGTGCGGACCACCCATTACGTCATCGGCTCGGTCGTCGGCCCCCATCCGTTCCCGGTCCTCGTCAGGGACCTGCAACGCGTGATCGGGGACGAGGCCCGCCGCCAGTTCGCCGACGCCACCGGGGGTGCGACGCCGGACGTGGTCCTCGCCTGCGTCGGAGGCGGGAGCAATGCGATCGGCATCTTCACCGCCTTCGTGGGAACGGCGGGGGTGCGCCTGGTAGGCGTGGAGGCAGGAGGGCGAGGGCTCCAGCTGGGAGAGCATTGCTCCTCGCTCACCCGCGGGCAGCCGGGCATCCTCCACGGTGCCCTCAGCTACCTGCTCCAGGACGCCGAGGGCCAGGTCGCGGAGACCCATTCGATCTCCGCCGGCCTCGACTACCCGGGGGTGGGTCCCGAGCACGCGTACCTGAAGGACGCGGGGCTCGCCGACTACGTGCACGCGTCCGACGAGGACGCCCTCGAAGGGTTCCAGGCGCTGGCGCGGACCGAAGGGATCCTGCCGGCGCTCGAACCGGCGCACGCGATCGGATGGCTCCTCACCCGTCCGCTCGCCGAGGGGTCCCGCGTGCTCGTCTGTCTCTCCGGGCGGGGCGACAAGGATCTCGAGACGGTGCGGAACGCCCTCCGGATCGGCTGATGGGTCGGCTCGAAGCGGTGCTGCGCGGTCGTCGCGACGGCGGCGGGCGAGCGTTCGTCCCGTACGTGACCGGTGGCCACCCGGAGGTCGACGCCGAGCTGCTCCGCGCGCTCGCCGGGACCGGCGCCGATGCCATCGAAGTGGGCATCCCGTTCTCGGACCCGGTCATGGACGGGGGCGTGATCCAGGAGGCCTCGGCCGAGGCGCTGCGGGCGGGCGCGACCCCCGCGGGCGTCCTGGCGACGGTGGGCGAAGCGGCCCTCGAGGTGCCGGTCGTCGTGATGACGTACGCGAACCCCGTCTATCGGCGCGGCATCGACCGGTTCCTCGATCACGCCGCGGCCGTCGGCGTCTCGGGGGTGATCGTCCCCGACCTCCCCGTCGACGAGTCGGGGGATCTCCGCCGTGAGGCCGGCGAACGGGGCCAGGACGCGGTGCTGCTGGCCGCGCCGGGGACGAGCGGGGAACGGCTCGAGGAGATCGGGCGGCGGTCACGCGGCTTCGTGTACTGCGTGGCCACCTACGGCGTGACCGGCGCCCGCGATCGGCTGGAGGGAACCGCTCGTGAGGTCGTCCAGGCTCTGCGGGGCCGCACGGACCTCCCGTTGCTCGTCGGGGTGGGGATCGGGACCCCGGAGCAGGCCGCGGACGCGTGCGGGTTCGCGGACGGCGTCGTCGTCGGGAGCGCGCTGATGTCGGGCGTGATGGCCGGGGACGCCGGAGGTGTCGTGGAGCTCGCCCGCCGCTTCCGGTCGGCCATCGCCGGCTGAGGCATCCGCGCCACGCGTCCACCACGTATGACCAGGCGGATCGGTCCGAGGGATTGGCCAAACGGGCGTGGGATGTGATAGTCACTCCCACTTGGGGGACCGGTGAAGAAGGGGGGCTACATGATGCACCGCAGGTGGTTCACGACGCTCGGCGTCGTGGCCGCGCTTTCGATCGTCGCGGCCGCGTGCGCCGGCGACGGGGGGGGAGGCGGCGGTGGTGGAGAGGTGGACTGCGCCACCGTGGACTTCGGGTGCGTCGAGGTCGGGGCGGACGAGCCCATCACGATCGGTTCGCTGCTGGCGATCTCCGGTGACGTCGCATCGCTGGGCACCGACAGCAACCACGGGATCGAGCTCGCGATCGACAACCTGGACGGCAAGCTGGACGCGACCGATGGACAGCTGCTGGGCCACGACGTGGCGCTGCAGCAGGAAGACGACCTCTGCGCCGCGGAGGGCGGGCAGGCGGGCGGCACGGCGCTGGCCAACGATCCCTCGATCGTCGCGGTGATCGGGACGAGCTGCTCGAGCTCGGCGCTCGGCGTCGCCGACAAGATCCTGTCGGACAAGGGGATCCTGCTCTTCTCGCCGTCGAACACGGGGCCGTCGCTCACCGACCCCGCCCAGCACCAGCCGTTCTACGCGCGCACGGCGCACAACGACCGGATCCAGGGCGCGATCGTCGCCGAGTTCGTGTTCAACGAGCTGGGCATCGACACGGCGGCCACGATCAACGACGAGAGCCCGTACGCGGCCGGCCTGGCAGCGGCGTTCCAGGAGAACTTCAAGGCCGCCGGCGGCACGATCACGGCCACCGAGCAGATCAACTCGGGTGACACGGACTTCGCGCCGTTGCTCCGATCGATCGCGGAGGGCAAGCCCGGGGCGCTGTACTTCCCGGACTTCAACCCGGCCTGCGCGTTGATCTCCAAGCAGGCGAAGGACATCATGCCGGACGCCGCCCTGCTCGGATCCGACGGGTGCCTCGCCACCGACTTCTTCAAGACGGCGGGCAAGGCGGCCGAGGGCGTCTACGCGTCCTCGCCGGACCTGACGGTCTTCGCCGGTGGCGACTTCTACAAGAACGAGTTCCTCCCGGCGTACCGCGACCAGTTCGGCACCGAGCCGACGGCGACGTTCCACGCGCACGCGTACGACGCCGCGAACATCCTGTTCGACGCGATCGAGAAGGTGGCGATCCAGAACGACGACGGGTCGCTCTCGATCCCACGTCAGGCCCTCCGCGACGAGGTCTTCGCGACGAGCGGCTACCAGGGCGTCACCGGCGTGATCACGTGCGATGAGAACGGCGACTGCGCCACCGACGTGACGATCGGGATCTTCCAGGCGCCGGGGTGGCCGGTGGAAGGCGGCGATCCGAACGCCGAAGCCGTGTACAGCGACACGAAGTCGCTCGACGACGTGCTCTAGAGCGACGAGAAGGAGGTACCGGGGCCGCGGGGGGGGGG
>JBIOTM010000100.1:0-21504 GCA_044865955.1 Actinomycetota bacterium | reverse complement strand
CCCCCCCCCCCCCCCCCCCCCCCGTATGCTCGATCCATGGCCCGGCACGGCTTCTTCCACGTCCCTCCGGTCGACGAGGACCGTCGCCCGGTCGACCGCGCGACGGTCCGACGGGTCGTGGGCACGTTCCGCCCCTACAAGCGCAAGGTGAGCCTGGTCGGTCTCGCCATCGTCGTGACGTCCGGCCTCGGCGTGGTCAACCCGCTGCTGATCAAGTGGATCTTCGACGAGGGGCTCTTCGGGAACCCGCCGGGATCGTGCGGCGGAGCGGCCTGCCCGCAGCTCCACACGGTCTACATCGGCGTCGCGCTGATGGTGGCGATCCCGATCGTGTCGGGGATCATCGGGATCGGGCAGACCTACCTGGCGAACCTCGTGGGTCTCCGCGTGATGCAGGACATGCGCAACTCGCTCTACTCGCACCTGCAGTTCATGCCGCTGCGGTTCTTCACCTCGACCCGGACGGGGGAGATCCAGTCGAGACTCGCGAACGACGTGGGTGGCGTCCAGGGGGTGGTCACCGACACGGCATCCTCCATCCTGGCGAACGTGGTGATCATCGCGTCGACGCTGATCGCGATGCTGGTGCTCTCCGGGTGGCTCACGGTCCTGTCCCTGTTCATGCTGCCGTTCTTCGTCTGGCTCACCGTGAAGGTCGGCCGCGCCCGCCGCCAGGTCGCCTCCAGCACCCAGAAGACCCTCGCGGATCTGACGGCGGTGACCGAGGAGACCCTCTCGGTCAGCGGGATCCTCCTGTCGAAGTCGTTCGGGCGGCAGCTCTTCGAGATCGGGCGGTTCCGCCAGGAGAACGAGCGCCTCACCGGCCTCCAGGTCCGGCAGACGATGATCGGCCGGTCCTTCTTCGCAGTCGTCGGGACGTTCTTCTCGATCACGCCGGCGCTCGTCTACCTGGTGGCGGGGTGGGTGATCGCCGATCGGGGCCTCGACGCGGCCGGCATCACGGCCGGGACGATCGTCGCGTTCACGACCCTGCAGTCGCGCCTGTTCTTCCCGATCGGGTCGATGCTGCAGGTCACCACGGAGGTCCAGTCGTCCTTCGCGCTGTTCGATCGGATCTTCGAGTACCTCGACCTCCCGCACGAGATCCGCGACGCGCCCGACGCGGCCCCGATGGACGACATCCGTGGCGAGGTGCGTCTGCGCCACGTGTGGTTCCGGTACGAGGAGCCCCTCGACGGCGAGGCACCGGTGTCCCCGCCGGTGGCGGGTCTCGGCGACGACGAGCCCGTGCCCCGCGAGTGGACGCTGGAAGACGTGGACTTCGAGATCAGGCCCGGACAGCTCGCCGCGCTCGTGGGTCCCTCGGGCGCCGGGAAGACGACCGTCACGTACCTGGTGCCGCGTCTGTACGACGTGCAGGAGGGATCCGTCGAGATCGACGGCGTCGACGTCCGCCGCGTCCGGCTGGCATCGCTGGGGGAGGCGATCGGCGTCGTCACGCAGGAGACCTACTTGTTCCACGACACCGTCCGCCGGAACCTGCTCTACGGGAAGCCGGACGCGACCGACGAGGAGCTGGTCGCCGCGGCACGGGCGGCCAACATCCACGACCGGATCGCGGAGCTGCCCGAGGGCTACGACACCGTCGTCGGCGAGCGGGGGTACAAGCTCTCGGGGGGCGAGAAGCAGCGTCTCGCGATCGCGCGCGTGGTCCTGAAGGATCCTCGGATCCTGATCCTCGACGAGGCCACGTCGTCGCTGGACACGACGTCCGAGCGTCTCGTCCAGTCGGCGTTGGAGCCCCTGATGAAGGGGCGGACGACGGTCGCGATCGCGCACCGCTTGTCGACGATCCTGTCGGCCGACGTCATCTTCGTGCTGGACCGCGGTCGGATCGTCGAGCGGGGGACCCACGACGAGCTCCTCGCGCGCGGCGGCCTGTACGCGCGCCTGTACGACCAGCAGTTCCGAGGCGGGCTCGTCCAGGCGGAGTGCGAGGACGGTGTGGTCCTGGCGTCCGGTGAGGTGGTCCGGACGGAGAGCTGACGCCCCCGCGCCGGGGGTCAGTAGCCGCCGTTGCCGCCGGGACAGGACACGAGCAGCAGCGTCATCAGCACCAACAGGAGCCAGATGCGGGAACGAGTCCACCTGACGGGGTGCGCCCTCATGCCCCGTCGATCCCCGGTGGCGGCGGGCCGGAAACCTCAGGCGAGTCGCTTCGAATAGCCGAGCAGGACGAAGCCGTCCGGGAACACGACGTCCTCGGCACGTTCGTAGCCCAGCCGCTCGTACATCGCCTGAGCGGCCTTCATCCGCCTGGTCGTGTTGAGCGTGAGGAAGGTCTTGCCCGCCGCCCGTGCCCGTTCCTCGGATCCGGCCATCAGCGCTCGCGCCACGCCGCGCCCCCGCGCCGACGGATCCACCCCGAGCATGCGGATGTGCGCCTCGCCTGGGGCCAGCGGCCTCGACCCCTCTTCACCGTCGTCGCGCACGCGACCCTCGAGCTCGAGCGTCACCGACCCCAGGATCCGACCGTCGTCGATCCCCACCAGGATCGTGGTCCGGACCGCACGCTCGCCGACGTCGGCGATGCGGACCAGGTAGCGCTCCCAGTCCTCGTCTCCCGGCTCGACGAACTCCCGGTAGGCCGCGGCCGTCACCCGCCCGGCCTCGGCGTACTCGTCGGGGGTCGCCTCGCGCACGTCGATCGCCATCGCAGGACAGGCTACCGACGAGCGATCGGTCAAGTGGTTGACCATGTCCTCCTCGGTGGACAGGATGGCCCCGTGGCCGAACCCCAGCTCGCCCGGTTGCTCCTGGACGCGCACCGGACGCTCGCCGGCGACCTCGCCGAGGAGCTCGAGGAACGAGGCTGGCAGGATCTGCGTCCCTCCCAGGCGACGTTGATGTTGAACGTGGATCGCCGGTCCGGAACGCGGCTCACGGAGCTCGCCCGCCGCGCCGGCGTCACCAAGCAGGCGGTGATGGTCGTCGTCGACGAGCTCGAGGTGCGCGGGCTCGTCCGCAGGACGCCGGACCCGGACGACGGTCGAGCCAAGGTCGTGCGGCTCACCGCGCGCGGGCGAACCTGCGCGGCGGAATGCCGCCGCGCCGTCGCCGCCGTGGAGGCGCGCGCGAGGCGCTCGCTGGGGGGCCGACGACACGACGCGCTCCGGGAGACGCTGGGCCTGTTGCTGGAGACCGACGAGGAGTCCTGACCCGTTTCCTTCAGGGCCGGAGCGCCGCTCGGTCGGCGCGGAAACGCTCGAGCGGGATCGCCGGGGTTTCGCCTGTCGCCAGGTCGGCCAGGACCTCGCCGATCAGCGGCGTGAACTTGAAACCGTGACCCGAGCACGGTGAGGCGATCACCACCGGTCCGACGCGATCGATCACGAAGTCCTCGTCGGGCGTGGTCGTGTAGAGGCACGTGTCGGTCCGCATGAGCGTCGGCGACGCGACGAGTCGATCGGTCATCCAGGCGACGATGTCGGCCTCCCGGTCCCGGTCCGGTTCGAACGAGCGCTCGTCGGGGTCGACGACGGGTCCGGAGAGGTGCCCGCCGGCCTTGATCTCACCCGGCCGGAACGGGTTGGGCACGATGTACGGAGGCTGTCCCGGGTGGGCATCCCAGTCGATCACGGTGGGCAGGTCCGCACCGGCCGCCCCGGCGTCGACGTAGGTCGACTGTTCCAGCGTCGTCCGGAGCCGGAGATCGATCCCGGCCGCGGCGAGGAGGGGACCAGCCCAGGCGCCGGCGGCGACGATCGCCGCCGGCGCCCGGACCACCTCGCCCCTCGAGGTGAGGACCTCGATGCCGTCGTCGGCGACCTTCAGCCGCTCGACGACCGTCTGCTCCCTGAGGTCCGCCCCGTGGTCCGCGGCGAGACGGACCTGTGATCGCAGGGCGTCGTCGGCTCGCACGATCGAGCCCTCGGGTTGGTACAGGAACTCCGAGCCCGCGGGGAACCGGAGCATCGGCCAGCGCTCCGACACCTCGGCCGCCGACGGGCGTTCGTACGGTTCGCCGGCCTCGTCGAGCGCCCGGGCGGCGACGAGGGTCGCCGGCCCCACGTCCAACCCGCCGACGGTCCTCAGGAGCTCGACCCCAGCGTCGGACTCGAGCCGATGCCATCCTTCGATCGCCAGGCGGGCCATCCGCACGTAGACGGCGTCGTGGTAGGTGAGGCGAACGTTCCGCGTGGGTCCCCCGGAGCTCCCCTTCGCGTGCCCGAAGGTGAACCGCTCCAGCAGGAGGACGGATCGGCCGCGCGACGCGAGCGATCGCGCGGCCGCGGTGCCCATCGCCCCGCCCCCCACGATCACCGCGTCGAAGCGTTCCATCCGGGGTGAGCGTACCGGGTGCTGGAATCCCTCTCCCTCACCGGGGAGACTCGACGGGATGACGGATCCCATCCAGGAGCGGTGGCGGCGGTGGTGGCCGCCGATGAGCTACTGGGCGCGGGTCACGGTGACGGTCGTCGCTGTCCTCACGGTGATCGCCGCGCTCGCGGCCGTCTTCAACATCGTCATCCTGATCCTGATCGCCGCGGTGCTGGCGATCGGGCTCGACCCGGCCGTCCGGTTCTTCGAGCATCGAGGACGGTCTCGCGCGCAGGCGGTCGCCCTGATCTTCCTCGGGGTCCTCGCGTTCGTCCTGCTGTTCGCCGCGCTGGTGGTGCCGCCCCTCGTGAAGCAGGTCGGGGAGCTGGCGAACGACGTCCCCGGATACGTGGAGCGCCTGGGCGAACGGGACGATGCGCTCGGGCGGTACTTCCGGCAGACCGACTTCGCGGAGCACCTCCAGGACTTCATCGCGGACCTCCCCTCCAAGATCACGTCCTCCTTCGGCACGATCGTCGGCGTCGCGGGGCGCGTCACGAGCGCGATCTTCAACCTGGTGACCGTGGCGATCCTCACGATCTACTTCATGCTCTCGCTGCATCGGCTGCGACGAACGGCGTCCGTTGCGTTCCCGGAAGGCTCGCGGGAACGCGGCGAGGCGATCCTGGACCAGTCGGTCTCCCGGATCGGCGGCTACGTCGCCGGGAACCTCGTCACCTCGGTGGTCTGTGGCCTGAGCGCGCTCGTCGCGTTCCTGATCCTCGGGATCTTCGGCGTCGGCATCCCGTTCGCCGTGCCGCTGGCGATGTGGGCCGGCATCGCCGATCTGATACCCGCCGTCGGCGCCTACATCGGAGCCTTCCCGGCCGTCGTCGTGGGGTTCTTCCAGTCGCCGCTCACCGGCGTGCTGATCCTCCTGTACTTCCTCGCCTACCAGCAGGTCGAGAACTACGTGATCGTCCCCCGCGTGATGAAGAACGCCGTCAACCTGTCGCCGGCTGCCGTGATCATCAGCACGCTCGTCTTCGGGTCGCTCGCCGGATTCGCCGGCGCGCTGCTGGCCCTCCCCGCCGCCGCCACGATCAAGGTCGTGCTCCTGGAGGTGTTCCTCCGCGAACGCGTGGCGGAGGGCGACGAAGTGGCGCAGGAGACGCTCGATGAGCATGATCGGGCCGAGGCCGAGGCCGAGGCCGAGGCCGAGGCACGGGCCGAGTCACGGCGGCGCTTCCTGCGGCGCCTTCGCGACCGTCTCGGCGGGGGGATGGGCGGCGGCGCGACGTAGCATGGCGTCGTGGCCAGGGACGAAGCGAAGGGCAAGACCGGCCTGCCGACCGAGCGCCGCAACAAGCCCGAGCGTCCTCGCGACCGCCTCGGCCGCCCGCTCCCCCGGGAGGCGGTGGGCGAGCTCGAGCTCGAGGACTTCGACTCGCTCTCCCTCGAGGAGAACCACGAGCTGGGGAGGGGGCACGCGCGCGCCGGCCGATGGTTCCCGGCGCACGAGGCGTGGGAGACCGCCTGGAAGCAGGCTCGTGACACCGACGAGGCGGAGTTCTTCAAGGGGCTGTCGCAGATGGGCGCCGGCTACGTCCACCTGCTCCGAGGGAACGCGCACGGCGCGGCGACGCTGCTCCGTCGCGCGGCGCGACGGATCGGCGCGTACGAGGACGGGCGTCGGGGGATCCCCACCAGGGCGCTGGCCGATCGATTGTCGTCCGACGCCGACGCCGTCGAGCGGGGGGCCCTTCCGCCGGGCGAGGCCGCGACGGTCCCCCCGGTTGCCGTGTAGCCTCTTCCGAGATGAGCCAGGCCACGACCGAGATGACGTGGACGGGCCGGACGGGGCCGTTCGAGTTCCGCGTGGATCCCGGTGTCTTCGCGCCCACGCACACGAGCCGGACGATCGCCGAGGCGATCGAGATCGGTCCTGAAGAGACGGTCATCGATGTTGGATGCGGCTCGGGCGTGCTGTCGTTCGTCGCCGCCCGGCTGGGCGCCGGTCGCGTGGTCGGCTGCGACATCTCCGAGGAGGCCGTCGAGGTCGCGCGGGCGAACGCCGAGCAGCTCGGGCTGGACGATCGATGCGAGTTCCGGATCGGGAGCCTGCTCGATCCGGTGCGGGACCTGCGGGCCGACGTCCTCATCGGGGACGTCTCCGGGATCCCGGACGAGATCGCCCAGGTCGCCGGATGGTTCCCGGACGGGCGGGCGGGGGGTCCGACCGGCGCCGAGCTGCCGTCCGCGATGCTCGAGTCGATCGGCGACACCTTGAAGCCGGGCGGCCACCTCTACCTGCCGACCGGGACGATCCAGGACGAGCGGAGGATCCTGGAGACCGCGCGGAAGCTGTTCGGGGAACGGATGCAGGCGGTGGTCGAACGCGACTTCCCGCTGCCCGACGTGGTCGGGAAGTCGCTCGCGGTGGCGCGGATGATGAAGGACGGCCTGTTGAACCTCCACCGGCGCGGGTCGCGGATCCTCTGGCGCCTCCGGGTGTGGCGCTGCGAACGCTGAGTCCGGTCAGTCGTCGGGCCTGAGCACGGCCACGGCGTCGACCGCATACCCCGCATCGCGCAACCGATCGGCCCCGCCTCTATCGATCGCCAGGACGATCGACGAGATCGTGGCCCCCACCGCCTCCAGGGCCTCCGCCGCGCGCCGGACCTGCTCACCCGTCGTCGAGACGTCCTCGAGCAGCGCCACCCGCGCGCCGGGCTCCACGACACCCTCCACCCGCGATCCGGTGCCGTATGCCTTGGGCTCCCTGCGGACGACCGTCACGGGCAGCCCGGTCTCGAGGGCGACGGCCGCAACCAGCAGCATCGCCGCTCCCTCCGGCGCTCCCAGGACGGTGACCCCGTCGGGGAGGAGCGAGGCGACCTCCTTCGCCAGGCGTCGGAGGAGATCGGGATCGGTCAGGAACCGGAACTTGTCGAAGTAGACCGAGGACCGTTTGCCGCTGGAAAGGACGAAGTCCCCGTGCAGCTCCGAGGCGGCCACCATCCGCCGGACGAGGTCCTCGTTCACCGGCGGCTAGCATACGGTCGTGGCTCGGGGCGACGGCCAAGAGCATGGATGGTACGGGGCCGTCGGCCGGCCGGCGTTCTTCGCGCTTCCGCCCGAGGCCTCGCACCGCGTCGCGATCGCGCTCCTGTCGTTGCCGCTTCCCTGGCACCGGATCGGCGGCGGCGTGCGGGATCGCTCGCTCGAGGTCGACCTCTGCGGCGTCCGCCTCCCCAACCCGATCGGGCTGGCCGCCGGTTTCGACAAGTCGTGCCGACACCTCGACGCGCTCGGTGCGATCGGGTTCGGGTTCGTGGTCGGCGGGACGGTGACGTCGTCACCGCGGAGCGGTCATCCGAAGCCGCGGATCGTCCGGGACGAGCCTCGGCGGGCGATCGTGAACTCGATGGGGCTGCCGAATCCCGGCGCCGCGGCGGCGGTGTCGAACCTCGCACGCTCGCGACGGACGGCGCCCCGGTTCGCCAGCGTGGCCGACGAAGCGTTGGACCAGGCGGTCGCCGCCGTCGAGCTGCTGGCTCCGCACGTCGACGGGATCGAGCTGAACGCGAGCAGCCCCAACGCGCCGTGGCGACACGACCCCACGCACATGGCCGAGCTCCTCGTGGCGTTCCGCGAGCGAACGGACCGGCCGGTGCTCGTGAAGCTCCCACCCTTCCAGGGGACGGCGGAGCGCCGGACCGTCTTGGAGCTCGTCGGGATCGCCGCCGAGAGCGGTGCGGGCGGCCTCGTGTGCTCCAACACGATCCCGGTCAAGGAGGAACGGCTCGCGGCCGGTCGCGGCGGCCTCTCCGGAGGTCCGCTCACCGATGTGACGCCGGGGATCGTCCGGGACGTGGCCGCCGCGACCGGCCACGGGCTGCCGATCGTCGCCTGCGGCGGCGTCTTCACCGCCGACGACGTCACGGCGTGCCTGGACGCCGGGGCGACCGCGGTCCAGCTGTACACCGCCCTCATCTACCGGGGACCGGGCATCGTCGGCGACCTGACGCGCAGGTTGGCGGAGCGTCGGCGCCTCACCCCGGGCTGACGCCTCCTCCGACGCGTCCGTTGCAGGCGCCGGGCTTCGCGGTCAAGATTGCCGGGTTCGCGACCCGGCCGAGCGCCGGGAGGGGAGGAGCCAGTGGCGGAGGCGGTGCGCGAGGACCACCCCGTGGCTGCGACCATGGAGGGTGCTCCCGCCGTCAGGCTGGAGGATGTCGTCAAGCGCTTCGGCGATGTCGTCGCGGTGGACGGCGTCACCCTCGACGTTCGCCCGGGCGAGTTCTTCTCCCTGCTCGGCCCATCCGGCTCCGGGAAGACCACGTGCCTCCGGATGATCGCGGGGTTCGAACACCCCACCGAGGGTCGGATCCTCCTCGACGGGCGCGACGTGTCGGACCTCCCGCCGTTCGAGCGTGACGTGAACACCGTGTTCCAGGACTACGCGCTGTTCCCGCACATGACCGTGGCCGAGAACGTCGGCTACGGCCTGATGGTCCGGAAGATCTCCAGGCCTGAGCGAGAGCGGCGCGTCGCCGGTGCGCTGGCGATGGTCCGGCTGGAAGGGTTCGGCGGGCGCAAGCCGGGTCAGCTCTCGGGGGGTCAGCGCCAGCGGGTCGCGCTCGCCCGCGCGTTGGTCCTCCGTCCGAAGGTCCTGCTCCTCGACGAACCGCTGGGTGCGCTCGACCTGAAGCTCCGTCAGGCGATGCAGATCGAGCTGAAGGAGATCCAGCAGGAGGTCGGTCTCACCTTCATCTACGTCACGCACGATCAGGAGGAGGCACTCACGATGAGCGACCACCTGGCGGTCTTCGATCGGGGACGGATCGAGCAGATCGGTTCGCCGGCCGAGGTCTACGAGGCGCCCGCCACCGCTTTCGTCGCGGGGTTCATCGGCGTCTCGAACGTCCTGGACGGCGAGCCGGCGGAGCGGATCGCCGGTGACGACCATCCGTTCACGATCAGGCCGGAGAAGATCGCGATCGTCCCGCTCGATGCCCGGGTGGACGACACGCATTGCACGGCAACCGGGCGCGTCCGGGAGGTCGTATACCTGGGTGCGGTGACCCGGTACGTCGTCGAGCTCGATGTGGGGGGAGAGCTCGTGGTCATGGAGCAGAACCTCACGACGAGCTCGATGGAAGCGCTGCAGGTTCGTGGCAAGGCCGTTCGGCTGCGCTGGGACCGCGGCAACAACAGGCCGGTGGAAGAGCCGGCAGGCGCGAGGGAAGGGTCCAACGATCAGGAGGAGGGAACGGGATGAACGATTTCCGCAGGGGAGCTGCCCTGCTTGGTGTGTTGGCGGTGATCGCTGCCGGCTGCAGCGAGGCACCGGGACCCGGCCCGGGAGGTCAGAGCCCGGCGGGACCGAGCGTGGTGAGCGAGATCGGCGAGGGGGAGGGCGCGCTGAGCCTGGTGGCATGGCCCGGGTACACAGAGAACTCCTGGGTGAGGCCCTTCGAGCGCGAGACCGGCTGCAAGGTCAGCGTCACGCCTGGGAACACGTCGGACGAGATGGTGAACCTGATGCGTCAGAGCGGCGGCACCGAGTTCGACGGGGTCTCGGCATCGGGCGACGCCACGAACCGTCTGATCGCGAGCGGCGACGTCGCGGCGATCGACATCTCGATGTTCGAGGACTACGCCGACGTGATGGACTCGCTCCAGGAGCCACCGCACAACACGGTGAACGGCGTCCACTACGGCGTCCCCTACATGTGGGGTCCGAACTTCCTGATGTTCAACACCGACGTCGTGAAGACGCCGCCGACGAGCTGGAACGTCGTGTTCGAACCCGACACGCCCTACGCCGGGAAGGTGACGGCCTACGACAGCCCGATCTACATCGCCGATGCAGCGCTGTACCTGAAGGCGCACAGCCCCGATCTCGGGATCACGGACCCGTACGAGTTGACGCAGGACCAGCTGGATGCGGCCGTCGACCTGCTGAAGCAGCAGGCCGACCTCATCAGCAAGTACTGGGCCGTGTACACGGACGAGATCGACGGCTTCGACTCCGGCGACATGGTGATCGGGACCGCGTGGCCGGTGAACCAGCAGTACGTGACGAAGGTTCCAGTGGACAACGTGATCCCATCCGAGGGTGTGACCGGGTGGGCGGACACGTGGATGATGTCGTCCCACGCCCAGCACCCGAACTGCATGCTGATGTGGATGGAGTACACGCTCCGGCCCGAGGTGCAGACCGAGGTCGCTCTGTTCTACGGGGCGACGCCGTCGAACACGGCATCGTGTCCGGACCTGGACAAGGCGCTCGAGGACGCCGCCGCGATCTACCACTGCGGCGACGACAGCTTCCTGTCGTCGGTCGAGCTCTGGAAGACGCCGATCGCCGACTGCGGCGACGATCGCGGCCAGGTCTGCACGGACTACACCGTGTGGACCTCGAAGTGGCTGGAGATCCGAGGCTAGTTGCACGCTGACGACGGATCGGCGCCATCCGGCGCCGATCCGTCGGAGGAACCCATGGCGACCATCGGGTTCGGGCGGAGCAGGGGAGGCGCGCTCCGGCGCGCCTCCGCGGTCCTGTTCCGGCACCCTCGCCTGAGGCTGGCGCTGACACTGCTTCCGCCTCTCGCGTGGATGGTCGTGATCTACCTCTCGGCGATCGGGTTCATGCTCCTGACGTCGTTCTGGCGTCAGGACCCCCTCACGTCGGACGTGGTTCGGCAGTTCGGGTTCCAGAACTACGACACGGTCTACACGACGGAGACGTACCGCTCGATCACGCTCCGGACGCTGGGGATCGCGTCGGCCGTCACGGTGTTCGACCTCGCCCTCGCGTTCCCGCTCGCGTACTACATGGCCCGGATCACGACGCCGCGCGGGCGCTCGATGCTCGTCCTGGCCGTGACCATGCCTCTGTGGGCGAACTACCTGGTGCGACTGTTCGCATGGAAGACCGCGCTCGCCGGCGGCGGGCCCGTGGAGGCGCTGCTCGGCCTCCTCGGTGTCGACAGCACCCTGCTCGGCACCAACTGGGCCGTGTGGATCACCCTGTCGTACCTGTGGTTCCCCTACACCGTGCTGCCGATCTACGTGGCGATCGAGCGCGTCCCGGCGTCGCTCCTCGAGGCGTCGGGCGACCTGGGCGGTCGCGGGTGGATGACCTTCCGTCGCGTGCTCCTGCCGCTCGTCTTCCCCGGTGTCGTCGCGGCGTCGCTCTTCGCCTTCTCCCTGTCACTCGGTGACTACATCACCCCGACCTTCACCGGGAGTCGCTACTTCTTGGGGAACGCGATCGACAGCCTCACGGGCATCGCCAACAACCGTCCGCTCGCGGCCGCGATCGCGACCGTCCCGATGGCCATCATGGCCATCTACCTGCTCGGCGCCAGGCGCCTCGGCGCGTTCGAGGCGTTGTAGATGGAGAGCCGGGGGGCTCGCCTGTTCTTCCGGGTGATGACGGCCGTCGCGCTCGCGTTCCTCTACGTCCCGCTCGCGCTGGTGGCGATCTACGCCTTCAGCAAGGGTCGTGGCTCGGCGTGGCCGCCCGATCTGTTCACGACGAGATGGTTCGGCCTCGCGTGGAACCATCCCGATCTCAAGCCCGCGCTCGTCAACTCCCTCCTGATCGCGGCCACCGCGACGGCCGCCGCGCTCGTCCTGGGGAGCCTCGCCGCGTTCGCGGTGCATCGGTTCCGGTTCTTCGGGCGCGATGCGATCTCCTTCGCCCTGGTCCTGCCGATCGCGCTCCCGGGGATCGTGACGGCGCTCGCGCTCTCATCGGCAGCGGACGTCTCGGGCCTGGGCTTCGGGTTCCTGTCGATCGTCATCGGGCACACGACCTTCTGCATCGTTGTGGTCTTCAACAACGTGATCGCCCGGCTGCGTCGGACGCCCGGATCCCTCATCGAGGCATCGATGGATCTCGGGGCCGCGGGATGGGAGACGTTCCGCTACGTGACGCTGCCGTCGATCAGGACCGCCCTGCTCGCCGGCGGCCTGCTCGCGTTCGGGCTGTCGTTCGACGAGATCATCGTCACGAAGTACCTGGCCGGAACGACCCGGACCCTCCCCATCTTCATCTACCGGAACCTCTCACGACCGACGAACAAGCCGATCGTGAACGTCGTGGCGCTGGCGGTGGGGCTGCTGTCGATCCTGCCCGTCTACCTGGCGCTCCGGCTCGCGGGTGAGGGTGGGATCGGACCGACGACACGAACCTCCAACGCCTAGAGGTACTGGCCGCGCGACGGCCGACCCTGCTCCTGCTCCTGCTGTTGCTGGGGGTTCTGCGCCAGGAGGCCGCGGCGTCTGATCTCCTCGAACTGCTGGCGGGCCGCCATCTGCTGGGCGAACATCGCCGCCTGGATCCCGTGGAACAGTCCCTCGAGCCAGCCCACGAGCTGCGCCTGGGCGACGCGCATCTCCGATTCGCTCGGAACCCCGTCGAGCGGAGGCACGAGCTCCTGGAGCTCTTCCTTCAGGTCGACGCTGACCGAGTCGCCCAACTCGTCGATCGACCGGTGGTAGATCTCCACCAGCCGTTTCCGACCCGGCTCGTCCATCGACGCGTGGCGGGTCTCCTCGAGGAGCTCGCGCACCATCGACGCGATCCGGAGCAGCTTGGCCGGCTCGGTGACCGTTTCGGGAGTCGGTCCGTCCTTCCCCTCCAGGGACGGGTCCACCGGAACGGCTTGCATCGGCGGCTCGGGTGCTGCGTCCTGCGGACCGCTCACGAGCTCCAACCTAGCACCCGGTCCCGATCCACCCCACCGAGGCTGCGGATGAACAGGGCCTCGGCCAGCGCGATCCGTTCGACCTCGGCCAGGTCCACGCTCTCGTTCACCGAATGGATCAACGAGCGGTCGTCCATCGCTCCCCAGATCAGGATCTCGATGCCGGGGAACGTGCGGGTGAGCATGGGGACGAGCGGGATCGAACCGCCGGAGCCCAGCTCGATCGCGTCGCGTCCGTAGGCGTCCGACAGGGCCGCCTTGGCGGCGAGGCTCGCGTGGCTCGAGGTATCCACCATGTAGCCGTGGCCGAACTCGAAGCCGCCCCCACGCTCGATGGTCACCTCGACGCCCCAGGGCGCGTGCTCGCGGAGATGGTCCGCGAGGGCCTGGCGCGCGGCCACCGGATCGTCGCCGGGCGCGATCCGGAGGCTCACCCGCGCCCGCGCGGTGGGGACGATCTGGTTCGACGAGCCGGAGATCGCGGGGGCATCCACGCCGAGCACGGCGACCGCCGGGTGGGCGAAGAGGCGATCCGCGATGGTGCCGGACCCGATCATCCTGACGGCATCGAGGACCCCGGACTCCTCGCGGAACTCGTCCTCGGGGACCTGGGCGCCCTCCCACCCGGAGCGCTCGAGGCCGTCGATCGCGACGTCGCCGGCGTCGTCGTGGAGCGACGCGATCATCCGCGCGAGCGCGGTGATCGCGTCGGGGATCGGCCCGCCGTAGGCGCCGGAGTGCTGCGCTCGAGGCATGACCCGGACCTGGACCACGAGGTCGGTCACGCCGCGGATCGAGGAGTTCAGCGTGGGCAGGCCGTTGCGGTAGTTCCCTCCGTCCGCGATGACCGCGACGTCGGCGCGCAGCAGGTCGGCGTTCCCCTCCACGAGCTGCGGGAGGTGCTCGGTGGAGCATTCCTCCTCGCCCTCCACGACGACCTTCACGGTCACGGCCGGAGGGCCCTCCGCGAGCAGCGCCCGGATCGCCGCGGCGTGCACCACGATGCCGCTCTTGTCGTCGGCGGCGCCTCGTCCGTACATCCGTCCGTCCTTCACGACGGGTTCGAACGGCGGCGTGTCCCACTCGTCGACGGGTCCCTCCGGCTGGACGTCGTGGTGCGCGTAGAGCAGGACGGTCGCTGCGCCCCGGGGCCCGGGGATCGATCCGAACGCCGCGGGGTGTCCGCCGTCGAGCTCGAGGAGACGGACGTCCTGCAGGCCCGCGTCGCCAAGGATGTCTCGGGTCGCTTCGGCGGAGGACCGGACGGTGGCCGGATCGTAGCCCGGATACCCCATCGACGGAATCCGCACGAGCCGCTCGAGCTCGGCCGTCGTGCGCGGCATGTCGGCTCCGATCCGTTCGCGAAGCTCTTGCTCGCCCATCGGTGTGCGAGCCTACCGGCTACGGCGCGAGGCGCCGGAGGGTCCACCCGGCGCCGTCGCGGCGATAGCAGAAGCGATCGTGGAGCCTGTGCTGCCGCCCCTGCCAGAACTCTAGGGCGCGGTGGTGGATCCGGTACCCACCCCAGAACGAGGGGCGCGGGACGTCGTCGCCGGGGTACCGGGCGTCGAACGCCGCGAACCGGTCCAAGAGCTCGTCGCGTGAGCCGATCTCCGAGCTCTGCCGTGACGCCCACGCGCCCAGTCGGGCCTCGCGCGGCCGCGTGGCGAAGTACTCGTCGGATTCCTGCTCGCTCACGCGCGCCACGTCGCCGGTGACGGAGACCTGGCGGTCCAGCTCGCGCCAGTACACGGCGAAGGCCGCCCACGGGTTCTCGCCGAGCTCGGCGGCCTTGCGGCTGCCGTGGTTCGTGTAGAAGACGAACCCCCGCTCGTCGAACCCGCGCAGCAGGACGTGTCGCACCGAGGGCCGACCGCTCACCGACGCGGTGGCCAACGCGATCGCGTTGGGCAGGTGGATCCCTGCGGCCTCGGCATCCTCGGACCAGCGCCGGAACAGGATCAGCGGATCGGACGGGAGGTCGAGCTCCTGCGGATGATCGTGCTCGGCTCCCACGCGCGCCCCCGGCAGGATTCGAACCTGCGCACCCGGCTCCGGAGGCCGGCGCTCTATCCCCTGAGCTACGGGGGCTCCGTTCGGCAAGTCTAGCAACGGCATCCGCGCCGCCCTGGCCGTGCGTCCTGTGGGGATATCCTCGGCTCGTGTCATCCGTGCCCGATCCGACGCCTCCCCGAGTGCTCGTGGCCGACGACGATCCGATCCTCCATCGGCTGTTGGAGCTGAACTTCCGGGTGGCCGGGATCGCGATGGAGTCCGTGGGGCGCGGCGATGCCGGGGATGGACGGGCACGAGGTGTACCGACGTCTGCGGGAGGACCTCGCGAACGCCGATCTGCCCGTGGTGTTCCTGACCGGGCGGAGCGCCGAAGAGTTCCAGCGGTACGCGGGCGGGAACGTGCGGGTCGTGACCAAGCCGTTCGATCCGGCCGAGCTCGTCGAGGCCGTGCAGCAGGCCATCGGGCGTTCGGGATGATCGAGGAGCGGCTGGCGTCGCTGCTCGCCGACGCCGTCGCCGCCGCGGCGCCCGCCCTCGGCCTGGAACCGCCCCTCCCGGCTCCCGAGCTCCAGCGTCCCCGTCAGAAGGGGTTCGGCGACTTCACGACCAACGTCGCGATGGTGGTGGCGTCGAAGACGGGCGGTCACCCGCGCGAGACGGCGTCGGCGATCCTGGCCGAGCTGCCGTCCGCGCCCTTCCTCGCGAAGGCCGAGGTGGCCGGTCCCGGCTTCATCAACCTCTGGACGACGGACGACTGGCTCCACGACGTCCTCCGGCAGATCGCTCGCGAGGGCGACCGCTACGGCCGCGGTGAGCCGACGGGCCGGCGCGTCCAGGTGGAGTTCGTCTCGGCGAACCCCACCGGTCCGCTCACGATCGGCCACGCGCGCAACGCCGCGATCGGGGACGCCGTGGCGCGGCTCCTGTCGTTCGCGGGTCACGACGTCGAGCGCGAGTACTACTTCAACGACGCCGGCGGCCAGATGGACCGCTTCGGGGAGTCCGTGGAGGCCCGGTACCTGCAGCTCCTCGGTCGACACGCGGAGGTCCCCGAGGACGGCTATCACGGCGGGTACGTGATCGAGCTGGCACGGGACATCCTGGAGGCCGAGGGTCCGGCGCTCGCGGACCTCCCTCCCGACGACCGGTTCGTGCGGCTCCGGCGGGAAGGGGCCCGGCGAGCGATGGACGGGATCCGCGCCACGCTCGCCCGCTTCGGCGTGACCTTCGATTCCTACTTCCTCGAGGCCTCGCTGGCCGACCGGGGTGAGATCGAGCTGGCGATCGAGCGGCTCCGCGAGACCGGCTACCTCTACGAGGCCGAGGGGGCGACGTGGTTCCGCTCGACCGCCTTCGGCGACGACAA
Source organism: Actinomycetota bacterium (assembly GCA_044865955.1). GTDB lineage: Bacteria > Actinomycetota > UBA4738 > UBA4738 > HRBIN12 > JAJNBA01. The sequence continues at coordinate 5,118 of JBIOTM010000100.1, read as the reverse complement.
GGATCGTGTGGTGATCCGGGCGAACGGACAGCACACGTATTTCGGCGCGGATTGCGCGTACGTGATCGACAAGTTCTCCCGCGGCTTCGACCACCTCGTCTACGTGTGGGGCGCCGATCACCACGGCGACATCGCGCGCGTCAAGGGGGTCGCCACGGCGCTGGGGTTCGATCCCGAGCGGGTCGAGATCGTGATGTATCAGTTCGTCTCGTTCATGCGGGGCGGCGAGCCGGTCACGATGAGCAAGCGCGCGGGCACCTTCGTGTCGCTCGACGAGCTGATCGACGAGGTCGGGACCGACGCCGCTCGGTTCCAGCTGCTGCTGTTCTCGAACGACCACCCGCTCAACTTCGACATCGCCGAGGTGTCCCGCCGGACCCTGGACAACCCCGTGTACTACGTCCAGTACGGGCACGCGCGGATCGCATCGATCCTCCGGAAAGCCGCCTCCGAGGGCGTGGTGCTCGGTCCGATCGAGGATGCCGACCTCTCGCTCCTCGGATCCGAGTCGGAACAGGACCTCCTGAGGGCCCTCGCGGACGTCCCGGGTCTGATCGCCGTGGCGGCGGAGCACCGCGCGCCCCACCGGCTCACCCACGCCGCGCAGGAGCTCGCGGCGACGTTCCATCGCTTCTACACCGAGTGCCGGGTGGTCTCCGAGGACGGCCCCCTCACCCAGTCGCGGCTCTGGCTCTCCTCGGCGACGAAGCAGGTGGTCGCGAACCTCCTCGGGCTGGTCGGCGTCTCCGCGCCCGATTCGATGCAGCGCCTCTCGGGGTCGCACCAGGATGACTGAGGGGATCGAGGTCCGCCCGGCGAAGCCTCGTGACGCCCGCGACTTCCACGCCTTCTGGACCGAGCTCGTGGCGGAGGGCGGGGCGATCCGCAGCGAGGAGGTCCGGCATGGGGCGGCCGTCTACCGGCGGCGCTTCCGTTCGCGGTCCGACCTCGAGACCCACCTGCTCGCCTTCGATGACGGCCGCCTGGTGGGCTACGTCACCGTGCAGCGAGAGCGGCACCCGGTCACCAGGCACGTCGGTTCGCTCGAGATCGCGGTGACCCGCGGCGTCCGGGGTCGCGGGATCGGGAGCCGACTGATGCACGAGGCGATCGGGTGGGCGAGACGGGTCGGCGTCGAGAAGCTCGTCCTCTCGGTCTATCCGAACAACGAAGCGGCGATCGCGCTGTACCGGAAGTTCGGGTTCGTCGAGGAGGGGAGGCTCACGAGGCATTCCCGCAAGTCCTACGGTTACGAGGACGAGATACTCATGGCGGCCTGGATCGGGAGCGACGGATGAGCGCGGCGAACGAGCCGAACGAGCGGACGGTGCGGATCGGGTTCCTCGGCTGCGGCACGGTGGGAGCGGCGGCGATCCGGCTGCTGCACGAACACGGGGACGACGTGGCGCGGCGGGCGGACGTTCGCCTGGAGGTGGCCGCGGTCTCCGTGCGGGATCTGGCGCGGGAACGCGGCGTGCCGCTCGCTCCGGATCGGTTCACCACCGACCTCGACGCGATCGTCGACGATCCCGAGATCCAGGTCGTGTGCGAGCTGATGGGCGGCGTGGATCCGGCGCGGGAGCTGCTCGTCCGGGCGTTCGCGAACGGGAAGTCGGTCGTCACCGCGAACAAGGAGCTGCTCGCCACGCACGGCGAGGAGCTCTTCGCCGCGGCGGACGATGCCGGGCGGGACCTGTACTTCGAAGCGGCCGTGGCCGGCGGGATCCCCTTGATCCGGCCGTTGCGCGAGTCGCTCGCGGGCGAACGGGTCGACCGCATCCTCGGGATCGTGAACGGGACGACCAACTTCATCCTGACCCAGATGTCGGAGCACGGCTGGACGTCGGAGGAGGCCGTCGCGGAAGCGCAGCGCCTCGGGTTCGCCGAAGCCGATCCGACGGCCGATGTCGAGGGGTACGACGCCGCGGCGAAGTGCGCCATCCTCGCGTCGGTCGCGTTCGGCGCCCGCGTCGTCACCGGCGACGTCTACCGCGAGGGGATCGCCCGCGTGACCCCGCAGGACTTCGAGGACGCGAGGCGGCTCGGGTACGTGGTGAAGCTCCTCGCGATCGCCCAGCTCGAAGACGAGGAGATCGCGGTCCGGGTCCACCCCGCCATGATCCCGACCGAGCACCCGCTCGCGGCCGTCCGCGGCGCGTCGAACGCGGTGTTCGTCGAGGGCCCGAAGATCGGCCAGCTGATGTTCTACGGCGCCGGCGCCGGCGGCGACCCCACGGCGACGGCGGTGGTCGGGGACCTCGTGAGCGTCGCCAGGAACCTCCTGCAGGGGGTGCGCGGTCCGGGTTCCTCGCCCACGACCCATCGTCCCGTACGGCCGATGGACGACACGCGCGACCAGTACTTCCTCAAGCTCCGGGTGGAAGACCGGCCCGGGGTCCTCGCGGAGATCGCCGACCGGTTCGGCCGCAACGGCATCTCCCTCGAGCGCGTGTGGCAGGAGGGCTTCGGCGACGAAGCGACGCTCTCCTTCATCACGCACCGCGCCCAGGAAGGCGCCTTCCAGAAGACGGTGCAGGAGCTGGGGGGGCTGGACGCCGTCCACGCGGTGGCGAGCGTGCTGCGCGTGGAGGGCGAGGAGTGACCCCGAAGCGAGGGGTACCGCAGTGGCGCGGCGTCATCGAGGAATACCGGGCGCGCCTCCCCGTCTCGACCACCACGCCGGTCGTGACGCTCGGTGAGGGCGGGACGCCGCTCGTCCGGTCCGATGCGCTCTCCGCCGAGACGGGGTGCGACGTCTGGCTGAAGTACGACGGGACGAACCCGACGGGGTCGTTCAAGGACCGCGGCATGACGCTCGCGATCTCGAAGGCGCTGGAGGAGGGTGCCAAGGCCGTCGTGTGCGCCTCGACCGGGAACACGAGCGCGAGCGCGGCGGCCTACGCGGCGAAAGCCGGGCTCGCCTGTGCCGTCCTCGTCCCGAAAGGGAAGGTCGCGCTGGGGAAGATGGCCCAGACGCTCGTCCACGGCGCGCGGGTGCTGGAGGTCGAAGGGAACTTCGACGCGTCGTTGGAGCTGGCGAAGGGCCTCGCCGACCGGTACCCGGTGACGCTCGTGAACAGTGTCAACCGGTACCGGCTGGAGGGACAGAAGACGGCCGCGTTCGAGATCTGCGACGCCCTGGAACGGGCTCCGGACCTGCATCTCGTTCCGGTCGGGAACGCGGGCAACATCTCGAGCCACTGGGCCGGCTACTCCGAGTACGTCCGGGACGGCGTGATCCACGAGCCGCCACGCCTGTTCGGGTTCCAGGCCCAGGGCGCGGCGCCGATCGTGCTCGGCGCCCCGGTGAAGGATCCACAGACGATCGCGACGGCGATCAGGATCGGGAACCCGGCGTCGTGGGAGAAGGCGGTCGCGGCGGCGAAGGAGTCCGAGGGTGCGATCCTCGCCGTCACCGATCGTGAGATCCTCGCCGCGTACCGGCGCGTGGCGCGTGAAGGGCTGTTCGCCGAGCCGGCGTCGGCCGCGAGCGTCGCCGGCCTCCTCCACCTCCACGCGGACGGCGCGCTGACCTCCGGCGCCACCGTCGTCTGCGTCCTCACCGGCCACGGGCTGAAGGACCCGGAATGGGCGATCGCCGGGGCGGCGCACCCGGGGGCGGTCGCCCCGGACCCGGTGGCGGTCGCGGCCGAGCTGGGCCTCTAGTGCGGGTCACCGTCCGGGTCCCGGCCACGTCGGCGAACCTCGGACCGGGCTTCGATTGCTTCGGACTGGCGCTCGACCTCTGCAACGAGGTCACCGTCGACTCCGAGGCGGAGCCCGGGGTCTCGTGGGAAGGGGAGGGCGCGGACGAGCTCCCGACCGACGGCACCGACCTGGTGAGCCGCGTGATGCGACGGAGCGCGACGGACCAGGGTCTCGCCCTTCCGTCCCTCGCGCTCCTCGGAACGAACCGGATCCCGCTCGAGCGCGGCTTGGGGTCGTCGGCGGCCGCGTCGGTGGCGGGGGTCGCGCTCGCGCGCAGGCTGCTGGGGCTGGACCTCACCCCCGACGAGCTCGTCCGAGCCGCCGTGGAGGTGGAGGGACACCCCGACAACGCGGCCGCGGCGGTCCACGGCGGGCTCACCATCGCCCTGCCCGAGGGGGAGGTCGTTCGGGTGGAGCCGCATCCCGACCTGCGCCCCGTCGTGTTGATCCCGGACGTCCGGTCGTCGACGGACCACGCCCGGCGCGCCCTCCCCGACGAGGTCGCGCGCGGCGACGCCGTCTTCAACGTCGGTCACGCGGCGGTCGCGGCGGTCGCGCTCACCGCGCGCCCCGACCTCCTTCCGTTCGCCCTGGAGGACCGACTCCACCAGCGGCGACGACTGGCCCGGATCCCCCAGGTCCGCGCCGTGTTCGATGACCTGCTGTCGCGGGGCGTCCCCGTCTGCCTGTCCGGGGCCGGTCCATCCCTGCTGGCGTTCGAGCCCCACGCACACGCGCTCGGCGATCCACCGGAGGGGTGGCGTGCCCTTCGGCCGGGGATCCGGACCAGGGGCGTGGAGGTCCTGACCGCGGACTGACTCAGGCGGCGCAGCGGCCCGTGCCGACCGCGTCGGTGCGGGCCGCCGCTCGCTCCACGAGGGGGATCAGCGCCGGCGAGGCGATGGCGTAGCCGAGGTGGGTGTCGGTGACCGACGCCCCGAAGATGAGCCCGGCGGCGACCTTCCCCGGCAGGACGAACGGCCCGCCGCTGTTCCCGGGTCGGACCGTGACCTGCAGCTCGTAGATCCGCCGACGCACCTGATCCTCGGAGTAGATGTCGCGGCCGATCGCCTCGAGCGCCCGACGGACGCCGGCGGCGAGCTCGGTGAACCGACCGGCCGGATAGCCGATGACCGCCCCGCCGTCGCCCCGATCGACCTCCCCGTCCAGCAGGGTCAGGGAGGGGGCATCGAGGTCGTCGACCCGCAGGATGGCGGCGTCGAGGTCGTCGTCGAAGAGCACCGGGGTCGCCTCGAAGGTCCGCCCTTCCCATTCGACCCTGGGGGTGCCGCCGGCGATCACGTGGGCGTTGGTGAGCACCAGCCCGTGCCCGACGACGAACCCGGTGCCCTGGAGGATCCGATCGCAGGCGGGCCCCGCGATCAACACGACCGGGCAGATCGGAAGAGC
>JBIOTM010000099.1:0-14918 GCA_044865955.1 Actinomycetota bacterium | reverse complement strand
CCTGGCCCGCGTCCCGCCCCTCCCAGGTAGCATCTGCGGCCCATGGGCCGTCTCTTCGGGACCGATGGCGTGAGGGGTGTCGCCGGCTCCGAGCTCAGCGCCGACCTCGCGCGCCGCTTGGGCCGAGCGGCGGTGTCGGTCCTCGCCGCCGAGGCTCGACACGGACCGGTCTTCGTGGTGGGCCGGGACCCCCGGGGGTCGGGCGTGTGGCTCGAGGACTCGTTGATATCGGGGATCCGCGAGGCGGGGGGCGACGTCCTCAGGGTGGGCGTGGAGCCGACACCGGCGGTTGCGTTCCTGACCATCGACGCGGGGGCGGACGCCGGGGTCGTCATCTCCGCCTCGCACAACCCTCCCGAGTACAACGGGATCAAGTTCTTCGGGCCCAACGGCATGAAGCTCCCGGACCGGATCGAGGACCGGATCGAGGCCGCCCTACCGCTCCCCGCACCCGCCGGAGCGGACGGAACGGCGAAGGATCTCCGAGGAGGTCGGGACCGCTACCTCGAGCACCTGGAGAAGGCCGCCGGCGCCCGCCTCGACGGGATGACCCTCGTCGTTGACTGCGCCAACGGCGCGGCGTCCGCGCTCGCCCCGACCCTGTACGAGCGGCTCGGGGCGGTCGTGCACCCGATCCACGCGGCCCCGGACGGCTCGAACATCAACGTCGGATGCGGCGCGCTCCATCCCGAGGTGGCCGGCGCTGCGGTCGTTCGGCTCCGCGCCGACGCCGGCGTCGCCCACGACGGCGACGCGGACCGGGCGGTCTTCGTGGATCACCTCGGCCGGGTGGTCGACGGCGACCAGGTGCTGGCGGCGTGCGCGATCGCGATGAAGGAGGACGGCGGTCTGCCCGGCGACACCGTCGTGACGACCGTCATGGCGAACCTCGGGTTCCATCAGGCCATGCTCGATGCCGGGATCACCGTGTCGGCGACCAAGGTGGGGGACCGCTACGTCCTCGAAGAGATGATCGAACGGGATGCGGCGCTGGGCGGTGAGCAGTCGGGCCACCTGATCTTCCGAGACCACGCGACCACCGGTGACGGGATGCTCACGGCGCTTCGCTTCCTCTCGCTCGCTGCGGCGTCGGGAAGGACGGTCGCCGATCTGGCCGCCATCATGCGCCGCTATCCCCAGGTCATGGAGAACGTGCGCGTACGGAGCCTCACCGAGCTCGACGGCTCGACCGCGGTCTGGGACGCCGTCCGGGTGGCCGAGGACGAGCTCGCGGATCGAGGGCGCGTCCTCGTGAGGGCGTCGGGCACCGAGCCGCTCGTCCGGGTCATGGTCGAGGCGGAGTCCGAGGACCTCGCCCGGCGGCACGCGGAGGCGATCGCCCGCGAGGTGCGGACGCACCTCGGCGCGTAGCTCGCCTCCCCGGGACACGGATGGCCCCTGTTACCCTCGGGGTTCATGTGTGGCATCGTCGGCTACGTGGGGCCCGACGAGGCCCTCCCGATCGTCCTCGAGGGGCTCCGGCGCCTCGAGTACCGCGGATACGACTCGGCGGGCGTCGCCGTGCTGGACGACCGTCTGGCGGTGGTCAAGCGGGCGGGCAAGCTCACCGAACTCGAGGTCGCGCTGGGCGGCGACGGGCGCCCAGCGGGGAGGACCGCGATGGGTCACACCCGGTGGGCGACCCACGGGGCTCCCACCGATCGCAACGCTCACCCCCACGTGGACTGCACCGGCGCCGTCGCCGTGATCCACAACGGCATCATCGAGAACTTCCAGCAGCTCAGGACCCGTCTCGAGAAGGACGGGCACACGCTCACGTCGGAGACCGACACGGAGCTCGTCGCGCACCTCGTCGAGGAGCGCCTCCGGGACGGCGGATCGCTCGCCGACGCGGTCCGGGCGACGGTGCGCGAGCTGGAAGGTGCCTACTCGCTGGTCGTGCTGTCGTCCCGGCATCCCGACCTGTTGGTCGGTGTCAAGGTGTCCTCCCCCCTGATCGTGGGCGTCGGCGACGGGGAAGCGATCCTCGCGTCCGACATCCCCGCGGTGCTGGGGCGGACGACCACCGTGATCCCGGTGGACGAGGGGACGGTGGTCGAGGTGCACGCCGACGGAGCGACGTTCACGGACTTCGCCGGCGCACCCGTGAGCCCGGAGCCGATCACCGTGGACTGGGACGCGGGGCAGGCGGAGAAGGGCGGCTTCGACACCTTCATGCTGAAGGAGATCCACGAGCAGCCGGGCGCCATCCGGGACACCCTGGTGGGGCGGGTCGACGAGCGCCGGCAGCTCGCGCTCGACGACCTTCGGATCTCCGACGACGTTCTGCGGGACGTCAACAAGGTGTTCGTGGTGGCGTGCGGGACCGCCTACCACTCCGGGCTCGTCGCGAAGTACGCGATCGAGCACTGGACGCGGCTGCCGGTCGAGATCGACATCGCCAGCGAGTTCCGGTACCGCGATCCCGTCCTCGGTCCGGACACGCTCACGCTGGCGGTCTCGCAGTCGGGGGAGACGATCGACACGCTCGAGGCCGCCCGGCACGCGCGCCGGCAGGGATCGAACCTCCTCGCCGTGACGAACACGGTCGGCTCGTCCCTCGCCCGCGAGGCCGACGGCGTCATCTACATGCACGCGGGTCCGGAGATCGGCGTGGCGGCGACGAAGACGTTCGCTACCCAGATGGTGTCGCAGTACATCCTGGCGATGTATCTCGCGCAGGTCCGCGGCTCGATGCTCCCGGAGGAGATCGAGGAGGTCCTGACACGGATGGGTGAGCTCCCCGGCCAGGTCTCGCAGGCGATCGGGCTGGACGCACAGGTCCGGGCGCTGGCCGAGCGGTTCCGCGACGCCCGCGACTTCCTGTTCATCGGCCGCCACACGGGTTATCCGGCGGCGCTCGAGGGGGCGCTGAAGCTCAAGGAGATCAGCTACGTCCACGCGGAAGGGTATCCCGCGGGGGAGCTGAAGCACGGCCCGATCGCGCTCGTGGAGGAGGGCGTGCCCGTCGTGGCGGTGGCGACGACCTGCCACGTGTACCCCAAGATGCTGTCCAACATCCAGGAGGTCCGGGCCCGTGGGGCCGAGGTGATCGCCGTGGCGACCGAAGGCGACACGGCGATCCGTGACGTGGCCCAGCACGTCCTGGAGGTGCCGGAGACGCCGGAGCTGCTCTCGCCGGTCGTGGTGACGGTGCCGCTCCAGCTCCTGGCGTACCACGTGGCTCGGCTGCGAGGCACCGACGTGGACCAGCCGCGGAACCTCGCGAAGAGCGTCACGGTCGAGTAGGAAGACCCACGAGGCACGCGGGAGCGAGATGAGCGTGTTCGTTGCATGAAGAACATCTCCCCGGTGCTGGTCGTCGTCGTCGTGATCGCCTCGTGCGGGGGAGCAGGTGAGCCCGACGCCGGACCGGGAGACGAGTGGGTCTCGTTCGGAGGAACCGTCGTCGATGGACACGTTCGGACGTGGTCGCGTGACGACGGTGACGGCTGGCTCGAGGACAGCCCGGAAGGCGGCTCCACCGAGGTGAATGCCGTCGTGCTTCCGGGAGGGCTCCTCTCGGTCCCCGCGTGACGCGTCGCGATCGAGGGACCGCATAGCCCCGTCCGGCGGCTTCGCGTAGCCTTCCGGACGTGGAGATCGTCGGGCTCGGCGTCGACATGTGCGAGATCGGGCGCATGGAGCGAGCGATCGCGCGCCACCCGACCCTGCGTGACCGGGTCTTCACGCCGGAGGAGATCGCGTACTGCGACTCGAAGGCGAGGCCCGCCGAGTCCTACGCCGGTCGGTTCGCAGCCCGCGAGGCCACGATCAAGGCGTTGGGGGGGTACGGGGGCCGGCGCTGGCAGGACATCAGCGTCACGCGGCAGGGGTCCGGGGCGCCCTCGATCCGGCTGGACGGGAACGCCAAGCGACGCGCCGACGCGCTCGGCGTCGCGGACGTGCTGATCACGTTGAGCCACGAGAAGACGAGCGCGGTCGCGTTCGCGATCGCGATCCGCTCGTGAAGCCCGTCCTGACGCCCGAGGAAGCCGCGGCGCTCGACCGCGAGACGCAGGCGCGCGGGGTGACCGCGGACGGCTTGATGGAACGAGCCGGCCGCGCGGTGGCGCGGGCGGCCCGCGAGGTCGCCGGCGGCTCGTACGGGCGCAGGGCGGTGGTCGTCTGCGGCAAGGGGAACAACGGGGGCGACGGGCTGGTCGCGGCCCGGCACCTCGGACGATGGGGCATGCGGACGACGGTGCTGCTGCTCGAGCGCTCGAGCGAGCTCCGGGAGCCGGCGGCCACGAACGCCCGGCGGCTCGACGAGGTCCGGGGGATCCGCGTGATGCCCTTCGAGGAACGGGCCCTGGTCCGCGAGCTCGCGCGCGCCGACGTCGCCGTCGACGCGATCTTCGGGACGGGCTTCCGGGGCATGCCGGAAGACGAGTGGGCCGCCGCGATCGCCAGCCTGAACGGCTCCGGGGTCCCGGTCGTGGCGGTCGACACCCCGTCCGGCGTGAACGGGGCGACCGGGGCCGTCGAGGGCGAGTCGGTCCGCGCGGAGCTCACGATCACGTTCGGCGCCGCGAAGCTCGGCGCCGTCCTGATGCCGGGGGCCGATCGCGCGGGGATCGTCCGCGTCGTCGACATCGGTTTCCCGGACGACCTGATGGACCCGCACGCGTGGCTGATCGAGCCCTCGGACGTGGCCGCCTGGCTGCCGGTCCGCGAGGTGGACACCCACAAGCGGGCGTCCGGCGTCCTGGTCGTGGTGGCCGGCTCGCGGGCGATGACCGGTGCCCCCCGGCTGATCGCGGCGGCGGCGGGCCGCATCGGCGCCGGCCTCGTCACGGTGGCCGCGCCGGAGGGCGCGCTGCCGCAGATCCAGGCGGGCCTGGCCGAGTCCACGTTCCTCCCCTTGCCGGAGACCGACGCCGGCACGGTGTCCGACGGTGCGGTGGACCCGGTCCTCGAACGCCTGGGCGCGGCCGACGCGCTCGCGATCGGGCCCGGCCTCGCGACGGATGAGCGCACCGTCGGCTTCGTTCGGGAGGTCGTTCGTCGTTCGCCGGTCCCGCTCGTGGTCGATGCGGATGGGCTGAACGCCTTCGTCGGCGACGCGGCCGGTCTGGCCGACCGGCAGGCCGACGCGGTCCTCACGCCGCACGGGGGCGAGTTCGCCAGGCTCACGGGGGTGAAGCCACGGGATCTCGATGCCGACCGCCCCGGGCACGTCAGAGCCCTGGCGGCTCAGTCGCGCGCCGTGACGCTGCTGAAGGGCAGCCGCACGGTGATCGCCGAGCCGGAGGGCAGGCTCTTGGTCAACGTGACCGGTTCCGCCGTCCTGGCGACGGCGGGGACCGGCGACGTGCTCACCGGGATGGTGGGAGGTCTGCTCGCCCGCGGCCTGGGTCCATCGGCGTCTGCCGCGGCGGCGGCGTACCTCCACGGCCTCGCCGGGCTGTTCGCGGGTCGCGATCTCGGCGAGGGCACCGTGGCGGGTGACGTCATCGAGCGGATCCCCGAGGCGGTCGCCCGCGTGGAGGGTGCGTGACCGAGGGCTACCGGCACACGTGGGTCGAGGTCGATCTGGACGCGATCCGCCACAACGCCCGTCAGCTCAAGCCCGAGGGCGCCGAGCTGATGGCCGTGGTGAAGGCGAACGGCTACGGCCACGGGGACGTCGAGGTGGCCCGGGCGGCCCTGGAGGCGGGTGCCACCTGGGTCGGGGTCGCGCTCGTCGAGGAGGGGCTGAGGCTCCGCGCGGCTGGGATCGAGGTCCCCATCCTCGTGCTCTCCGAGCTCCCCCGGGGGTCGGAGGCCGTCGCGCTGGCCCACCGGCTCACTCCGACGCTCTACACCCGGGCCGGGCTCGGCCGCCTCGCCGACGCCGCGAGAGGGCCCGTGCCGGTGCACGTGAAGATCGACACGGGGATGCACCGCGTGGGCGTGTGGCCGCCGGACGAAGCGGCCGCCTTCGCGGCCGACGTGATCGCGGCGGGGCTGGAGCTGGAGGGGCTCTTCACCCATTTCGCCCGGTCCGAAGAGGACGAGGCCACCACGAAGGCGCAGCTCGAGTGGTTCCTCGAGGCCGTCGACGCGGTCCGGGCGGCCGGGCCCTCTCCACGGCTGCTGCACGCCGCGAACACCGGGGCCACGATCCGCCATCCCGAGTCGCACCTCGACATGGTGCGGCCCGGGATCGGGCTCTACGGGATCGAGCCGGCGCCCGGCGTCGGATCCCACCTGGGCCTGCGGCCCGCGTTGACGTGGCGCAGCGAGGTGACGATGGCGAAGCGGGTGCCCGCGGGGGAGGCCACCTCGTACGGGCACCGCTACCGGCTCGAGCGGGAGGCCTGGATCGCCACCGTGCCGGTCGGCTACGCGGACGGCTACCCTCGGCAGTTGACGAACCTGGCCGACGTGCTGATCCGCGGGCATCGCTGCCGGGTCGCGGGGACGGTGACCATGGACCAGCTCGTCGTGGACTGCGGGGAGTTGGACGTCGAGGCGGGGGAGGAGGTCGTGCTGATCGGGGACCAAGGGGGAGAGCGGATCGATGCCGACGGACTCGGTCGGCTGTTCGGCACGATCGGGTACGAGATCGTGAGCAGGATCGGTGAGCGGGTGCCGAGGCGGTACGCGTGACGAAACGCGCCTCGATCGCTCCCGCCGGGCTCGCCGCGGTGGGCGTCGCCGCGGCGGGGGCCGTCGCCGCCGGCCTCGCCGGCCGGGCGGTCTGGCGCAGGCGGCGCTCGGCCGGCGGCGACGCCTCCTGGGCGCCGCCGCCTGAGGACCTCGGACCGGTCGAGACGTTCGACGGGACGAGGCTGGCCGTGCGCGCCACGGGCCCGGCGGACGGCCCGGTCCTGCTGTTCTCACACGGGTTCAGCCTGGACATGACGACGTGGCGCGAGCAGTGGACGGATCTCGCGGACCGGTTCCGCTGCGTCGTCTTCGACCACCGCGGGCACGGTCGGAGCGAGCTCCCCGCCAACGGCGACCTGACGCTGCGGTCGATGGGCCGCGACCTGTCGACGGTGCTGGACGCGGTGGCGCCGAAGGGCCGCGCGGTGGTGGTCGGTCATTCGATGGGCGGGATGGCGATCCTCGCGCTCGCGGAGCAGCGGCCGGATCTCTTCGACGGCCGGATCGCGGGGATCGCGCTCCTCGGTGCCTCGGCGTCGGATCTGCTGCGCGGCGCGATGGGCGGTGTCACCGATCTGCTCCGGCCGCGGCTCGGTTCCCTCGCCGCGGCCGCCCGGCGCGTGGATCGCCTCCGCAGGGCGATCCTCGCCGGCCCGGGGGACGTGTCCGCGATCGTGGCGCGCGTCACCCAGTTCGCGCCCGACGCTCCGCAGGAGCTGGTCGATCACGTCCTCCGCCTGGCCGAACGGTCCTCGTCGCTGGTGTGGACGGACGGTCTCTCGGAGCTGATGCGGATGGACTTCCGTCACGCGCTGACGCACGTGACCGCGCCCGCGCTCGTCGCGGTCGGCGACCAGGACCGGGTCACGCCGCCGGCGGTCGCGGTCGAGCTCGCGGCGGCGCTGCCCGAAGGTCGCCTGTTCATCGTCGAGGGCGCGGGTCACATGGCGATGCTCGAACGGCCCGAACGCTTCAACCCCGAGCTGCGCTCCTTCGCCCGATCGGCGCTCCGGAACGGGATGGCGCCGGCGACGCGGAAGCGGAAGGGCGCGGCGTGACCCGGACGCTCGCCGCCGCCGCGGCCGAGGCCGCCGGCTGCACGAGGTGCAGGCTGGCGCGCGGGCGCACCCAGGTCGTGTTCGGCGTCGGCAACCCGGAGGCCGATCTGATGTTCATCGGCGAGGCTCCCGGTTTCCACGAGGACAAGCAGGGGCAGCCGTTCGTCGGAGCAGCCGGCCAGCTGCTGACGAGGATGCTCGGCGAGGTCCTCGGCATCGGCCGCGACGACGTCTATATCGGCAACGTCATCAAGTGCCGGCCCCCGGGGAACCGCGATCCCGAGGAGGACGAGATCGAGTCCTGCACGCCGTGGCTGGTGGAGCAGATCTCCCTGATCCAGCCGCGCGTGGTCGTCACGTTGGGCAATTTCGCCACGAAGTTCGTCCTGAACACCCAGCAGGGGATCACGCGGACGCGAGGGCGTGCCTACCCGTGGCACGGTCGCACCGTGATCCCGACCTTCCACCCCGCCGCGATCCTCCGGGGCGGTGGCGAAACGTCGCGGCAGTTCCTCGAGTTCCGGGACGACTTCGAACTGGTCCGGGAGACCCTGGCGGCGCTGGACCGGGCTCCTGAGCGCGTCACCGTCCCGGACGCGGAACCAGCCGTGGTGGAGGAGCAGCTCGAGCTGTTCTGACATGCGCATCGAGCTGGAGACGAAGACCGCGGACGATACCCGGGACCTCGGCCGTGCCATGGCCTCGCTGTTGCAGCCTCGCGATACCGTGCTGCTCACAGGCGACCTGGGGGCCGGGAAGACGACGCTGGTCCAGGGGATCTGCCGAGGCCTCGACGTCGAGGATCACGTCGCATCACCCACGTTCACCCTCGTTCGGGAGTACTCCGGGCGCCTGGACGTGGCCCACGTGGACGTCTACCGGCTGGAGCGAGTGCAGGAGGTCGTCGATCTCGGGCTCGACGAGCTCGGGGGCCCGCAGCGGATCCTCCTGGTCGAGTGGGGGGACGCGATCCAGGACCTCCTGCCCCCCGAGCGGCTCCTGGTGGAGCTCACCACCGACGGGAACGGCGCCGAGATCCGCCGGATCGTCATCGAGCCGCAGGGGCGTTCGTGGGCGGTCCGGTGGGAGCGCCTGGAGCAGACCGTCGCACCCTGGAACCGGCGCGCGGAGGATCCCAGCCCATGATCGTCATCGGCATCGAGACGTCGACGGCGAACACCTCGGTGGCGATCGGAACGGAGCGCGAGATCGTCGGCGCGGTCTCGCTGGCAGGGAAGGCCGGTCAGGGATCCGTCACCCCGGCGCTCGAGCAGCTCTGCGCCTGGACGGGCATCGACCTGTCGCAGATCGGTGGGATCGCGGTCGGGATCGGACCCGGCCTGTTCACGGGGCTCCGGGTCGGGGTCCAGACGGCGAAGAGCCTGGCCCAGGTCCTCACGATCCCCATGGTGGGCATCACGAGCCTCGACGCGCTGGCCTTCTCCGTGCGGCACACGCATCGGCTGATCGTGCCGATCGTCGACGGCAGGCGCGGAGAGGTCTTCTACGCGGTGTACCGATCGCTCCCCGGCGGCGTGGTCAGGGGCCACGACTATTCGGTGGCGACACCCGATCACCTCTGCGCCGAGCTCGAAACCCTACCCGGAGAGATGCTTGCGGTGGGTGACGGTGCCATCCTGTACCGGGACCAGCTCGAGGAGCTGGGGAGCAGGGTCGAGTTCGCCTCGACGATCCGGGCGCGCCCGGAGGCGGCGGCGTTGGTCGAGCTGGCCGTTCCCCGGTTCCTCCGGGAGGAGTACGACCGCCCCGACGAGGTGACACCGTTCTACCTGAGGAGATCGGATGCGGAGATCGCGTGGGACAAGCGGGACCGAGGCGCCGGCGCTTGAGGTGACGCGGATGCGCCGGCGCCACCTCCGTGGCGTGATGGCGATCGAGCGCCAGGTCTACGCACGCCCGTGGAGCGCCAACCTCTTCGCGGCCGAGATCACGGATCCGAGCAACCGCTGCTACCTCGTGGCCCGCGTGCACAAGGAGGTCGTCGGCTACGGGGGCTTGATCTGCTACGGGGACGAGGCCCACATCACGAACGTGGCGGTCGATCCGATGCACCAGCGGCATGGCATCGCGACCCGCCTGCTCCTGGAGCTGCTGCCGCACGCGATCGAGCTGGGCGCGCGGGCGGTCTCGCTCGAGGTCCGCGTCACGAACTGGGCGGCGCAGCGGATCTACGCCCGGTTCGGCTTCCGCCCGGTCGGGATCCGGCGGAACTACTACCAGGAGGTGAGCGAGGACGCGTTGATCATGTGGACCGACGACGTCCGCACAGAGGCGTACCGCGCGCGGCTCGATCGGATCGAGGCGATCCTGCCCGAGGGCGTGCGCACCGCGTGATCACGCTCGGGATCGAAACCTCCTGCGACGAGACCGCCGTCGCGGTCGTCGAGGACGTCTTCACGGTCAGGTCGAACCTGATCGCGCGCCAGGAGCATCTGCACGGACGCTTCGGTGGCGTCGTGCCCGAGGTGGCCGCTCGGGCGCACGTCGAGTTCCTCACCCCGTTGACGGAGGATGCGCTGCGTGAAGCCGGGGTGGGCTTCCGGACGCTGGACGGGATCGCGGTGACGGCGGGACCGGGTCTCGTGGGGGCCCTCCTCGTCGGGATGGCGGCGGCCAAGGCGATCTCCCTCGCGACCGGCGCGCCCCTGATCGGCGTGCATCACCTCGAGGGCCACGTGTGGGCCAACTTCCTCGAGCACGGCAAGCCGGAGCCACCCTACGTCGCCCTCATCGTCTCCGGCGGCCACACGATGCTCGTCCACATGCCCGAGCTGCATCATCACCGGGTGCTGGGACAGACGCTCGACGATGCCGCGGGCGAAGCCTTCGACAAGGTTGCCAGGCTCCTCGGTCTCGGCTTCCCGGGTGGACCGGCCCTCGACGCGATGGCCGCAGAGGGCGACCGGCAGGCCATCCGATTCCCCCGAGCGATGGTGGACTCGGGAGACTTCGCCTTCTCGATGAGCGGCCTGAAGACGGCCGTGCTCCGGTACCTCCGGGCCGAACGGAGCGCCGGTCGGGCGATCTCGCTGCCGGACGTCGCAGCCTCCTTCCAGGAGGCGATCGTGGACGTCCAGGTTTCGAAGACGATCGGGGCCGCGAAGGACCTCGGTGTGGACACGGTCCTGCTCGGCGGCGGCGTGGTCGCCAACACCCGGCTCCGCGAGCGGATGCTCGACGCCGGCGGGGCCGAGGGCCTTCGGGTGCTCTTCCCGTCCATGGACCTATGCACCGACAACGCCGCCATGATCGCCGCGGTCGGCGCCGCGAGGTTGGCTCGAGGGGAACGGTCATCCCTGGACATCGCCGCGGACCCCAACCTAAGGTTGGCGCCGTGACGACCGTCCTGGTGACCGGGGGCGCCGGGTTCATCGGGTCGCAGCTCGCGGAGCGCCTGCTCGCGGAGGGTCACCGGGTCGTCTCCGTCGACGATCTCTCGACGGGAAGGATCGCCAACCTGGTCGAGGCGCGCGGCTACGGCAAGGAGTTCTCGTTCTTCAACATGGACGTACGTGCGGAGGGGATCGCATCGCTCTTCGAACGCCACCGGCCCGAGGTGGTGTTCCATCTCGCGGCGCAGGCAGGCGTCAGGCCCTCGCTCACCGATCCCGTGCATGACGCGAGCGTGAACATCATGGGTCTGTTGAACGTGCTCGAGGCGGCCGTGCGGATCGGCGCCAGGAAGGTGATCTACGCGGCCAGCGGCGGCACGATGTACGGGGAACCTCGGCGACTCCCGACGAAGGAGACGGCTGCCCAGGCCGCTCGGCCACTCTCTCCCTACGGCGTCTCGAAGAAGGTCGCGTTGGACTACCTCTCCTACTACCAGCGGTACCGCGGCCTGGACTACACGGCGCTCGGCCTCGCCAACGTGTACGGGCCGCGCCAGGACCCGAGCGGGGAGGCAGGTGTCGTGGCGATCTTCTCCGCCAAGATGCTCACGGGGGAACGCCCGACGATCTTCGGGGACGGGAACCAGACGCGGGATTTCGTGTTCATCGACGACACGGTGCACGCCTTCTCGCAGTCGATGGACCGCGGCTCGGGGAAGCTGGTGAACATCGGCACCGGCCTCGAGACGAGCGTGAACCACCTCTACCGGCTGCTCTCCGAGATCACGGGGTTCGAGGGGGAGCCGGAGTTCGGACCCCAGCCTCCGGCGGAGCTTCGCCGGATGGCCCTGGACATCTCGGCGGCCCCTTCGTCGATCGCCTGGAAGCCGTGGACGCACCTCGAGGACGGCCTGAAGGAAACGGTAGCGTACCTCCGGGGTGTCTGAGGGCGCGGGGTGTCTGAGGGCGTCCTCCCCGGGGGCTTGCCGGATATTGCCTTGTTCGGGGGCCCGGGGACGTCACCGAGTCCCGGGTCCTTGAGCAACCCCTCCAAGGGACGTCCCGGAGACCACGTTCCGCGTTCCAACGGAAGGGTTCCCGGCGCTCAGCATGGCTAACTCGAGGATGAGAAAGGTGGGTGACCTGCACCGGAAGGATCGGTGCGATCCACGAGGTTGAACGCTCTTCGCGTTTGACCGTAGGGCGGACGGGTTAATACAAAGGTCTGGAGAACATCGGATGAACGTACGGGAGCATCCCCCATCTGGGGGAGAGGCCGCCCTCCGGGAAGGCGGGGAAGGAGGGACATCGGTCCGTGGCTCAGACCCCCGAACGGCTCTTTGAACCGATCGGCTTCCCAGCGGACGAACATCGCCGAGAGATCCGGACACTGATCGTCGAGGAGGAGCAACTCTTCGCGGAGGCGCTCCAGTCGGCCCTCGCGCTGGAGGCGATCGTGGTCGAACGGATCGTTCCACCCGAACCCGGCGCTTCCATGGCCGTCCAGGACAGCGATCCCGACGTGGTGATCGTCGGTGTCGACGCTCCGACACCGAGCGAACTCGTGCTCGGCGAGACGATCCTCGAGGCGAGCCCGCGGGCGCGGCTCCTCATCCTCGCCAGGACGATGGACCGGTCCCAGGGACTCCGCGTGATGCGCGCCGGTTTCCACGGATGCCTGTCGAAGGACGCTTCGGTTCCGCGCCTCGTGCGGGCGATCCGAGCGATCGCCGCCCGCGGCGCCCCTTCGCGGACCGACCGGCTCGCCCACTTCGGTGCCGACTCGCGCGGGCGACGTCAGGCCGGCTTGCTGCGGCCGCACCTCACGCCGAGGGAATACGAGGTCCTGCAGCTGATCGCCACCGGCGCGCCCGGTCGGGTGATCGCGAGGAGGCTCGGGATCAGCGAGAACACCGTGAGGACACACTCCCAAAGCATCCTCGTGAAGCTCCAGGTCCATTCGCGGCTCGAGGCGGCGACCCTCGCGATCAGGCACGGGCTCGTGCGGCTCGGCGTCCACGACGAGGCGAGCATGGCCGGGTAATGCCCATGACGTACGTCTCCTACGCCGACCGTCGGGTGGCCCCCTGGACCAACCGCATCCTACGCTGAGCGACGTATGGCGGAGTTGGTCTGGACCCCCGAGCGCTGATGCGGATCCTCCTGGCCGACGATCAATCTCTCTTCCGGGAGGCGGTCCGCTTCGCCCTGTCGACGGCCCCCGACATGGAGGTCGTCGCCGAGCAGACGGATGGCATCGGGGCGGTCAGCGAAGCGGCTCGGACGAAGCCGGACGTCGCGTTCGTCGATGTCGGCCTACCGTCGAGCGGCGGCGTCGAAGCGGCGCGCGCCATCGTCGAGGCGGTCCCGGAGTGCCGGGTGATCGTGGTGTCGCCGAAGGAAGACGAACGCACGCTGATGGAGGCCGTGATGGCGGGGGCGAGCGGATACCTGACGCGCCGGGCCCACCTGTCGGAGCTGCTCGAGGCGGCTCGCTCGGTCCACCGGGGTGAGGCCGTGATCCCGCCGTCCCTGCTCCGTTGGCTCCTCTCCCAGCTCGTGGGGCTCCATCGGGAGGGGAAGGAGGCTCTGGCCAGGCTCTCGAGCCTCACGAACCGTGAGCGTCAGGTGCTGGCGTTCCTCTCGCACGGCGCCGACAACCGGGCCATCGCTCGCGAGCTCGTGATCAGCCCGGAGACGGCACGGACGCACATCCAGAACGTGTTGACGAAGCTCGGAGTGCACTCCCGGCTCGAGGCGGCCGCCTTCGTCGGACGGTTCCGCGAGGTCGAGGATGCGCTCGACCACATCGTGCCCGACGTCCAGAGCTCCCGTCGTCTCGTGCTCGGCGGACCGTCGCCGGTCTAGCTCACACCGTCGCGACCGCGGTCGTTCCCGCGGAACGCCGGTCGCAACGAGGACATCATCTCCTCCGGCGGGCGACCGGCGGCGAGCGCCAGCGCCGCGACGTCGCCTGCCCTCAGGGTGAGGACCTCGGTCAGGTAATCGCGGCGGAGCGCCTTGATGCGATGCACGAACTCGGCGAGCCGACCTCGCTCAGCCGTCTCGACCAGGGGGATCCTCGTGAGGTCGATCACCACCTCTTCGCGACCCCCGGGCTCGAGGATCGCCATCACCTCGGCCAGGAGCCGGTCCGCTGGAGCGCCGTAGACCCTGGCGAGCTCGCAGAACCGGTCGAGGGACAGGGACCGCTCCCCGCGTTCGTAGCCACCGAGGGCGGACGGCTTGAACCGGCCCTCTGAGATCCGAGCCACTTCGTACAAGCTCATCCCGAGGCGGAGCCTTGTGTCGCGTAGTACTTCGCCTGCCGCTCTGGAGAATCGAGCCATCGATCTCCCGCCTGACCACCACCGCGGCGCTTGGGTTCGCAGGAGCTTATCCCCGAACGTGGCCGGAGGAACGCAGCCACTCGACGTATCTTCTCTCACGCTCGACGCCGCTCGAGGGCTACGGCACGCTCTCCGCGTCCGGCGGCGGAGTCGACGTCGGGATGTCCTCGGCCGCAACGGCGGACGGATCCGGACGCTTCTTCCGTCGCGTGGTGCGGGGCGGCGGTTCCGCGCTCCCAGGATCGGTCGCGCTCCCGTCGCCGAGCTCCTGACCCGAGGTGGGCGTGGAGGTGCGGCCCACCCTGGGATCGTCGCTCCTCACTCGCTCCGGGTCGCGCCGCCCGGTCTCGACGGCCGCACCCCCGTCGGCCTCTCTGGGGACGGCGGCGGCGACCGGTCTCCGCCGCTTGACGGGCGGCCGCTTGGGCTCGCTCGGGACGGTCCCGGCGGCTTCCGGCTCCTTCGTGGGGTTCGCGGCGCGGGGTGGCTTCCCCACGGGTGGCGCGACCGGCGGCGCGGGCGGGACGGATGCCTCGACCGCCGTCGGGCGACCGGGTCGACCG
>JBIOTM010000098.1:0-12034 GCA_044865955.1 Actinomycetota bacterium | reverse complement strand
TGGAGCGCTGGCAGGAGACACCTTTGGCGACCTATGCCCTGATCCCAGGTGGCGGCGGCGATCCGTGGGAGTGGCATCGGCTCGTCCCTGAGCTGGCGTCCCGTGGGCACGATGCGATCGCGGTCCGGCTCCCGGCCGAGGATGACACGGCAGGCTGGTCCGAGTACGCGGATACCGTGGTCGACGCCATCGGCGATCGCGCCGACGTCATCCTCGTCGCCGCATCGATGGGCGGCTTCACCGCGCCGATCGTCTGCACCCGACGTCGAGTGGACCTGCTCGTCCTGCTCAACGCGATGATCCCCATGCCCGGCGAGACCTTCAACGCGTGGGGGACGAACACGGGCTCCGGACCGGCGAGGCGCGAGTACCACGCCAGCCTTGGGCTGTCGCCCGCCGAGGCCGAGGACGACGCCGTCATCTACTACCATGACCTGCCGTCTGAGTTCCGAGTCGAGGCGCAGGCGCGGATGTGGCAGGACCAGTCGATGACGCCCCTGGATGAGCCCTGGCCGCTCGACTCCTGGCCCGATGTCCCGACCCGAGTGCTGGCTGGCCGCCACGATCGGATGTTCCCGCTCGACTTTCAGCGCCGAGTCGCCCGCGAGCGCCTCGAAATCGAAGTCGAGGAGATCGACGGCGGTCACATGATCGCTATGAGCAACCCCGCCGTACTGGCCGATCGGTTGGAAGCCTATCGCCTCGAGGTACAGGGTGAGGGGCGCGATGCCGGGCGGTGAACGGCGGCACCGAGGTGGCGCTGGAGCGGCTGATGCTGACCCATGCTCAAGCGCAGTGATCGACTACGACGCCGAGTACGCCTCGCTAACAAGCCCGATGGCTACCTTTTAGGCTCATACCGCATCGCCACCGCCCCCGAGCCGAACTCCAGCCGGCTCACGAGCTTCAGGTCGACAGGCTTCGACAACCCCGCGAACAACGTCGGCCCGTGGCCCACCAGCCTGGGATGCACCACGAGCTC
This sequence comes from Actinomycetota bacterium, assembly GCA_044865955.1. Taxonomy (GTDB): domain Bacteria; phylum Actinomycetota; class UBA4738; order UBA4738; family HRBIN12; genus JAJNBA01. The sequence goes on along the minus strand of JBIOTM010000098.1, from coordinate 11,052 downwards.
GTACTCATCGATCAATCCCAGCTCCGTAAGCGCTAGCGGGAGCTTCACGCCTCCCACGAACAGTCCCTTACCAGACTCCCGCTTGAGCTGCTGAACGGCCTTGCCCAGATTCCCGCGCACGAGCTCCGCGTTCCAATCGACGCGGTCCAGGGTGCTCGACACGACGTACTTCTTTGCCATATCGATCGTCCGGGCGAAGGGCTCCATCCAATCAGGCCTCGCCCCCGTCCGCGCCGGCGGCCGCCACGCTGCCTCCATCATTTTGTAGGTCACCCGGCCAAAGAGGAGCGCACCGGCCCGGGCGATGTTCTCGGTCGCATGACGATGCAGCTCTTCGTCCGCCAACATTTCACGATGATCGCAGGAGCGAGAGCCCCCCGCTCCGATCCGGGGCGCTTAGGGCTAGCGCGCCACGCGGTAGCGGAGGTAGACGACTCCCGAGCTGAAGGTGCGGGTCTCGACGAGTTCGAGATCCACCCGGCGCTCCCGCTGGGGAAAGAACGGAATGCCACCACCAACCAGCACCGGGTAGACCATGGCCCGGTACTCGTCGATCAGACCCAACGCGGCCGCCTCGGCGGCGAGCGTCGCACCGCCGATCGCGATGTCGCCCTCCCCCGGCTCGGCTCGCAACCGCTCGATCTCCTCCGCCAGGCCGCCGGAGGCCAGGCGGGCATTGCCCTGCACCGCCGACAGCGTGGTGGAGAACACCACCTTTGGGAGCGGATTCCAGAGCGCGGCCCACTCGAGCTCCGCGTCGTCGAGCGATGGATTTTGATCGGCGGTCTCCCAGTACAGCATCGTCTCGTACAGCCGTCGTCCCAACAGGTGGACGCCGACCCCTCGTATCTCCTCGATCCAGAAGCGAAAGACCTCCTCGTCCGGAGCCGTCCAGTCGAAGTTGCCGTCCGGCCCGACGATGTAGCCATCAAGTGAGATGCCCATCGAGTAGGTCACGCTGCGCATCAGAGTCCTCCTCGGTAACGGGTTCGACAGTACGACCGCCGGACGCCGCAGGACACATCGCGGCTCGCGGGATCCCCTGGGCTAGTTGTAGTTCACCCTAGCCGCCGCCAGGTCCTCGAGCGACGGGCAGTGACCCTCCGAGTGAGTGCGCGGCTCGATGACAAAGTCGTGTACGAGACGGGACCCCGACGGGACCCCTGGCAGTTTTGGACGGCCCCGCACATGCAGCAGGGCCGGCTTCCACCGGCCCTGACCTGGCGTTTCTCTGGAGCGGACGACGGGACTCGAACCCGCGACCCCCACCTTGGCAAGGTTGCGGGAAGGGGTTCTCTGACCTGCAGTGATGGCCCGATCTGGTCCGTGACCAGGGCGTTTTCGATCCCGTGAAACCCCGTCACATCGTGTCGTTTCCCGGTCGTTGACGGGACCCCGACGGGACCCCTTCTACTCGTCAGCCGTCGACGGACCGGGCCGTTCGCCTGGGTCATTCATCCAGTTCGAGCTCGTCACGCCAAAGGACCGAGCCGTCTCCGGCCTGTAGTTCGATGGTGGCGCGCGATCCAGCGGTCGGCTCCGAGGTCACGAACAGCACGACTCCACCATCGACGTCGTCGACGAGCACCGTGTCTCGGATCAACAGCCGCGCTGACTCCGCCCGCTCAGCCCCTGTGCCAGTGACCCGGCCCCCGAGTGGGAGGCCGTACTTGCCCCAACAGCCGCGTAGTTGATCCATGGGTAGGGTCGCTCAGGGTTCCCTCGCGCGCCGCCACTTCCGCCACCTCCGCCACACACGCGCCACGAGCCGTTCTCATCTTCGATCAGCCTGACGATCCAGGACCACGGGTCGCCGGCGGCGTCCTCGTACGCCAACGCGTGGACCTGCCGTCCGGGAGCCTCCCGACGCTTGAGGACCCTCAGCGATGACAGCACCGGAGGGACGGGCTGGTGCCCCCGGGGGCTGTCAGGGACCTCGTCGGATGACGTCGCCGTAGAGACGTCGTCCATCCTTCCCAGCCAGTCCCGGACCGCTTGGTCCGGCATCACGAAGCTACGTCCACGCAGCATCCTGAATCCAGCTGAAACCCGACGCTGCCGCGAATGTTTCAGAAACTCGCATAGCACGGGATGGTGGCGATGGCCATGCACGCGTCGCGATCAGTTGGGGGACGTACATCACGCGCCGCGTCGACGAGTAGCCGATTCCAATCCCGGCGCGATCGTTCCTGAACCGCATACATGCCACTCCATCGGTAGGGTCAACGCTCGAGCGAGTAGGACAGCATCCCTTCGAAGTCGGGTTCGCGTGACCGCCGGTGGAATCCCGCCCTGGTCAGACACGCGATCGACGCGACGTTGTCGTGCTCGACCCCGCCGAAGAACAACCGTACGTGTGACATGGCCGGGTGCTCGACGACGGCCTGAAGTGTTGCGGTCCCGTATCCACGTCGTCGTCGGGCGGGATCGACGACCAGGGTGACGCCCATCGACGGCGCCTCAACGACATCCGAGACGACGGGTGGTCCCAGTCCGATCCGTCCCAGGCCGCGTACCGGTCGTACATTTCTCCATCGACGAAGGCGACCGGTTCTCCGGACTCGTCCAGGGAGAGCCACTTAGGCGACCAGTCACGATCTTGCCCCGGAACTCGCCGCCGACCGTAAGCCAGAGAAAGGACGGCTCCCGCCGGATCCAGTCGCGTCCTCCCAGGCGGACTTGCGTCTCCTGGTCGTCGAACCACGGCTCGATTCGCTCAACATCCTCTGCTCTGAAGTCCACCAGGGACACTCGATGCGCGACGATCTCCTTCACTCACCCGCGGAGCGGTCCCGCGGGAGGGCCTCTGCCCAGAAGAACGGACCCGCTGTGTGGATGTCCAAGTCCCACCCCATGGCGCCGAGCGTGGACCGGAGCTCCTCCGGGTTCCAGAAGACCTTGACCACCCGGAACGCCCGGCCGTCCAGGAGTGATCGGCGGACGACCGGCACGGACGGATCACCGGCGAAGATCTCTCGAAAGAGCTCTTCGTATCTCCAAGCGTCCACGAGCTCGTCGGCAAAGAACACGCGTCCCGCCGGAGAGAGGGCCGCTCGCACTGTCTCCCAGAAGCGGTGCAACCTCCCCGGGGGGACGTGCGAGAGCCAGTTCGCGAAGAACACGACGTCGTAGCGCCCGTCGGGCTTCCAAGACAACACGTCGGCGCGGAGGTAGCGGATCCGAGGATCCTCGCCGATCCTCCTCCGCGACACTTCATGCATCTCCGGCGAGGAGTCCAGGGCCGTGACGCTCGAGGCATGACGGAGCAGGTGGACGGTCCAGACTCCAGTTCCACTGGCGATCTCCAGGACCCGGCCCGTCGGCCGGAACCCATCCAGCCCCGTCTCGATCTGTCTGCTATAGGGTGCCAGCGGATCGCCTGGTGGCGACGACGTCACGTCGTACTCGGGGGCACGAGCCCGGTAGTACTCGATCTGCTCGCTGACGAGCGCGTCCTCTTCCACGCGGGCCATTCTCTACGGTCTCCGGCGGCGCCGTCCCCTGCGAGGAGATGGACGCGATCCATCGGTGCGTCGCCGACGCGATCACATCTGGAGCGCCGGAGGCGAAGAGGGTTCGAGGTTGGTAGACGGGACCGACCGGCCTCCGCGGCCCGTCGGTCGGCCTAGAGGTGGTATCCGCGCGCCTGGGTCCGATACATCTGCGCGTAGGCTCCGTTCCGGGACAGCAGGTCCGCGTGCGTACCGACTTCGACCAGCCGGCCCTCGTGCAACACGGCGACAAGGTTCGCGGTCCGCACGGTGGAGAACCGGTGAGACACGATCACCGTAATCGTTCCGACCGGGTCATCGGAGTCGGCGACGCGGGAGAACCACTCGAACACCCGTCGCTCGGATTCGACGTCGAGCGAGTACGTGGGCTCGTCCAGGACGAGGACGAGCGGCGACCCCCGCATCATCGACCTCGCCAGCGCCACCTTCTGCCACTGCCCGCCGGAGAGGTCGATCCCATCGAGGAAGGCCGTTCCGAGCGGCGTCTCGAGGCCCTCGGGAAGCTCCCGCTCGAGATCCGCCTCGCCGGCCAGCCGGAGCGCCTCCCGCGCGTCGTCCACATCCTCGATCCGTTCGACCCGTCCGATCCCGATGCTCTCCCGAGCCAGCAGCTCGAACCGGACGAAGTCCTGGAACGCTCCCGAAAGCGATTCACGCCACTCCGAGGCCCGAAGCTCCGAGAGGTCGATCCCGTCCACGAGGACCCGCCCCGACGTCGGCTGGGCCAGCCCGCACAGCAGCTTCACCAGCGTGCTCTTGCCGGCACCGTTCTCCCCCACCACGGCGACGACAGATCCCGCAGGCAACGTCAACGAGACGTCCTGGACGGCGTCCTGTTCGGCGCCGGCATAGCGGAACGACACACGGTCGAGCTCGATGCCCCGCCGCAGCGCCGGACCGGGCCGGAGCGTGCCGCGGTCCTCGTGCTCGTCGACGAAGCCGGCCAGCCAGGCGAAGTGCCGCATCGTCTCGACCACGCGGAATAGGTCCGCGGAGCTGGCCAGCACGCCGCCGATCTGATTGTGGAGCTGCTGGCCCGCGGTGAGGACGAGAATCACCGATCCGAGCGTGGCGTCCCCGTTCATCGCCTGGACCGTGATGAACAGCACCGCCGCGCCGAAGCCGATGGTGAACACCATGAGCGCCACCGTCGACACCACCGCACCCACCGTCTCGGCTCGCCACTGACGCCACATCGCGAGTTCCCACGCCGTCCCGTGCCTGGCAACGACGAAGTCGCGCAGTCGCAGGACCCTCAGCTCGCCCGCGGCGGCGGGCTCGGTGGAGAGCAGGGCGAACGCGTCGGCGGATCGCGAGTCGGCGGCCGACTCGCGAAGGGCGGTCTGCGCCCGCTTCTCGGCCCACCGGCCGGCCACCACGGGCGCCGCGCTGAACAGTGGCAGGAGGAGCAGCAGCGGCTCCACCACGGCGAGGATCACGACGGTGACGATCACCTGCAGGCCGAGGAACACCGCTGCGAGCAGCGACATCATCGACTGCTGGAAGGTCTCCCGGTTGGTTCGGAGCAAAGTGAGGTGGTCGAGGTACTCCGGACGCTCGATGCGGTCCACCCGGCCGACGCGTCCGGCCATGGTCACGAGCTGCTCGTCGACGGTGATCGTCATCCGCTCCCAGACGTTCCACCCGAAGATCACCGCGTAGCTGGATGCCGCACGAGAGCCCGCGCTGAGCACGGCGATGGCAACGGCCGCCCCGGTGACGAGTCCGGTGTTCCCTCTCGTCGCGCCGTCGACGAGGAGCTTGAACGCGAGGGGAAACAGCGGGATCAGCATGCTCGAGACGAGGCCGAGCCCAAGGCTGGCCCACAGTCCGACGCGGTCGGACGCCGAGGCGGTGGCGAGCAGGAGCCTCATGCCAGACAGGGCAGATGGCCGTTCCTGCGGCCTCGATCCGGCGGTTACGTCAGCCATCGCCGACTGCTTCTTCCAGGGGATAGAGCGACGCCTGCATCCCGAACGCCGCGGCGTATCGTCCGTCGAGCCGAAGGAGTTCCTCGTGCGTCCCGCGCTCCACGATCCGGCCACGCTCCACGACGAGGATCCGGTCGGTCCGCCGCGCCAGCGCCAGGCGATGGGTCACGAGCAGCGTCGTGGCCGTCCCTCGCATCTGCTCGACGAGGCGCTGGATCAGGCGTTCCTCCGAGGATGTGTCGAGGTTCGACGTGGGCTCGTCGAGGAGGAGGAACCGGGCGCCCGTCCGGATGGCGAACAGCGCTCGCGCGATGCCGAGCCGCTGCCACTGACCGCCGGAGACATCCGTCCCGTCGGCGTACCGGGTGGCCAGGAGCGACCGGGTTCCCTCGGGCATCCGTCGGGCGAATCGCGTCACCCCGGCCTCGTCGAGAGCGGCTGCGATGCCCTCGGCGTCGTCCATATGCTCGACGGCGCCGATGGAGGCGTTCTCCGCGACCGTCCCCGGAAGTCGGACGAACTCCTGGAACATGGGCGCGATCCGTCGGTGCCACACGTCGAGATCGACCTCGCGCAGATCGACGCCGTCCATGAGCACCGATCCGGTGCCCGGCACGTACAGACCGCACAGGAGGCGAACGAGGGTCGTCTTTCCGGCGCCGTTCATCCCGACCAGAGCCGCGGAGGTCCCGCTGGGGATGTCTAGGTCGACGTCCCTCAGAACCTGGTCCGTTCCTCCCGGGTAACGGAACGAGACGCCACGCAGCTCGACGGAGGGCGGCGTGTCGCGTGGAACGTGCCGGCGGCCGCTCTCGGAGGCGACGGCGTCTGCCGCAAACCGCTCGAGCGTCCGCAAAGCGTCGAGCGTGACCGCCCCGTACTCGACGGCGACGTCGTCGTCGAAGACACCGCCCTTGGCGAGAACCGCGAAGAGTGCAGGGACGAAGACCACCAGGTCGCCGATCCCGAGGTCGCCCTCCGCGGTGGCTCGCGCAGCCCACACGAGGGCCGGGACCGCCACGAGAAGCGTCAGGACGACCTGAACGGTCGTCTGCGGGACGGCTCCCCTCACGCGCTCTCGCCACGTCGGCGTCCAGCCCCGCACGCCCGCGGCGTTGATCCGTCGACGGATCCACTGCGGCAAGCCGAACAGCCGGATCTCGTGCGCGGCGGTCCGGCCCAGTCCGAGCTCGGTGAAGTAGCGCGCCTCGCGGAACGACCGGTTGCCCTTGATGAACGCCTCGATGATGCGGATGATCGACCTGCGCCATCGCTGTCTGAGGATCGCCGCGACGGCGATCGCGAGCAGCGCGTACCCCGCGTGATACCGCAGCAGAACGACGGCCGCCGCGATCCCGGTCAGGTAGTCGCGGAGGATGCCGATCATCCCGGTGGCCCCCCAGCCCGGCGTGGCGGAGTACGTGATCAGACCGCGGACCTGCCCCATCGCTTCTGTGAACGTCGGGTCGTGGAGATGCCGCATGTCAGTTCCGGCGAGGGCCGCGCCGATCGCCCGGCCGCGCGCCGCGCCGTCCACGCGTCGCTGAACGAGAAACCGAACGCGGCTCTGCACGGGCACCATGACCTCGGCAGCCAGGAACAGGCCGATGAGGACGGCGAACGCGCGGTAGACGGCCTCGAGCGAGGCTTCCGAACCTCCGGCCCCGACGGCGTTCGCGATGCGAGCGGTCATCGACCCCCCGGCGAGGATCAGGGCGACCGGGAGGAGACCGGCCACGATCGCCGCGACGACCGCCGCCGCGACCAGCCAGCGTGGCGCGCCTTCGAGCGCGCCGATCAGGCGCCAGCGGCTCCGGAGAGAGCGCCGCCTCCGTTCCATCCACGTCGCACGCTCGGTCACGACCGCCTCACTCTGACATGCCGGGCTGACCCATTGCTGCTCCCGGTTCGTGCACCTGCCTCTCGCTACGCGGGACCTTCAGGACGACGTGGCCGCGTAGCGAAGGAGTCCGAGCTCGAGCGCGGAGATCGCCGAATCCACGACCTGCTTGGGATCCTCGGGCGGCTCGAGGAACAGGTGACGCGAGTCGATCGCCGCATCCATGAACTGTCGATGCATCTCCCGAGTCGCGCCTTCATCGCCGAACCCGTGACCGATCCGAGTGCCGACTCGAGCGACACAGCGCTCCACCGATGGCAGCAGAACGAGGTAGTCAACGCGATCGAGACCACTGGCCCGTAGGAACGTGGGCAGGAACCATGGGCCGACCAGGCCGTCGTAGACCGTCACGTAGCCACCCACCGCGTACCGGCCGGCGGCGGCCGCCGCCGCCTGGGTCACGATCTCGTTCTGCTCGTTCGACTCCGGCAGCCATGGCGTGATCGCGCCGCGCGCGACGAACCCGAAGAACGCATCGCCCTCCACGAGCACGCTTCGGTCGAACCGGTCGACGAGGGCGCGCGCGACGGTCGACTTGCCGGCTCCGGGAGGGCCGGAGACGATCAGGAGTGTGGACACAGGCAGGATTCTCGCTCGCGAAGCGAGCGACGCGCCGTCAGCCCTTCCGCCCGACGACGATCGCCCAGGCCGTCGGTTCCCGCCGCTTCCTCGCCAGTCGCGGACCCGAATGCGAACCCACTCGACCGCCTCGAATCGAGATCGATCCCATGACACTGCCTTCGTTAGCCATCAGACCAGCGGGAAGCGGACCGATGAGTTCCGCACCGTCGGGCCATCGAAGTTGGTGGAGAAGAAATCGAGATGGGTGATGACTCCCCGGCGGACGACAGTCGATCGCGACGAACGGTGTCGCGGCGGTGAGGTAGTTGAAGGTCAGGAGCAGGCAACCCGTCAGAAGGAAAGCCCGGCGGAGGCGAGTGTCATCTTCAGGCTCACGGTGGGGCGAGGGAAATGGGTCGTGGGCTTGCGCGGCAACGGGATCCCACGACTGTCTGGATCAGCGGGGATAGCGCCGCTCCTCGGCGTTCTGCAAAGCCCGGCGGACCGACGCCTCCACTTCCTCCCAGGAGAACAGACGGCCCGGCCGGACCCACACCCTGCCAGCCACGAGGATCGCCTCGGCCACCCCGGGGACCCCGAACAGAGCCGCGAGGGTTGGATCGGGAGCGGCCATCTCCGGGCTCTCGGCCACAATCCTGGGTCCTTCGTAGGCAACCTCGAACGCTCGTGGCGGAGGCTCGTTGGAGAGCGGAGCCGGAGCCCCCCACGCTGCCTCGATGGCCCGCGCTACCCCATCCCACGCCGCCCGGGCATCGCAACCGGGGCTCAGGTTCAGCCGCGCCCGGTACCGGTGGAGGTCGACGGAGCGGACACCGTCCACCGCGAGCACGGCGCGGAGCCCTTCGGGTGGGCTTGCCGGTGGGCACTTCTCGATGGTGGCCCCGGTGAGCTCGACCGTCGTGTGGACACGGACCACCCGGGGGTTAGGCGCTCCTTCCAGGGCCCACGTCACAGCCGGCCGAACCTCCTCCCGGGCCATCCTGTCGTCATGGGGCCTCGGGCTGAGGTCTCGCGAACGAGATCGAAGATCGGCTGTGCCCTATCCCTCTCGATCCAGTACCTCATTGATCCAGCCGTAGGCAGCCATGGCGGCCGGGTAGCCGGCGGTCGAGATGGCGAGCAGCGCCACCTGCCGGATGGCCTCGTCCTCGATGCCTTCGGCGAGGGCCTTCCGTGTGTGGGACCGGACGCCCCCCTCGGATTCTCTCCCGATGGCAATCCCGAGCTTCGCCAGCCGGCGCTCCCTCGCCGAGAGGGTCCCGGCCTCGTGCAGGCGCTCCGCGAGGCCCCGGAAGGCCTCCATCACCGCCGGGTAGTCGGCGCCGAACCGCTCGAAGACCTGAGGTAGATACTCGCCCATCGCCTCCTCCTTCGTCACACCCAACGTGAGCCCGGAACTGCATCTCGGCGCTCGACAAGCGTCGTCTGCCAAGACATGGAAGCAACGATAATCGCGACGGGACCTGGAGTGAGCGGTGGTCGTGCCATCAGGTTCGGCGCGAGCGTCTCGGTATCCGGCAGGTACGCCCTGCAGGGCCGCCAGGTGCTCGCGGGTCTGCGGGCCTGGGTCGAGGGCCATGAACGCAGGCAAGGGTCTCAGCGTGCACGGGGCCCGACCGCCGGCTCCCGTCAGGCTCGTCTACTACAACGATGCGAGCTTGCCCGCCAAGGCCGCGGCAACACCGAGCGGCTCTGGGGAATGGCTGGACGGCGCGTGAACGGCGGCTCGATCGTCTAGCCGGTCATGACGATGGGTTGCGCGGCGGAGCACGATACCGGAGCGGTGAAACGAGAGTCCGAGGCCGAGGGGCGGCTCCGGCTGGGGGCACCTCTCTCCCTCTCCGGCCGGTACGCCTTCCTGGGGAGGCTTGCTGCAGGGGGGCTCCGTGCCCTCGTGCGAGACACCCGAGGCCGGGGCGAGTTACGTACGTCGGCGCGCCACCTGGTGCCCCAACTCCGCCTCGTCGATGACGGAGGAACCAGGGACGGGGTGCGGCGGGGGCTGGACGCGCTGGCCGAGGCGGATCTCCTCATCGGTCCCTACGGGAGCGACCTCGTCGACGAGGCCGCTCGCTGGGCTGCCCAGCACGGGCGGGTTCTCTGGAACCACGGGGGTAGCGCCGACAGGGTCCAGCGCCTCCCGGGAGTGGCCTCGGTCCCCTCGCCCGCGAGCCGTTACTTCGTCCCGGTGCTCGAGGCCCTGGCCGACCCCATGCCTGGGGCTCGGATCCTCCTGTCGGCCGGAGGCGGTCGGTTCGGCGGCGCGATCGCCGAAGGGGTGCGGGAGGCGGCCGGACGCGTCGGTTTGGAGGTGGTCGGCAGCGTGGTCCCGGCCGAGGCCTCGGACCTATCGGGGGCCGACGTCCTCCTCCTCGCCGGGACCTTCGCCGAGGACGTGGCGGTCCTCCGTCGACTCCGCCGCCGGCCGGGCGCGGTCGCCGCGGTGGGGGCCGGGATGAGCATCTTCCGCACCGCCCTGGGCCCCCAGGCTGATGGGGTCCTGGGCCCCTCCCAGTGGGAAGAGGGCGTCCGTTACCCGTATGTGGTCGATGTCGGGCCGAGACAGGCAGATGCCGTGCGAAGCCTGCGGGCAGAGGCCGTGCCCGAGATTCAGGTGGGGCCCGGCCACGTCGACTATCCGGCGGCGCAGGCCTATGCGGCCGGGCTCATCGCCATGCGGTGCGTGGAAGAGGTCGGCGGCCCGGACGAGCGAGCGCTCCTCGAGGCTGCCCGGCGGCTGCGGTGCACGACCTTTTTCGGCCGGTTCGGCCTCGGCGAGGACGGCCGCCAGCGGGATCACGACGTGCTGGCGGTTCAGTGGCAGGAGGGGGTGAAGCGGGTCGTCTGGCCGCCCCATCTCGCCGAGGTGCCCGTCGCCCTGTGAGGCTCGCACCTGGCCGAGATGACGCGGACTCGGCGTTCCCCAGATATGAGCAGGCGCCACCCCCTGCATCGCCACCGTGGGCCGGCGCCGGGCTCCACGCGAGCCTCGATCGCGTTGGGAGACGAGCATTGCGATCTCTCGCGGCTACGCCGACTGGAGCGGCTGACGGACCAGGCAGACCCCGTTGATGCAGTAGCGCAGCCCGGTGGGGGCCGGGCCATCGTCGAACACGTGGCCCAGATG
>JBIOTM010000097.1:0-26461 GCA_044865955.1 Actinomycetota bacterium | reverse complement strand
CGTCCACCTCCGTGCCGTAAGCTCCGCGATTCGAGATCGAGGGGGACGCATGCTCGAGGAGCTGGTCGAGGAGATCGCGGCGCGAGCCGTGGAGCTCTGGAAGGTCTACGGGGAGGGAACCGCGAGGGTCGAGGCGCTCCGCGGCGTCTCGGTCGACTTCGAAGCCGGAGGGTTCACCGCGATCATGGGGCCGTCCGGATCGGGGAAGTCTACCCTCCTGCACATCCTGGCCGGCCTGGACTCGCCCACGTCGGGCCGGGTGTTCATCGGCTCGGCCGAGGTCACCGCGCTGAGGGAGCGCGACCTGACCGAGCTCCGGCGCGACCGGGTCGGCTTCGTCTTCCAGGCGTTCAACCTGGTGCCGACGCTGAACGCCGCCGAGAACATCACGTTGCCGATCGACATCGCGGGACGCGATGTTGATCGGCCCTGGTTCGACACCGTCGTCGACACGATCGGGCTCCGCGACCGCCTCTCCCATCACCCCTCCGAGCTGTCTGGGGGCGAGCAGCAGCGGGTCGCGGGCGCCCGCGCGCTCGTCTCCAGACCGGCGATCGTCTTCGCCGACGAGCCCACGGGGAACCTCGACTCCCGCTCGACGCAGGAGCTCCTCCAGTTCCTCCAGGACGCCGTGAGGAGCCACGGTCAGACGATCGTCATGGTCACGCACGACCCCATCGCGGCGGCGTACGCGGATCGGATCGTGTTCCTCGCCGACGGGCGGATCGTCGACGAGATGCGCGAGCCCACCGCCGAGAAGGTCCTCGATCGGATGAAGTCGCTGGAAGCCTGAGGTGTGGCGCGCCGCTCTGAAGAGCCTCCTCGCCCGGAAGCTCCGCCTCCTCCTGACCGCCGTCGCCATCGTGCTCGGGGTCGGGTTCGTCGCGGGGACGCTGGTCCTGACCGACACGGCGCTGGCGGCGTTCGACACGCTGTTCGGCGACATCTACGCGAAGACCGACGTGGTCGTGGAGGCCAAGAGCGCCTTCCAGGAGGTGCCGGCCGGCGGTGGAGGGGGCGGCGCGGAGGAGCGGAACCCCATCCCCGAACGGGTCCTCGGGGAGATCGTGGCCGAGCCGTCGGTGGCGGCCGCCGACGGGAGCGTGAGCGGGTTCGCGCAGGTCATCGATCCGACGACCGACGAGGTGATCTCGGGGGGCGGCGCGCCCACCATCGGGAGCTCGTGGAACCCGAACGTGTCCCCGTTCGTCGTCCGCGACGGGGAGCCGCCCGCCGGACCCGGCGACGTCGCGATCGATGCCTCCACCGTCGACGAGGCGGGCTTCGAGGTCGGCGACGACGTCAGGATCGTCACCCAGGTGGGCGTCGACACCTACCGGCTCACCGGCGTGGTCGCGCTCCCGACCGGGGGGACGATCGGTGGCGCCACCGTGACGATCTTCGAGCTGCCCACGGCCCAACGGCTGTTCGATCGCGTGGGCGTGTTCGATCAGATCTTCGTGGTCGGGAAACGGGGGGCATCGGCGGCGTCGGTCGCCCGCGAGGTCCAGCGGGTCCTCCCGGAGGGCTTCCAGGCGATCACGGCGACCGACGCCGCCGACGAGCAGGCCGATCAGGTCCGTCAGGGCCTGGGGTTCATCCGGACCGCCCTGCTCGTGTTCGCGTTCGTCGCCCTGTTCGTCGGCGCCTTCGTGATCTTCAACACGTTCAACATCGTGGTCACGCAGCGGACCCGCGAGCTGGCGCTGCTCCGGGCGCTGGGGGCGAGCCGCCGGCAGGTGTTCGGCTCCGTCCTCCTCGAGTCGGCCGTCACCGGCCTGCTCGGCTCGGCCGTGGGGTTGGCGGCCGGGATCGGGCTGGCCCAGCTCCTCAAGCGCGTGCTCGCGGGCATCGGCCTCGAGCTGCCTCCGACGGGCACGAAGATCGAGCCGAGGACGATCGTCGTGTCCCTGATCCTCGGCACGGTGGTCACCGTGGTCGCGTCCACCTTCCCGGCGCGTCGCGCGTCCGGCGTCGCCCCGATCCAGGCCCTCCGGGAAGGCACGATCGCGCCGACGGCGTCGCTCCGCCGGCGGGCGTTCGTCGGCGGGCTCGGGACGGCCGCCGGCGTGGCGTCCCTCATGACCGGGCTGTTCGGGAGCGTGAGCAACGCGGCCGCCGTTGTCGGACTCGGTGCGGCGCTCACGTTCGTGGGCGTGGCGATCCTCGCGCCCTTCGTCGCCAGGCCCCTGGCGAAGGCGATCGGCGCCCCGGCGCGGCGCCTGGGGATGACCGGCCGGCTGGGCCGGGAGAACGCGATGCGGAACCCCCGCCGGACCGCGTCGACGGCCGCGGCGTTGATGATCGGGCTCGGCCTCGTGGTCTTCGTGTCGGTCTTCATGACGTCCCTGAAGGCCTCCGCCTCGGCGACCCTCGACGAGATCCTCCGGGCCGACTTCATCCTGAACTCGACGCAGTTCCAACCGTTCAGCCCGCAGATCGCGCGCACGCTCGCCGAGCGGCCTGAGTTCTCGGCGGTCTCACCGTTCCGCCAGGGACAGATGAAGATCGAGGGCAGGACCGCCTTCGTCTCCGGGATCGACCCGTCCACCATCGACCGGGTGGCGAGCCTCCCGATGCAGGCGGGGGACACCGCCTCCCTCGATGGCCCGGACACGGTGCTCGTGTTCCGCGGGATCGCCCTCGCCGACGATCTCAGGGTGGGCGACACGCTCCCGCTCAGGTTCGCTCGAACGGGGACGCAGGACTTCCGCGTGGGCGGCATCTACACCGACAATCGGCTGCTCGGGGACTACGCGATCTCGCTGGGGGAGTACGAGGTCAACTTCGCGGAGCAGCTGGACTCCGTGGTTTTCCTCCGGACGGCCCAGGGAACCTCGATCGGGGATGCACGTGCGGCGGTGAACGACGTCGTCGAGGAGTTCCCGAACGTCGAGGTCAGCGATCAGACCGAGTTCAAGGAGCAGCAGAACGCCATCATCGATCAGGTCTTCGGGATCGTGCTGGTGCTCCTGGTCCTGTCCGTGATCATCTCCTCGTTCGGGATCGCCAACACCCTCGGGCTCTCGATCTACGAGCGGGTCAGGGAGCTGGGTCTCCTCCGCGCAGTCGGGATGCAACGGGCCCAGCTGGGATGGATGATCGTCGTCGAGGCGGTGATCGTCTCCCTGATCGGGGCCGTGCTGGGGATCGCGATCGGGGTCCTCTTCGGATGGGCGATGCAGCAGGCCCTGGCGGACCTGGGCGTCTCGCGGTTCGCGGTCCCCGGCGGGATGCTGGTCGCCTTCGCCGTCGTCGCGGCGATCCTCGGTCTCGTGGCCTCGATCGTGCCGGCGGTCCGTGCGTCGCGGATCCGGGTGCTCGAGGCGATCGCGTACGAATAGGCGGCCGACCGGCGCCGATATCATGGCGCCCGTGCCCCGCCTGACCTTGACCGACGGCACCCACGTGGAGCTCCCCGAGGGCGAGCCGGTCGGCGCCGTGCTCCCTCCGAGCGCGATCGCGGCGCGCGTCGGCGGGGTCCTCCGGGACCTCTCGTTCGCTCCCCGATCCGACGCCCCCGTGGAGCCGATCGAGCCCGCCTCCGACGAGGGCCTCCACATCCTCCGGCACTCGACCGCGCACGTGATGGCACAGGCCGTGTGCGACGTCTTCCCCGGGACGAGGTACGCGATCGGGCCGCCGATCCAGGACGGCTTCTACTACGACTTCGACCTCCCGTCGGCGATCCACGAGGGCGACCTGGCGACGATCGAGGACAGGATGCGCGTGATCGTCGACGCCGACCAGCCCTTCATCCGGGAGGAGGTGTCCCGCGAGGAGGCCATCGCCCGGTTGGACGGCCAGCCGTTCAAACGCGAGATCGTGGAGTCGATCGGAACCGAGGAGGGAGAGATCGCGGCCGGGGACACCGTCTCCCTGTATCGCAACGACGGGTGGGTCGACCTGTGCGAAGGGCCTCACGTCCCGTCGACCGGCCGGCTCGGCGCGTTCACGCTGACCTCGACCGCCGGCGCCTACTGGCGGGGCCTCGAGACCAACCCGATGCTCACCCGGATCTACGGGACCGCGTGGGCCACCGAGGAGGACCTGCAGGCGCATCTCCGCCGCCTCGAAGAGGCGGAGCAGCGCGACCACCGGAAGCTCGGGCGGGAGCTCGACCTCTTCTCCAGCCCCGACGAGCTCGGTCCCGGGCTCTGGGTGTGGCACCCGCGCGGCGGGATCTTCCGCAAGCAACTCGAGGACTGGGTCCGCGACCTGCACCTCGAACGCGGCTACGACCTGGTGGTGACGCCGCACATCGCCCGGTCGGTGCTGTGGGCGACGAGCGGCCACCTCGAGAAGTACTCGGAGAACATGTACCCGGCGATGGCGTCGGACACCGGCGACTACTACGTCAAGCCGATGAACTGCCCGTTCCACGTCCTCGTGTACAAGTCGCAGGTCCGCAGCTACCGCGACCTCCCGATGCGCCTCTCCGAGCTCGGGACGATCTATCGCCACGAGAAGGTGGGCACGCTGCACGGCCTCCTCCGGATCCGCGGGGGCACGCAGGACGATTCCCACATCATCTGCACGCCGGAACAGCTGATCGACGAGATCCTCGGCGTGTTCGACCTGACGTTCGAGATCCACCGGACGTTCGGGTTCACCGATCCCGTGATCGAGCTCTCCACCCTGCCGGTAGCCCAGTCGATCGTGGACGAGGAGACCGCGGTTCGGGCGGTCGAAGCCCTCACGCAAGCGCTCGACAAGAGCGGCCTGGACTATCGCGTCGCCGAAGGGGAGGGGACGTTCTACGGGCCGAAAGTGGACTTCCACTTCCGCGACGCGATCGGCCGGCTGTGGCAGCTCACCACCGTGCAGTGCGACTTCGCGCTGCCGGAGCGCTTCGACATGGAGTACACGGGCGACGACAACCAGCGGCACCGTCCGGTGATGATCCACCGGGCGATCCTCGGCACCCTCGAACGGTTCAGCGCCGTCCTGATCGAGCACTACGGCGGGGCGTTCCCGCTCTGGCTGTCGCCGGAGCAACTGCGGCTGGTCCCGGTGGCCGATCGCCACGTCCCCTCGTGCGAGGAGCTGGCGACGACGGCCCGCGCGGCGGGGCTCCGGGTGCAGATCGACGAGACGAAGGAGACGGTGGGCAAGAAGGTCCGCGCCGCTCAGCTGATGAAGGCGCCGTACGTCGTGGTCGTGGGCGACCGCGACCTGGGGTCGGGCACGTTCACCGTGCGGGATCGGGCCGGCGAGGAGCATCCGGGGGTGCCGTTCGACCGGATCGTGGAGACGCTGGCCGAGGAGGTGAAGGCCCGGGCGCTCGAGCAGAGCGCCTTCTAGATGGAGCACCTCTGGAGTCCCTGGCGCATGGAGTACATCCAGGCGAACAAGGACGAGCCCGAGGACGCGGGATGCATCCTCTGCCGGATCCGCGACGGCGAGGAGCCCGAGCGCGTGCTGACCCGTTCGGATCTCGGCTACGTCGTCTTGAACAAGTACCCGTACAACCCGGGCCACGTCCTCGTGGTCCCGAACCGCCACGTCGGCGACCTCGAGGAGCTGAAGGACGACGAGAGCCTCGACCTCCACCGACTGCTGCAGCGAGCCGTGATGGCGCTCCGGGAGGAGTCGGCGCCCCACGGCTTCAACATCGGGATGAACCTGGGTGGGATCGCCGGGGCCGGGCTGCCGGACCACCTCCACTGGCACGTGGTGCCGCGCTGGAGCGGTGACACGAACTTCATGCCCGTGGTCGGGCAGACGAGGGTCTTGCCCGAGCTGCTGTCGGAGACGGCGCGCCGGCTCGCGTCGAGGTTCGCGGAGCAAGATCAGGAGACCACTCTGTAGCAGATAGCTCAAGACTCGCTCTATCAAACGGAAGGCTGTATCTGGGCCTTATCGAGCCAGCAGCTTTACTAGGATGCTCTCAAGCGATATGCTGCATCTTGTGCAAACGCCGGACGAAGGGACGGGATTCGCGGCGCTCCTCGGGGACGTCGTGCGATCGCGCAGCCACCCGAGCCGGTCGGACCTGCAGAGCGAGCTCCGGGGAGCCCTCGCGGTGGCGAACGCCAAGAGCCCCGCCCTGCAGCCGCTCACGTCGACCATCGGCGACGAGTTCCAGGGCCTGTACTCGAACCTGGCGAGCGCGCTCGAGGCCACCCTGCTCGTCCGGATCTCGCTCCTCGGGAGGGTCGACGTTCGGTTCGGCATCGGGTGGGGGGCCCTGTCCACCTACGACCGGTCCCGTGCCCCCTTCGAGCAGGACGGTCCCGCCTGGTGGTCGGCTCGCGAAGCGATCGATCGGGCCCGCGCGATGACCCGCCAACAGGAGATGCCGCGAGGGGTGCGGAGCGTCTTCGTGGACTCGAGCTCGCTCGGAGCGACGCGTCCCGGCCCGGACGCGGGCTCGGTCGAGCGGGCCGACGAGGAAGGTGGGCCACCGCCGACGCCGTCGGGCGTGGACCTGCAGGGGATGATCAACGCCTTCCTCCTGTGCCGAGACGAGGTGGTCGCCTCCATGAGCCCGCGGGACGCGGAGACGATGCTCCATCTCCTCGAGGGGGAGTCCCCGTCCGCCATCGCGAACCTGCAGGGGGTTACCCTGTCCGCCGTGTCGCAGCGGGCCATCAAGGGCGGGCTGTACGCGCTCCGCCTGGCGCACGAGGAGCTGCGAGGGGCGTTGGGGTGACCGCGGTCGGGGTCTGGCTGGCGTGCCTCGGGATCGCGGATCTCGTCGCCGGGCTCTCGGGGGAACCCCACCGGGGTGTCAGGACGGTCGTCGCGATCGCCTCCGCCTTCGTGCTGTCCGTGTTCCTGGGGGCAGCCGTGGCCCTCGAGCCCGGACCCCTCCTGCTGTTCGCCGTGATCACGGGTGCGTCGTCGGCCGGCTGGCTGCTGGTGAGGAGCGATCCCGACATCAGCGAGCGCCGCGCCTCGATGGCGCTCCTGTACTTCCTGGTCGCCTTCGTCGGCGTCGCCGGGACCGCATCGCTGTGGTCCTACGGTGGGGAGAGCCTCGCGGCGCGCGCCCTCGCCCGGTCGCCGTTCCCTCACCTCGCGACGGTGCCGCTCGAAGAGGCGGCTCTCGTCGGCGGCGTGCTCGTCTTCCTGTTCGCCACCTGCAACGGGCTCGTGCGCATGGTCCTCACCGCCGTGGGCACGAAGTTCTCGCCCGCGGAGCGACGGCTCCGGGGTGGACGGATCATCGGCCCGATCGAACGGATCCTGATCTTCGGATCGGGGTTGGCGGGGCAGCCCACGGCGGCAGCCCTGGTCATCTCGGCGAAGGGACTCCTCCGCTATCCGGAGCTCACGGGGATGCGTGCGGACCCCGCTCCCACGGGGTCCGCCCGGACGATCGACGTGGTCACCGAGTACCTGCTGATCGGCTCGCTCACGAGCTGGGTCCTCGCCCTGTTCCCCCTGGTGCTGGTGGCCTCGTAGCGTGAGCTTCGTCGAGCTGCCCGACGGCGCCCGCCTCCACCACGAGATCGCGGGCGACGGACCGGTGCTGACGCTGATCCACCCCGGCCTGTGGGACATGCGCACGTGGGATCCGCACGTCGATGCGTTCGTGGACGCCGGCTACCGGGTCCTCCGCTACGACGTGCGGGGGTACGGGAAGTCCGATCGGCCGGAGCCGGGTCGCACCTACTCGCACGTGCGCGACCTGGACGCCCTCCTGGAGGCGACCGAGATCTCGCAGACGGCGGTGATCGGGTGCTCGATGGGCGGGGGCATCGGGTTGGACTACGCGCTCGTCCATCCGGAACGGGTGTGGGCGATGGTCCTGGTGGCGTCCGCCCTCGGCGGCTTCGAGCCGACCGAGGAAGAGGAGGAGTGGTTGGCTGAGCGAGAGGGGCCGATCGAAGCGGCGATCGAGGCCGGCGACCTCGTGAAGGCACAGGACCTGCGGCTCGAGATCTGGGCGCCCCTCGGAACCGACGAAGAGCCGGGGGCCACGATCCGTCGCATCGCGTTCGACAACCTCCACGAGATCGGGATGGACGAGAGCGGGGCCGAGCGGCTGGACCCGCCCGCCGCGCACCGGCTGGCCGAGATCGACGTGCCCACCCTGATCCTCGAGGCCGAGCACGATCCGCCGGACATGCGCCGGATCGCGGACCTCACGGCTCGCGGCATCATGGGTTCACGGAAAGTGGTGGTCGATGGCGCCGACCACGTCGTGAACCTGCGGCAGCCCGAGCGGTTCGAGGAGCTCGTCCTGCCGTTCCTCGCCGACGCCGCGCCCTAGCCTGTGGCGGCGTCGTGCCCGCGTAAACGGAACGGGCATCCTGCGCGTGCATGTCGCGGATGGAGGAGACCGTGAGGACGGCGCTGCCCTCGATCGACCACGAGCTCGCATCGACCGCCGACGGGGGCTTCGAGGCGTTCTTCCGGGAGGAGCACGAGCGGCTGTTCCGCGCGCTGTGGCTGCTGACCCGGGACCGTCAGGAGGCCGAGGAGGTGATGCAGGACGCCTTCCTACGCCTGTGGGAGCGGTGGGACCGCGTCGGCGTCGGACCCGACCCGGTGGCCTACCTCTATCGAACGGCGATGAACGCCTGGCGGAGCCGGCTGCGCCGCGCGGCGGTCGCCGCGCGGCGGGTCGTGGTGCATCACGAGCGACGGCCGGACGAGATGATCGAGGTCGAGGACCGCGACGCGATCGTCCGTGCGCTCGCCACGTTACCGGTCCGGCAGCGGGCGGCCGTCGTGCTGATGGACGTCCTCGATCTCTCGTCCGAGCGCGCCGGCGACGTGCTCGGGATCCGCCCCGTGACGGTCCGCGTCCTCGCCGCCCGGGGAAGGGCGGCGCTCGCGACGACGATCGGAGAGAGCGATGGGTGACGTTCGAACGATGCTGGATCGAGCGAGTCACGGCGTCTCGGCGCCGGTCGGCTCGTGGGAGCGGCTGCGTGCCCGGCGTGATCGCGCGCGTCGGAGGCACCGCGTCGGCGCGATGATCGTGGCCGGCGTCGTGGGCGTCGCCGGCCTCGCCGGCGTGGTGTTGATGGCCGGTCTCACCGAACGGTCTGACGACACGAGTGGCGCGGGTTGGCACCCCACCCGGGATCTCTCGCTTCGAGCGGGGGAGTACTTCTACCTCCGGATCGAGAGCTCCGAGGCCGTCGACGGGCACATCCGCGACGAACGGACCTGGTGGGGGGTCGACGGGTCCGGAGAGGTGAGGAACGATGGCTCGCGTCAGGACAAGTACCCGTATCCGCCGAGCGGCATCTACGGTGAAGGGGATTTCCCGACGTGGCGCTCGGGCGTCTCGTCGCTGTCGACGGACCCCTCCACCCTGGCCGCTCAACTTCGAGACGATCCCTCTGCGGGAGGCGGTGGCCCCGAAGCCGAGCGGCTGTGGGACGCGACCTCCTTCCTCGTGCTCGAGACGCCGTACGCGACCCCTGAGCTCCGAGCAGCCCTGTTCGAAGTCGCCAGCGACGTCGCGGGCGTGACCGTCACGATGGACGATCGGGATCCCGTCGGTCGGCCCGCGATCGGTCTGTCGTTCTCGGACGGGGAGGACGGGAGCACCTGGACCATGTACTTCGATGCCGGGACGCATCAGCCGATGGCGTGGACGTTCACGTCCGAGCGCGGCGGTGAAGGCTGGGAGGTCCTGGAGTCGGGGATCGTCGACGCGGTCGGCCGGCGCCCAACCGGCGACCAGTGGCTCGCTCCGCCGCTCCCGTCCGAGACGCCTTGAGGACGTTCGCGGGACCCTACTTCTTGTGGGCTTCCTCGCGGGCCTGCTGGTACTCGTCGATCACCTTCTGGGCCAGGTGCTGCGGCATCTCCTCGTAGTGGGAGAACGTCATCGAGAAGGCGCCGCGCCCGCCCGTCATCGACCGGAGGTCGATGACGTAGCGGGCCACCTCCGCCTGCGGGACGAGCGCGTTGATCACCTGCTTCCCGCCGCCGACCTGCTCCATGCCCTGGATCTTGCCCCGCTTCGCGTTCAGATCACCCATGATGTCGCCGGTGAACGATTCGGGCACGGTCACCGCCAGCTGCACGATCGGCTCCAGCAGGGCCACGCCGGCCTGCTCCACCGCTTCCTTGAGCGCCAGCGAGCCCGCGATCTGGAACGCCATGTCCGACGAGTCCACCGCATGGAACTTCCCGTCCACCAGCGTGACCTTGATGTCGACCATCGGGTTCCCCGAGAGCACCCCCTCGGACATCGTCTTCACGATGCCCTTCTCGATCGACGGGATGAACTGCTGGGGGATCGCCCCACCGAAGATCTTGTCCTCGTAGACGAACCCCTCGCCGCGCGGCAGCGGCTCGATCTCGATGTTGCAGACCGCGTACTGGCCGTGACCGCCCGTCTGCTTGACGTGGCGGCCCTGCGCCTTGCCCCGTGCGCGGACCGTCTCCCGGTAGGCGATCTTGGCGGGCTTCGCGTCCACCTCCACGCCGAACTTCCCCTTCAGCCGCTCCATCTGCACGCCGAGGTGCGCCTCGCCCATCCCGTAGATGACGGTCTCGTGGGTCTCGTCGTTCCGAGCGACGCGGAAGGTCGGGTCCTCCTCGCGGAGCCGGGCCAGGCCGGTCGCCAGCTTGTCCTCGTCGCCCTTGGTCTTGGGGCTGATCGCGTAGGCGAGGAGCGGCTCGGGCAGCTCCACGGCCGGGAGTTGGACGGGGTCGTCCTTCGTGGCGAACGTGTCGCCGGTGTGGGTGTGCTGCAGCTTCGCCACCGCGCCGATGTCACCCGCGGGGACCTCGGAGACGGTCTCGTGCTCCTTCCCCTTCAGGGCGAAGAGCTGTCCGATCCGTTCGTCCACGCCCTGCGTCGCGTTGTGGACCGATGAATCGGGCCGGACCTTCCCGCTGAAGACCCGGAACATCGTGATGTGGCCCACGAACGGGTCGGACACGGTCTTGAAGACGAACGCCGTCAGCGGGCCGTCCGGGTCGGTGGTCCGCTCCTTCTCGCCCCCGCCCTTCGCCACGACGGCCACGGGCGCGCGCTCGTGGGGCGAGGGGAACTCCTCGACGATGAAGTCGAGCAGCCGATCGACCCCGATCGCCTTCGACGCCGAGCCGACCAGCACGGGCGCCAGGCGCGCGTTCGCGAAGCCGGCCTTCGCACCATGGATGATGTCCTGCTCGGGGAGGGTGCCCTCCTCGAGGTACTTCTCGATCAGCGCGTCGTCGGACTCCGCGACGGCCTCGATCAGCTTCTCCCGTGCGGGGTCCGCCATGGCGTGGATCTCGTCGGGCCAGTCCGACTCTTCGGCCTTGGGCCCGTCGGGGTACAGGTCGGCCTTCTCGTGGAGGAGGTCGGCGATGCCCGTGAACTCGTGCTCGGCGCCGATGGGGAGCTCGAAGGGGGCCACCTGGTTCCCGAACGCCGAGACCAGCTGGTCGAGGGTCGCCTGGACGTCGGCGCGCTCCCGGTCGAGCTTGTTCACGAAGATCGCCCGCGGGAGGTCCTCCTGCACCGCCAGCTCCCACGCGTACTCGGTCTGCACCTCCACGCCGTCGACGGCGGAGACGACCAGGATCACCGCGTCCGCCGCCCGGATCGCCGAGCGGACGTCGCCGACGAAGTCCGCGTACCCCGGAGCGTCGAGCACGTTGACCTTGACGCCGCTCCACTCGATCGGCGCCATCGCCAGCGAGACGGAGATCTGGCGGCGCTGCTCGTCCGGATCGTGGTCGGAGACCGTGTTGCCGTCCTCGACGGTCCCCATCCGGGTGAGGGCGCCCGAGGTGAACAGCATCGCCTCCAGCAGCGTCGTCTTCCCCGAACCCCCGTGGCCGACCAGCAGGACGTTGCGGATGTCCTTGGCGTCGTAGGTCTTCAAGCGGGCTCCTTCGGAAGCGAGGGGCGGGCCGAAGGTGGAATCCTACAGAGTTGCTACGCTCGCCCGACCTGCGATGCGGAGCTTGCTCAGGTTCGAACGCCAGCCGCCCGGCACCGCGATCACCCGCTCCGTCCTGGTGGCAGGCGGCGCGCTCGCGGCCGGCGCGGGGTGGCTCGTGGTCATGCGCGAGGCACGGGTGGCTGCGTGGGCCGCCGGCGCCGCCGGGGCGCTGCTCCTCCTGGGGGGGCACCGCGCGAACCATGGCGCCGGCGGCCCGACCGACCGGATCCTCGACGACCTGCTCGACCGGCTGTGGGACGCGGCGGTGCTCTCGTCGATCGCCTGGGTCGCCCGCGAGGAGGGATCGTCGGTCGCGGTGGCCGCCCTCGCGGCCGTCAGCCTGTCGTTCGTCGCCGGCTACATCCGGGCCCGGGGCGCGGCGCTCGGCTACTCGGTGGAGGAGCGGCACGTGACGCGCGGGGCCCGGTACGTGTTGGTGGTGACGTTCCTGGCGTTCGGCTGGACCTGGGCGGTGTGGACCGTGGCCGTGATGTCCGGGATGGCCGCGGCGGTTCGGGCGGGCCAGGTGGCGCACGAGGAGCGGGCCGCGTGAGCCTCCGGAGGAAGATCGTGGAGACGGCGACGTACCTCGTGTATCGGGCCATGAACACCATCGGCCCGAGGCTCCCCACCCGGAGCGGGAGATCCTTCTACGAGGCGGCGGGACGGCTCCTCTACCGGGTGGCGCCCACGCTGCGCGCGACCGTCTCGGCGAACCAGGCCCAGGTCCTCGGCCGGCCGGCGGGCGATCCGTTGGTGCAAGCGTCGACGCGCGAGGCGTTCGCGTCCTACGCGCGGTACTGGTTCGACGCGTTCAACGTCCTCGCGTGGGACGACGAGCAGGTGATGCGGTCGTTCCGGTTCCACGGTCTCGAGCACGTGGAGAAGGGGCTCGCCGACGGAACGGGGGTGGTGATCGCCCTGCCGCACACCGGCAACTGGGATGTCGGGGGCCGGGCGATGGCGATCCGGGTCGCGCCCATCGTCTCGGTCGCCGAGCACCTCAGGCCGGAGCCGCTGTTCGACCTGTTCCTCGAACATCGGCGGCGATTGCGGATGGACATCATCGATCTCGCGAGCGATCACGTCGGGAGGCAGCTCACCCAGCACCTGGAGCGCAACCGGATCGTGGCGCTGGTCGCCGACCGGGACCTCTCGGGGGGCGGGGTGGAGGTCGAGATGTTCGGGAGGGCGCGGCGGATGCCGGCCGGACCCGCGCTGCTGTCGCTGTCGACCGGCGCGGCGCTCCTGTCGGGTCCGACGTTCACGACGCCGGACGGCTGGCTGGAGGTCCTGACGCCCGTCACGATCGAGCCGAGCGGCCGGCGCAAGGACGACATCGTCGCGCTCACCCGCGCCCTCGCGGCGGAGTTCGAACGAGCGATCGCCTCCGCTCCCTCGGACTGGCACCTGTTCCAGCCGGGCTGGGACGCGTGAGCTCCCGTGAGGGTCGCGCTCGTGTGCCCGTACGCCTGGGAGGCCGCCGGCGGGGTGCAGGTGCACGTCCGGCGGGTGGCGAAGCGGTTGCTCGAACGGGGACACGCCGTGGAGGTGCTCGCCCCGGCGACGTCCCCCCCGCCGGAACCGTGGGTCCGGTCCGTGGGGCGTCCCGTGCGCGTGCCCTACCGGGGGACGGTCGCGCCGATCGCGCCCTTCGTGTACCGGCGGACGCGGGACGCGTTGCAGCGCTTCGGTGCTGATGTCGTGCACGTGCACGAGCCGCTCACGCCGAGCGTCTCGATGTTCGCCACCCTGGCCTCCCGCTC
Source organism: Actinomycetota bacterium (assembly GCA_044865955.1). Classification (GTDB taxonomy): domain Bacteria; phylum Actinomycetota; class UBA4738; order UBA4738; family HRBIN12; genus JAJNBA01. Next base: position 12,843 of record JBIOTM010000097.1, on the reverse strand, counting down.
GCCCACGGTCGCCACCGTCCATGCCTACCTCGACCGGTCGCGCCTGGCGGAGATGGCGGCGCCCGTCCTCCGCAGGGTGTGGCGGAGGGTCACGGTCGGCATCGCCGTCTCGGAGGCGGCGGCGTCGTTCCTGCGTCGAGCGATCCCCGACGCCGTCCTCGAGATCGTCCCGAACGGCGTCGACGTGCGGGCGTTCGAGCGACCGGGCCCGGCCCCCGACCTCCCGTCCGGCCGCCGGATCGTGTGGGTGAACCGCCTCGACCCGCAGAAGGGCTTCCCGATCGCGGTGGCGGCCTTCGCCCGGGTGCTCGCCGACGTGCCGGACGCCGTGTTCGTCGTTATCGGCGACGGCGGGGACCGCGAGGCGCTCGGGCTCCTGACCGACGCCGCGCGGTCGCGGGTCGCCGCGCTCGGGTCGTTGCCGAACGAGGAGATCCCCGCCCACCACGCCGCCTGCGACGTGTTCGTCTCGGCGGCCGTCGGACAGGAGAGCTTCGGCGTCGCGCTCGTCGAGGCGATGGCCGCGGGCCTCCCGGTCGTCGCGACCGACATCCCCGGCTACCGGGAGGTCGTGACCGACGGCATCGATGGTCTCCTGGTGCCGCCTCGCGACCCCGAGGCGCTCGCGGCCGGGCTCGTCCGCGTGCTGACGGAGCCGGGACTGGCCGAGCGACTCGGCCGGGCCGGCCGCGAGCGCGCCCGCTCCTACGACTGGCCCCTCGTGGTCGACCGGCTCGAGGCGCTGTACCACCGCGCGATCGAGAGCGCTGGCTACGATAGGCCCCGATGACCGCCGTCTGGATCGTCCTCGGGATCGTCGTCGTCCTGGCTCTCGCCGCCGTCTGGACCTACAACCGGCTCGTGACGCTCCGTACCCGCGTGGACAACGGGTGGTCCCAGATCGACGTCCAGCTCCGCCGGCGGGCGGACCTGATCCCCAACCTCGTCGAGACGGTGAAGGGATACGCCGCCCACGAGCGGGAGCTCTTCGAGCACGTCGCCGAGGCCCGATCCCGGTCGATCGAGGCGCGCGGCGTGCCGGAGCAGGCCGACGCCGAGAACCAGGTGACGGCGAGCCTCGGGCAGCTCCTCGCCGTCGTCGAGAACTACCCGGACCTCAAGGCGAACCAGAACTTCCTCGGCCTGCAGGAGGAGCTGGTCGGCACGGAGTCGAAGATCGCGTACGCACGGCAGTTCTACAACGACCAGGTGACGAAGCTGAACACGCTGGTCCAGTCGTTCCCGTCGTCGATGATCGCGCAGGCCTTCGGCTTCGGGGAGCGGCCCTTCTTCGAGATCGACGAACCGACGAGAGGGCCGGTCCGCGTGGATCTCTCCTAGCCGTGTACGAGCAGATCGCGGCGAACAAGCGCAAGACCGTGCTCCTGTTCGTGCTGGCGGTCCTGCTGCTGGGCGGCGTGGGATACGCGCTCGGGCTCCTGTCGAACAGCGGCCCCGCCGGGCTCGTGATCGCGCTGATCGTCGCGGTGGTCATGTCGGTCGGGTCCTTCCTGTACGGCGACCGGATCGTGCTGGCGTCGACCCGCGCGCGCGAGGTCACCCAGGCGGAGCAGCCTCGGCTGCACAACATCGTCGAAGGGCTCGCGATCGCCGCCGGACTGCCGAAACCGCGCGTGTGGATCGTGCCCGAGAGCGCTCCGAACGCCTTCGCCACCGGGCGCGATCCCGAGCACAGCCACGTCGCGGTCACCCAGGGTCTGCTGGAGATGATGAACCGGGTGGAGCTGGAGGGCGTCATCGGGCACGAGATGTCCCACGTCCTGGACCGGGACATCCTCGTCGGCACCGTGGTGGCGACCCTCGTCGGCGCCGCCGTGCTGCTGGCGGAGTTCTTCATGCGGATGTGGTGGTGGGGCGGCTTCCGGGGGCGCCGCGGGAGCGACTCCGGTGGAGGCGCGGCATCCGCGTTGATCTTCGCCCTGGGGTTCCTGCTGCTGATCCTGGCCCCGATCTTCGGACAGCTGATCCGGCTCGCCGTCTCCCGGAACCGGGAGTACCTCGCCGATGCCCAGGGAGCGATGCTCACGAGGTATCCGCCGGGCCTGATCTCCGCGCTGAAGAAGCTGCGGTCGGCCCCCACCGCGATGCGCTCGGCGAACAACGCCACCGCCCATCTCTGGCTGAACCAGCCTTCCCGGATCGAGGGGGAGCGGGTGGGGGCGATGGAGCGGCTGTTCTCGACGCACCCGCCGCTGTCCGACCGGATCCGGCGGCTGGAGGAGATGTGACGTTCGCGTCGAGATGCGCTCGGATGCTTGGGCGCCGCCGAAGGCGGGGATAGGCTCGAACGCAGCGGGTCCCTGCTAGGGACCCTTCTTCACGTATCGGGCGGACGTTCGGAGGCTCTGGCGTGGCACTCACCAAACGGGGCAAGGTCGTGCTCGGCGGCGCGGTCGCGGCGGCCGTCGTCGGCGTGGCGATCCTCGGCTTCACGGGGAACGCCCCCGGTCCGCTCCAGGACCTCGTGGACACCGTGACCGGTCGCCCCAGCCCTTGCCCCCTCACCGGTGAGCTCCGCGCCGGCGGGAGGGACGCGCCGTCGCGGCCGCTGTTCGCCGTGAAGGTGGAGAACACCGACGCCGCCTACCCGCTGGCCGGCCTGCACAGGGCGGACGTCATCTACGAGGAGCTCGTGGAGGGCGGCATCACGCGCTTCGTCGCCCTCTTCCAGTGCGAGGACTCGACCCGGCTGGGTCCGGTCCGGAGCGCGCGGACCACGGATCCCAAGATCCTCCTCCAGTACTCGGACGCCCCGCTGCTGGCGTACTCGGGCGCGGCGGTGCCCGTCACCCACATCCTCGAGGACACGGGGGTCGCCTCGTTCACCGAGACCTCGGCCAACGCCGCCTACACGCGTGACGACGCGAGGGCGGCCCCGCACAACCTGTTCGTCTCCACGAAGGGGCTGTACCGGGCGGCGAAGGCGGCGGGTGCCGATCTCTCGACGCCCGATCCGGTCTTCGCGTTCGACGGAGACGTCCCGGAGCCCAGCAGGCGGGCCAGGTCGGCGTCGGTGACCTTCTCGACCTCCACCGTGGCCGAGTGGGTCTGGTCGCACGGGTCGTGGGTGCGAAAGCTCGGCGGAGCGCCGATGGTGCTGGAGGACGGCTCCCGGATCGCCGTGGCCAACGTGGTGATCCAGGCGGTCACGGTGACGACGTCCAACATCGTCGATGCGTCCGGGTCGCACTCGCCCACGGTGGATCTCACCGGGAGCGGTCGAGCCTGGGTCCTCCGGGACGGCCGCCTGATCGCCGGCCGATGGACGCGCGGGTCCCTGAGCGATGTCACCGTCTTCGAGACGAAGGCGGGCGAAGAGATCACGCTCGCGCCGGGGAAGACGCTCGTCGAGCTGATCCCGAAGGAGGACGGCGAGGTCACCGTGGGATAGAGCGACCGGGTTCCTCCGCGGAGGGGCGGCGGTACACTCGGGACATCCGAGCGCTTCCGAAGGAGGGGATCCCGTGCAGCGCGAGACCGGCACCTTCACCGTGAAGTCCGGCCTGGCCGAGATGCTCAAGGGCGGCGTCATCATGGACGTGACGACCGCCGAGCAGGCGAAGATCGCCGAGGACGCCGGCGCGTGCGCGGTGATGGCCCTCGAGCGCGTGCCGGCGGACATCCGCCGCGACGGAGGCGTCGCGCGGATGGCCGACGCCACGAAGGTCGAGGAGATCCAGCGGGCCGTCTCGATCCCGGTGATGGCCAAGGCGCGGATCGGTCACTTCGTGGAGGCGCAGATCCTCCAGGCCCTCGGCGTCGACTACGTCGACGAGTCGGAGGTCCTGACGCCCGCCGACGAGGAGTTCCACATCGACAAGTGGGCCTTCACCGTACCGTTCGTGTGCGGGGCGCGCGACCTCGGCGAGGCGCTCCGGCGCATCGCCGAAGGCGCGGCGATGATCCGCACCAAGGGGGAGGCCGGCACGGGCAACGTGGTCGAGGCGGTCCGGCACCAGCGGACGATGCTCGGCCAGATCGCCGAGGTGACGCAGCTCCGACCGGAGCAGTACGTCACGAAGGCGAAGGAGCTCGGCGCGCCGGTCGATCTGGTCCGCATCGTGGCCGAGCAGGGCGGACTCCCGGTGGTGAACTTCGCCGCCGGCGGGCTGGCGACGCCGGCGGACGCCGCGATGATGATGCAGCTGGGGGTGGACGGCGTGTTCGTCGGGTCCGGCATCTTCAAGTCCGAGGACCCGGGGCCGCGTGCCCGGGCCATCGTCGAGGCCACCACGCATTTCAACGACCCGGAGATCCTGGCGAAGGTCTCGCACGGACTCGGCGAGCCCATGCAGGGCCTGGAGATCGGCACGCTCGAGACGCGCCTGCAGGATCGAGGCTGGTGACCCAACCGGTCCCGGAGGAACACCCGCCCCCGTTCTCGGGACGGGCCGCGTTCGTCATCTCGCAGAGCTACTACTACGTGGCCGCGGTCGTGGGCGTCGGGTTCCTCCTGGGAGGCGTGATCGCCGCGCTCATCGGGCTCCGGCAGTGGATCCTCCCGTCGCGGGCGTTGGTCGGGGCGATCGGCAGGGACTCGAACGAAGCGATCCGCTCCCTCCTCGGGGCGCTGGCCTTCGCCATCCCCGGCGGCCTCGTCCTCGCCTGGCATCTCCGGGAGGCGCGGCGCCGTGAGCGGAGCTACGTGCCGGGGACCTTCTGGGGCAGCGTCCTCTATTTCCATCTCGTCGCCTTCGTCTCGCTGCTCATCACCCTCGGCGGCGTGATCGAGCTCCTCCATTCGGTCGTGGACGCGGCGGTGCCACAGTGCTTCCCGGTGTCGGCTCCCCTGCGGGAGCCGGCGTTCCCCGGCGAAGGAACCCCGGTTCCCGGTCTGTCCCCGGCTCCGACCATCGGCGTCGACCTGGACGACGAGTGCTTCCCGTCCTCGCCCGAGGCCCTCAGGAGCGGGCTGGACGCGGCGATCGTGGCCGTGGTCGCCGGCGGCGTGTGGCTCTGGCACCTGGCGCGGGGACGGCGGGCGTTCGAACCTCCGTCGGACGGCTGAGGACACGGACCGGCTCCTATCATGGGGTCATGGCGAAGACGGGTGTGCTCGCCCTGCAGGGCGACGTCCGGGAGCACATGCGTGTCCTGTCGGACGCCGGCGCGACCCCGGTCGAGGTCCGGACGGCGTCCCAGCTCGCGGACGTGGACCGCCTGGTGATCCCGGGCGGCGAGTCCACGACGATCGGCAAGCTCGCCCGGGCGTACGGGCTCGTCGAGCCCATCCGGGAGCGCGCGAGCGAGGGCATGCCGATCTTCGGCACCTGCGCCGGGATGATCGTCCTCGCGGAGCGGGTGATCGACGGCGAGCCACTGCTCTCGCTGATGGATGTGACCGTCCGACGCAACGCCTACGGGCGCCAGGTGGACTCGTTCGAGGCGGACGTGGAGGTCGAGGGGATCGACCATGCCGTTCGGGGCGTGTTCATCCGGGCGCCGTGGATCGAGGAGATCGGCTCGGACGTGCGGGTGCTCTCCGAGCACGAGGGGCGTGCGGTCGTCCTCGAACAGGGCACGCTGCTGGCGGCGTCGTTCCACCCCGAGCTCATCGGCGAACGCGCGCTCCACGAGTACTTCCTGTCGCGGTGAAGGGGCAGCCATGAGCGGGCACTCGAAATGGGCGACGATCAAGCGGAAGAAGGCCGCGAACGACGCCAGACGGTCGAACCAGTTCGCGAAGCTCCTCCGAGCCGTCGAGGTGGCGGCGAAGGAGGGCGGGGGCGATCCGTCGGCCAACATGACGCTCGCCTCGGCCGTCGAGAAGGCGAAGGCGTCCTCGGTGCCGAACGACAACATCGAGCGGGCGATCAAGCGGGGGAGCGGCGACGACGCGGGCGGGGCTCGCTACGAAGAGATCACGTACGAGGGGTACGCGCCCGGAGGGATCGCGTTGTTCGTCGAGGTCTTGAGCGACAACCGCAACCGGACGGCGCAGGACGTGCGGCACGCGTTCACCCGGAACGGCGGGAACCTCGGCGAGACGGGTTCGACCGCATGGATGTTCACGCGCAAGGGCGTGATCGTGGTGGAGAAGACGGCTTCGCCCGACGAGGAGCGCCTCCTCGAGCTGGCGCTGGAGGCGGGCGCCGAGGACATCCGCGACGCGGAGAGCTCGTGGGAGATCGTCACCGATCCGGGCGCGCTCGCCGCGGTGCGGGACTCGCTCCGCGAGGCCGGCGTCGAGGTGTTCTCCGCCGAGCTCACCATGTTGCCGCAGTCGACGATCCCGGTCGACGGGGGGGAGGCGCGGAAGGTCCTCCAGCTGATCGAGGCGCTCGACGACCTCGAGGACGTCCAGAGCGTCTACGCCAACTTCGACATCCCCGAGGAGGTCATGGCCTCGCTCTAGCGGCCGGTCGTTGCCCGGCCGCCCGGGTCCGCCTAGACTCGGGCGAACGGATGTTCGAGAGACGGGTACTCGGCGTCGACCCGGGTGTGGCGCGGCTCGGCCTCGCCGTCGTCGACGGGGACGGCCGGAAGGCCGAGCTGATCTGGGCCGACGCGTTCCACACGCCGGCAGGCTCGGAGGAATCCGAGCGGCTCCGGCGGCTGTCGGTCGCGATGCGCGACGCCATCGGCGCCCACCGGCCCTCGGCGGTCGCGCTCGAGCGCGTCGCCTGGAACCGGAACCAGGTGAGCGCGCTGACCGTGGCCCGGGCGACCGGCGCGGTGATGGTCGTGGCCGCCGAGGCGGGACTGCCGGTGTCGGAGTACGGTCCGAACGAGGTGAAGATGGCCGTGACCGGGATGGGGAACGCGGACAAGCACCAGGTCCGGCGGGCGCTGATCCGCGTGCACGGCCTGAGGTCGGTGCCCGCCCAGGCCGACGCCGCCGACGCCGTGGCCGTGGCGCTCACCCACCTGATGGGAGCTCGCATGCGGGGCGTCGCCCGACTGGGGGCCCGGTGATCTCGCTCCTCGAGGGCGAGGTGGTGGAGAAGGGCGCGAACCGCGTGGTGATCGGCGTCGGCGGCGTCGGCTACGAGGTGCTCGTGCCCACCTCGGTCGTCGCGACGCTCCCACCGATCGGCCGGACCGCGCGCGTCCACACGCGGATGGTCGTTCGCGAGGACTCGATCACGCTCTACGGTTTCTCCGCGGTGGAGCAACGGAACCTGTTCGACCTGCTCACCGGGGTCACCGGCGTCGGTCCCAAGGTGGCGCTGGCGTTCCTGTCGGTGATGCCGCCGGCGGCCCTCACGCGCGCGATCGTGAACGGCGACGCGGTCGCGCTCACCGTGGTCCCGGGCGTGGGGAAGAAGGTGGCCCAGCGCGTGGTGATCGATCTGCGCGAGAAGCTCGGCGGTGAGGCGGAGCTGCCCGCCGAGGGACCGCTCGCCGACGTGCGCGAGGCGCTGCTCTCGCTCGGCCTCACGCCGACGGAGGCCGGCGAGGCGATGCGAGGCATCGAGGTCGACGGGCGGGAGGCCGACGACCTCCTGCGCGAGGCGCTGCAGAAGGTGGGGCGCTGATGCCGAGGGAGGAGAAGGACGCCGACCGTCCCGTGGAACCGGACGCGCTGACCGACGAGGACCGCGAGTTCGACATCGCCCTCCGGCCCCGCTCGCTCGGGGAGTTCGTCGGGCAGGAGCGGGTGAAGGAGCAGCTCCATCTGTTGATCGACGGGGCGAGCCGGCGAGGTGGGTCTGTCGACCACCTCCTGCTGAGCGGACCGCCCGGTCTCGGCAAGACGACGCTCGCGCGGATCGTGGCGCACGAGATGGGCGCCGGCTTCCAGCCGACCTCGGGACCGGCCCTCGACCGTCCGAGCGACCTCGCGGCGATCCTGACGAACCTGGAGGAGGGCGACGTCCTGTTCGTCGACGAGATCCATCGGATGCCGCGTGTGGTGGAGGAGGTGCTCTATCCGGCGCTGGAGGATTTCAACCTGGACGTCGTCCTGGGCAAGGGGCCGACCGCACGATCGATCCGGTTGGAACTGCCCCGGTTCACGTTGATCGGCGCGACCACGAGACCCGGGCGGATGACGCTCCCCCTGCGGGAGCGCTTCGGCTTCTCGCCCCGCCTCGACTACTACCCCGCGGAGGACCTCGCCAGGATCGTGGCGCGCTCGGCCGGGATCCTGGAGGTCCCGGTCGATCGCGAGGCGGCTGCGGAGATCGCCCGCCGCTCGCGCGGCACCCCGCGGATCGCGAATCGGCTCCTGCGCCGCGTGCGGGACTACGCCGAGGTCCGACACGACGGCGTCGTCACCCTCGACGTGGCGACGGCGGGCCTCGAGGTCTTCGAGGTGGACGACCGGGGGCTGGACCGGCTGGATCACTCGATCCTCCAGACGCTGATCGACAAGTTCGCCGGCGGGCCCGTGGGACTCTCCACGCTGGCCGCCGCCGTGGGAGAGGAGACCGACACGGTGGAGGACGTGGTCGAGCCCTACCTCCTGCAGCTCGGTTTCCTCAGGCGCACGCCGCGTGGACGGGTGGCGACCGAGCACGCGTACCGCCACCTGGGCGTCACGACGCCGGGGGCGCTGCCGCTGTAGGGCGGCGCGGCGGTAGACTCGCGGGTCCCCACGACGAAAGGTCGTTCATGTTGGGAATCCTTGCCCAGGCGCAGCAGCAGGCCAATCCGTTGGTCGCGTTCCTGCCGCTCGTCCTCATGGGGGTCGTGTTCTACTTCCTGCTCATCCGACCGCAGAGCCAGCGGCGCCGCGCCCAGATGCAGATGCAGAACGAGATCGAGGTCGGCGACGAGATCGTCACCACGGCCGGCATCTACGGCACCATCACCGAGATCGACGACGACTACGGCATCGTGACCCTCGAGGTCGCTCCGAACACGGAGATCCGACTGGCTCGGGCGGCCATCGCTCAGCGCCTGGTGGATGAGGACGAGCTCGACGATGTGGAGGGGGCCGAGCCGGGGGCGTGAGCGACCCCGTCAAGCCCCGCGACCCGCAGGAGCCCGCGGCGGCGATCCGAACGCCGGACGAGCCTGCTCCTCGGATGCCCGTCGAGCCCGTCCCCGAGCGACCGGCGCCCACGCCGCCGGGTCCCGAAGGAGCACGCGCGACCGTCTCGCTCGAGGACGTGCAGGCGAACGAGGAGCTGTCGCTCTACATCGCCTCGGCGGACCGTGTCATGGAGGCGATGGGGTACACGGAGCACGGCTTCCGGCACGCGAACCTCGTGGCCAATATCGCGTTCCAGGTGCTCTCCCGATTGGGCTTCTCGGAGCGCGAGGCGACGCTCGCGTCGGTCGCCGGCTACCTCCATGACGTCGGGAACGCGCTCGCCCGGGACGCGCACGGGCAGACCGGCGCCGTCCTCGTCTACGGATCGCTCCGGGACACCGTCCACGGGGGGGACCTGATGCCGATCCTCGCCGCCATCGCGAACCACGAGGAATCCGAGGGTGTCGCGGTCTCGCCGATCTCGGCGGGGGTGATCCTGGCCGACAAGTCAGACGTGCATCGCAGCCGGGTTCGCAGGAGCGGGCGGATCGAGCTCGACGTCCACGACCGGGTGAACCACGCCGTCGAGCGGTCGTTCCTCTCGGTCGACTCCGACGCCCGCACGGTCAGCCTGGAGCTGACGATCGACACGGAGATCAGCCAGGTGATGGAGTACTTCGAGATCTTCCTCGGGCGGATGCAGCTCTGCCGCCACGCCGCCGAGCTGCTCGACGCCCGCTTCCGCCTGGTCATCAATGGAGCCGAGCTGGCGTGAAGCGCAACCGCGCCCTGTGGGCGTCGATCCTGTTCGTGCTGCTGCTGGTGGGTGCCGCCGCGGCGGGCTTCGTCGGTGGAGGGCTGAAGCCCACGCTCGGCCTCGACCTGCAGGGAGGGGCGTCGGTGATCCTCACGGCGCCCCCGGACACGCCGCCCGACGTGATGGAGCGCGCCCTCGAGAACATCCGGAACCGGGTGGACGCGTTCGGCGTCGGCGAGCCGGACATCGCGCTGTCGGGGACGACCATCGAGGTCCAGATCCCGGGCAGCGCCGATGCCACGGTGCAGCGGCGGAGCGCCGATCTCTTCTGCCTGGAGGACGAGGACCTGTTCTTCGGCTGTGCGGAGAAAGAGCGCGTCGCCGAGGACGTGCTCGACACCCTGGAGGTCCAGGCGCAGGCCTCACAGGTGTGCGTCTTCGATGGAGCCGGGGAGCGGGTGGACTGCTTCACCAGTCGCGCGCAAGCCGACGCCTTCGTGTCCGAGGTGCAGGTGGGACCGAAGGGGCAGGCGACGCCCAGCCCTTCGGGGTCCGCGAGCCCCAGCGCCTCCCCGTCGCCCTCGGAAGGACCCGCGCCGGCGGCCGGGGCGTACTGCCTGACCGACGCCACGGGGGATCGGATCGCGTGCTACGAGACGCGGGCGAAGGCTCAGGATGCCAAGGACGCTCTCCACGCGGAGGTGACGAAGCGCACCTACTGCGTCGTGCCGACGGCGCCGGAGCCGACGCCGACGCCGAGCGCGTCGGCCTCGGGCACACCCTCGGCGTCGGCGTCACCGTCCGCATCGCCGGCCGCGACGTTCGCCGACCTGGACACGGCGGGCGCCGATCCGCTCCCGTGTGAGCTCGGCTCCCGACCCGAAGCCGACGACGCGCTCGCGGCGATCGACGCGCAGCACGAGACCGAGCGGTTCTGCGTCGTGAGCTCGGCCGGGAAGCAGCTCGGCTGCGCCGTGAGCCGCGACAAGGCGGTGGAGCTGCAGCGGGCCTCGGGCCAGGAGCGTCTGCTGCGCGTGATCGGGGAGACCGCGCGGCTGGAGGAGCGTCAGGTCCTGGAGATCGTGCCGCTCTCCGATCCCCGGCCGGTGACGTGCGGCACGGCCGAGGAACGCGACGCGCCCGCCTGCGACTACGCCGCGCTGGCGAACAAGCAGGTGATCTATCCGGGCGAGGTCGGGAACGGCCAGGTGGCGAAGTTCGTGCTGGGTCCGGTGGTGATCTCGGGCGACGACTTCGAGAAGGCTGGCGCCGTCCTGAGCACCCAGGGACAGATCGGCGCCGTCTCGGAGTGGACGGTGACGTTCGACCTCGACAACGACGGAGCGGACCGGTTCGCCGATGCCACGACCGAGGCCGTCGGCTCCCCCGCCCCGCTCAACCAGATCGCCATCATCGTGGACCGGGTGGTGATCTCCGCGCCAACGGTGCAGTCGGCGATCACCGGCGGCAACGGCGAGATCACCGGGAACTTCTCCGAACAGGAGGCGAAGGATCTGGCGACCCAGTTGAACGCGGGCGCGCTCCCCGTCGAGCTCACCCGGCAGTCGGTCAGGACCGTCAGCCCCACGCTCGGCGAGGAATCGCTCCGACAGGGGATCTCGGCCGCGGCCGTGGGCTTGATCCTGCTCCTGATCTACATGCTCTTCTATTACCGGCTCCTCGGGGTCGTGGCCTGGCTCGGCATGACGATCTGGGCCTCGCTCGCGTTGGCGCTGGTCTCCATCGCCGGCGATCAGTTCGGGTACGCCTTGTCCCTCGCCGGCGTCGCCGGGCTCGTCATCGCCCTCGGTGTGACCGCCGACTCCTACATCGTGTTCTTCGAACGGCTGAAGGACGAGGTGCGCTCGGGCAAGTCGCCGCGCGCGGCCGTCCAGCCCGCGTTCGCCCGTGCGTACAAGACGATCGTGGCGGCCGACTTCGTGACGGGGATCGCGGCCGCGGTGCTGTACCTGACGGCGGTGAGCTCCGTCCGTGGGTTCGCGCTGACGTTGGGCGTCGCGACCCTCCTCGACCTGTTCGTCGTCTACTTCTTCAAGCGGCCGACCGTGTTCCTGATCGCGAAGAACGAGCGGCTGGTGAACCTTCGTGGGTTCGGGCTCTCGAGCGGTGTCGCCGCCGAGGCGGCGCGGGAAGGGGCGGGGTTGTGAACCTCCGCCACGCGATCGACACCTACCGGGGACACACGATCCCGCACGTCCGGTGGGTCGAGCACCGGAACCGGTGGTTCGCGATCTCCGGCGCGCTCATCCTCCTCTCCCTGCTCGGCCTGGTGTTCCGGCAGCTGAACTTCTCGATCGATTTCGAGGGCGGTGCGCAGATCACCTACACGTTCGCGAAGCCGGTCACCGCGGAACAGGTCACGGCCGTGCTCGGCGACCACGGCATCGCGGAGCCGGAGGTCCAGATCGTGAACGGCGAGGCCGTCTCGATCCGGACCCCCGCGCTCGGTGAGGCGGGCCGGGCGGCCGGTCTCCGGCGCGACCTGGCGAAGCAGGCCGGCATCGATCCGGTGGATGTGAGCATCGAGGACATCGGGCCGACGTGGGGCGGCGAGATCTCGCGGAAGGCTGCGATCGGCCTCGTGATCGTGCTCGCGGCGATCACGCTCTACATCACCGCCCGCTTCGAGCTGAAGATGGCGATCGGCGCGATGATCGCCCTGGTCCACGACCTGCTGATCACGGTCGGGGTGTACGCGCTGATCGGCCGTGAGGTGACGCCCGAGACCGTCATCGCCGTCCTCACGATCCTGGGCTTCTCGCTCTACGACACGGTCGTGATCTACGACAAGATCAAGGAGAACCTCGAGACGCAGTCGCTCGTGGCGAGGCTCGGCTCGGACGGCGTGGTGGACCTCTCGCTGAACCAGGTCCTGATGCGGTCGGTGAACACGTCGCTCGTCGTGCTGCTGCCGATCGCGTCGCTGCTCCTCGTCGGCGGCGAGACCCTGAAGGACTTCGCGTTCGCGATGTTCGTCGGGGTGGCCATCGGGGCGTACTCGTCGATCTTCATCGCCGCCCCGATCCTGGCGGTCCTGAAGAAGCGGGAGCAGCGGTTCCGCCAGCTGGAGCAGCGCCTCTCGACGCGCGAGCGGGCGGTGGCGAGGCGGGCGGCGGCCGCCCCG
>JBIOTM010000096.1:0-11237 GCA_044865955.1 Actinomycetota bacterium | reverse complement strand
GTGGGGATGGGGAGGGTTGGGGATCCGCGGGCGCGCCGCGGGCACGTCTGGTCCGTGTGCGGGCTCCGCCGCACGACGGCGAGCCGGGTGCCGGGCGGGGGACGCCCACGGTTCGGCCTCGTGCGCCGGGACGCTCACCGCGCTCATGCCGCCTCCCCCGTGCGCTCGGCCGCGCGCAGCCGCGCGCTGCGGCTGCGCGGGTTCCGAGCCATCTCCTCGGTCGAGGGGCGCAGCGGCTTCCTCGTCAGGACCGCGAGGCGCTCGTCGTCGCGGAACGCCCGCTTCACGATCCGGTCCTCGAGTGAGTGGTAGGAGATCACGACCACGCGGCCACCGGGGCCGAGGAGCCCGACCGCCTGAGGCAGGGAGGCGGCGAGCTCCTCGAGCTCCCGGTTGACCGCGATGCGGAGCGCCTGGAACGTCCGACGCGCGGGGTGGGGGCCCCCCGGACGTCGTCCCACGGCGCCCACGACGACACCGGCCAGCTGCCCGGTCGTCTCGACCCGCGATCGCCCGCGTGCGCGAACGATCGCGCGCGCGATCCTGCGCGACCGATGCTCCTGACCGAACTCGAACAACAGGTCGGCCAGCTCGCGCTCGGGAAGGTCGTTCACGAGGTCCGCGGCCGTCACCTCGCCCTCCCCCATGCGCATGTCCAGCGGGCCGTCGGTCCGGTATCCGAACCCTCGCTCCCCCTCGTCCAGCTGCATCGACGACACGCCCAGATCGAAGAGGACCCCGTGCAGCGGCCCCATCGCTTCGGCCTCTCCGACCTGGGAGAAGCGTCGATGCAGGGTTCGGAACCGATCCCCGTACCGGGCCAGGCGCGCGTTCGAGATCCGGAGCGCATCCGGGTCCCGGTCCACGCCGATCACGCGCCCGACGCCGGCGTCGAGGAGCGCGGCGGCGTGCCCGCCGGCACCGACCGTCAGGTCGGCGACGACGTCGCGGCCGCCGAGGAAGCCGATCACCTCGGCCACCATGACGGGCTCGTGGGGCGACCCCTCCCCCGCCACGTCACCCGAGCTGTCCCGCCAGGATCCCGAGGCCGATCGACGCGATCACGGTCAGCGCCGTGATCGCGAGGAGCGACAGGCTCTGCCGCACCTCCGTCGCGAGCTTCGTCTGTGACGACATCACACCCTCCTGGTCTGCGATCCCTGAGGCTCCAGGTCTCCGCTCTCGTACGCCGCCGCGTACCCGTCCCGATAGCGCTCGTACTCGTCGCGGTCCCAGATCTCCATGCGCTCGCGAACGCCGAGCACCACGACCTCCTTGGTGATCCCCACCGCGTCGCGCAAGCGCTGCGGGATCGTGACGCGACCCTGCCCGTCGAGCCTCACCTCGTCCGCCGAGGCGAAGAAGAGCCGGGAGAACGCCCTGCCGTGCTTGTCGGAGAGGGCGAAGGCGTCCAGCTCGCGGCTGCGCCGCTCCCATTCGGCCCTGGGGAAGCAGTACAGGCATCGGTCCTGCCCCACGGTCAGCCAGAGGCCGTCGTCGAAGGCCGCGCGGAACCTCGCCGGCAACGACACCCTGCCTTTGGGGTCGAGCTGGTAGCTGTGCGTGCCGAGGAGCTCGGCCACGCCTCCTCCCCTCTCCTCCACTGAGCCCCACGTTTATGCCACTAACACTCCACTTCGTCAACCGCCGACGCACGAGAAATGTGGCGATCCGGGCCGTGAGGCCGGGCGGAAGGAAGACCGAAGGGTGGGACGTGCGTGCCTAGGAGGCCAGGTACAGCTCCCAGCCCGGCTCCAGCCGGCCCAGCGTGAGGTGGAACCCGTCACGGGGAGCGTAGGGCTGGCGCAGCAGGGAGAAACCGGCCTCCTGTGGCGTGCGGTCCTCCTTGCGCGCGTTGCACTTGCGGCAGGACGCGACGACGTTGTCCCAGACGTGCAGGCCGCCGCGGGAACGCGGGATCACGTGGTCGAGGTTCTCGGCGGCCGCGCCGCAGTACTGACACGTGCTGAGGTCGCGCGCGAACACCGCCCGCCGGGTGAGGGGCGCGTGCGGCCGGTACGGGACGTGCACGTACCGCCGCAGCCGCACGACGGAAGGCGCCTCGATCGTGAGGAACGCGGAGTGGTACACCATGCCGTTGCTGAGGACGACGTCGGCCTTCTCCTTGAGCACCATGACCACCGCCCGCCTGGCTGCCACCACCGCGAGCGGCGATTCCGACGCGTTGAGCACGAGCGCCCTTCCCATGCGCGCAGTGTAACGACCTCGCAGGAGCTCCGAGGGATACGAACAGGCGGATCACAACCGTGTAATCTTCCAAGGACGGGCCGGCCCGCGCGTGATGCCTGATCGTTGCGAATAGGGGCCGCGCGGGGCGTCTGCTCGCGGGCCGGCCCGTCCCTCCGCCCTCCTCGCTCGGGGGTGTCGGGAACTTGCCGCGACCGACAGGCGTCATGTCCATCGAGGCAACCCGCTCCGTACCGCCGACGTAAGATTGGACACCCGCGCCCCCGAGCAGGTGGGACGTGCGCCGGGCCAGGAGACGGATCAGGAGACGAGCACGGGCATGGAGGTACGAGAGAAGCTTCCGGACCCGCAGGCGTTCGCGGCCCGGTTCCGCAGGATCGAGGAGAACGTCGAGCGGGTCGTGCGGGGCAAGCACAGGGAGATCCGCCTGGCGCTCGTCGCCCTGATCGCCGAGGGGCACCTGCTGATCGAGGACGTGCCGGGGGTGGGGAAGACGATGCTCGCCAAGTCGATCGCGCGCTCGATCGACTGCTCGTTCCGGAGGATCCAGTTCACGCCCGACCTGCTGCCGACCGACGTCACCGGCGTGAACGTCTTCAGCCAGGAGACGGGCGATTTCGAGTTCAAGCCCGGCGCCATCTTCGCCAACATCGTGCTGGGCGACGAGATCAACCGAGCCTCGCCCAAGACCCAATCCGCCCTCCTCGAGTGCATGGAGGAGCGGCAGGTGACCGTCGATACCGAGACGCACACCTTGGGGGCGCCGTTCATCGTCATCGCGACGCAGAACCCCATCGAGCACGAGGGCACCTACCCGCTGCCGGAGGCCCAGCTCGACCGATTCATGTTGCGCCTGGCCATCGGCTATCCCTCCGCCGACGTCGAGGCCGAGATCCTGTCGACGCACGGATCGGGATCGCCCCTCGAGGACATCGGACCGGTGACCGACGCCCGCGGGGTGCGGGACATGATCGACGACGCCCGCCAGATCCACGCCGCGCCCGCGATCCGGAAGTACGTCGTGGAGCTCGTCGAAGCCACCCGGCGTCACTCCGACGTCTACCTGGGCGCCAGCCCGCGGGCGTCGATCATGATCCTCCGAGCGGCTCGGGCGCTCGCCGCCGCGGAGGAGCGCGACTACGTCATCCCGGACGACGTGAAGTCCCTCGCTCCGTCCGCGCTGTCCCACCGCATCATCGTCACCGCGGACGCCGTCATGAGCGGGCGCTCGGCCGGCGTCCTGGTGAGGGAGATCGTCGACGAGGTCGACGTTCCCCTCGCGGAGAACCCCTGATGCTCGCCGGCCGCGGGGTCGCCGTCTTCACGACGGGCCTCGCGATGTGGGTCGCGGCTCGCCTCCTGGGCTCCCCGGGACTCGAGGTCGTGGGGATCGGGATCGGGGCGCTGCCGTTCCTGTCCGCGCTCGCCGCCAAGCGAGGAGCGCGGCGCCTGCTGGTGCGACGCCGCCTCTCGGACGTCCGAGTCTCCCCCGGCACGCGGGTCACCGTCTCCCTCGAGCTGGAGAACCGCTCGCCGATGCCCACCTCCTTCCTGCTCCTGGAGGACCGACTGCCGGCTCCGCTCGGCCGGGCCGCCCGCCTGGTGATCGGCGGCATCCGGCCGGGGCTCCGGGAGCTGGCGACGTACACGCTCGTCCCGCAGACACGCGGCCGGTACCTCCTCGGCCCCCTCGTGGTCGACGTCTCCGACCCCTTCGCGCTCACGCGGCTGCGGCTCGAGTTCGACGAACGGGACGAGCTGCTCGTGTCCCCGGAGATCGAGGACCTCGGGGCTGCGCCCGACCCCTCCTCCGGACCCTCGTTCGGCGCGTCGCGGGCGCGGCAGCTGTTCCGGACCGGGGAGGAGTACTACACGATGCGGGCCTACCAGGAGGGCGACGATCTGCGCCGGATCCACTGGCCCTCGGTCGCCCGGACCGGGGAGCTGATGATCAGGCAGGACGAGTCGACCCGCCGGGCGAGCGGGCTCGTCTTCTTCGACACGAGGGCGGCCGCTCTGGGCCGCTCGCACACGCCGGCGTTCGAGCGCGGTGTCTCGGCCGCCGCGTCCGTGGGGGTGCTGCTCGCTCGCCGCGGCTTCGTGCTCCGTCTGGCGACCACGGAGCTGCCGGCGGCGGCGCTGTCGGAGGATCGGTTCCTCGACGCGCTGACGGGTCTCTCGCACGCCGAGGCGCGATCGATCGGCCCGGCGCTCGCGCATCTCCGCGCGGGCTCGTCCCCGGACACGTCGCTCGTGTTCGTGTCCGCGCCGCCGGCGCCCGCAGAGCTGGCGTCCCTGATCCGCGCGGGCGCCGGGTTCGGGCAGAAGCTGGCGATCCTGATCTACCCGACCGATCCCACCCGACTCCCCCCCGAACGACAAGCTCAGCTGGAGGGGCGGGCGACCCAGTCCCGCCTCTCGCTCACCCGCGCGGGGTGGGACGTGATCGTCCTTCCTCCGTCCATGAGGTTGCAGGAGCGATGGCACTCACCGCAGGAACGTCCACTCGCACGCACCGTCTGATCGGGCTGCTCGCCGCGCTGCTGCTCGCGACGACGACGGCGCTCGCGTTCGGTCGGGTGTTCCTGGGTGGTGCGGCGACCCTGCGGCTCCTCGCGACGGCCCTGGTGGCCGCGTGCCTGGCCGTGGTCCTCGAGCGTCGGAGCCTGCTGCTGTCGACGGTCGCCAGCGGGGCCGGCCTCGCGGTCGCGGTCGGTCTCCTCGTGTTCCCCAGCACGACCTGGTACGGCCTGCCGACCGCCGACACGCTCCGGGCGGCGCTCGACGCCGCCGCCCTGGTCGGCGAGCAGGCGAGGATCCAGGTCGCGCCCGCGGAACCGATCGCACCCCTGATGCTGGCGGCCGTCGTCTCCCTGTGGGCCGCGGTGTTCTCCGCGCACGCCTTGGCGTTCCGCGCCGGGAGCCCGCTGCTCGGCCTGATCCCTCCGGTCGCCCTCGTCGCGTTCGCGGACACCGTCCTCGAGGACACGGTGAGGCCGCTCTATGGCGTCGCCTTCCTCGCCGCCGCGCTCCTCGTGGTCTTCGCGGACGGTCTCGCGCGGGTGCAGGGCTGGGGTCCCGTCTGGTCGTCGGCCCGGCGGAGCGTCGCGGTCACGGCGGGGCGTGGGGCGCGGCGGCTGGCGCTGACGGCGCTCGCCGCGGCCACCGTCGCACCCATCGTCGTGCCCGGCTTCGGATCGAGGGCCGTGATCGATCTGGGGACGCCGGCCGAGGACCGGGTGGCGATCGACCCGTTCGTGTCGGTCCGGAGCGCCCTCAGCCGACGGGAGCCGATCGAGGTCCTCCGCGTCACCTCGCCCCGACCCACCTACGTGCGGCTCGTCTCGTTGCCGGTGTTCGACGGCGCGGGATGGTGGCCCGATCGGGACGTGACCGGGGTGCCGGTGTCGCCCGGCGAACCACTGCCCGCCGCCGAAGCGACCTCCGATCCGACCGAGACGGTCGGGTTCGACGTGAGGGCCGACCTGGACATGCCGTGGCTGCCCAGCCTGTACCCGGCGCGGAGCATCGACGTCCCCGGCGCGTCGATCCGCTACGAACAGGAAGGCGGGGTGGCGTACCTCGACGGCACGCTCCAGCAGGGCGACAGCTATTCGGTCGAGGCCACGTTCGTCCTGCCCACGGCGGACGAGCTCCGGGCCTCCGGCTCCCCCCACACGTCCGCCGCCGACCCCTACCTGCAGCTGCCCTCGGGCTTCCCCCTGCAGATCCACGATCTGGCCGTGAGGTGGACGGCGGGCAAGGACACGGTCTTCGACAAGGCCTTCGCGATCCAAGAGCACCTGCGGGACCCGTCGGCGTTCCGGTACGACGAGAACACCAATTCCGGGGGCGGTACGCAGACGATCCTCTCCTTCCTCACCGTGACGCGTGCCGGCTTCTGCCAGCAGTTCGCGACGTCGATGGCCGCGATGCTCCGGTCGATCGGGATCCCGTCGCGCGTGGTCGTGGGGTTCACCTCGGGCGTTCGCGACCAGGTGAGCGGCCAGTACTCGATCACGACGGATCGGGCGCACAGCTGGGTCGAGGTGCGCTTCCCCGGCTGGGGCTGGCTCCCCTTCGAGCCGACCCCCGGACGGTCGAACCCGGTGACGAACGGATACACGGTGCCCACCGGCGAGCCGTGTGAGGGGCCGGGTTGCCCGGAGGAACAGGTGACGGACCGGGTGACGGGGCAGGCACTCGACCCGCGTGCCGCCCAGCAGGGGCTCCGCGACCCTCGAGCCCGAAGCCCTCGTGGCGCGCTCGGGCGACCCACCACGACCGGGCCGACGGAGGGCGTGTCCCCCATCTCCGCACGGATGGCCCTGCTCCTGGCGGGGATCCTCACGGCGATCGTCCTGCTCCTGGTGCCCGCGGCCCAGGGGATCCGGCGCCGCCTCCGCCTGCGGGGGGCCGCGGGCGAGCCCCGACGGCTGATCCTCGCGACGTACGAGGTGTTCACGGAGCGGGCGGCGGGGCTGGGGCTCGCCCGCGGGCCCGGCGAGACCGTGGAGGAGTACCGGCGCAAGGTGATGGAGACCGGCTACCTCTCCGACGGTCACCTCGACCGGCTCACGCGCCTCACGACCGCCGCCGCCTACTCGGACCGCACGCCGGACACCGCCCAGGCGAGGGAGGCCGTGGACGCCGCGGAGACCGCGCTGCGCGACATCAGGCGAGCCGTCGGGCCCGGCCGGTGGCTCGTGGGGCTGTACCGGCGCCGGTAGCCCTCAGCGCGCCGCCGAGCGATCCGTCGCCGTGTGCGCCGCGGCGGCCCGCAGGGCCCGCACGAACTTCTCTCGATCCTCCTCGAACTGGCGGACCTTCGTCTCGACACCCGTCGCGATGTCGTCGATCGCGACGAAGAAGGCCATCTGGCCGTCGCGGAGGGCATCGATCACCTCGCCGTCGCGGCGGCAGATCTTGAAGATCGACTGCCCGTCGGTCACGAGCTTCACCTCGGAGAGGTGCTTCGTGAGCCCCGCCTTCTTCGTGAGGAACTCCCACGACCGCCGCACGCGCTGCAGCGACATGCCGCCGTCCAGCAGCGACTTCACCACGCGGAGCGCGACGAGGTCGCGGAACGAGTAGAGCCTCGGGACGCCTGGGCGCCCCCCGGTCCCCTGGACCGACGGCTGGACCAAGCGGATCTCGTCCCAGTACCTGAGCTGGCGGGGTGAGCAGCCCGTGAACTTGCAAGCCTGATGCGCGGTGAAACCCTCCATCCGGACGCGCGCCCTTTCGACTCCCGACCAACCGAACCGACCAACGGGGCGACCGCCACGGGTCCTCCTGGGAGACCCGCCCTCCGGCGACGACTCGCACCCAGGGGGAAGGAATGCACGTTCTACACCAGGCGCCGAAGGCGTGGCAAGCGCAGTGGTCAGAGGGTGTGAGGATCGATCGCTTCGACCGCCCGACGTCGCGCCCGCGATCGACCCGAGCGATCAGTCGTCCGGATGACCGTCCGGGGTCGACCGCCGGAGGCGTCCCGCGACGCGCGCCGCGATCCTCCCGAGGACCCCCGGGATCGACGCGTCGCCCTGCTGCTGCATCGTCCGGAGCTGGTCGCGGCCGAGCTGCCCGACGTAGTGGTACACGAGCGTGGCCGAGAGCATCATCAGGACGAACCCGGCCGCCGCGATCCACACCGAGGCCGCCACCATCAGCAGCAGGACCGTCCCGAGCACGAACGCGACGGCCGCCAGCCGGATCCGCCGGGCCACGTGGGTGTAGAGGCTGGTCCTCGTGACCTGTTCCACGAGCCGCGGGTCGTCCTCGGAGAGACGGCGCTCGATCTCTTCGAGGATCCGCTGTTCGTGCTCGTTGAGCGGCATGGGCGCCTCCGGTCGTGGGGGAACGACCTATCGCATCGATTATAGAGAGGGGTTCCCGTGACGCGGAACTACCGTCGTCTCCCCCGGTCCAGGAGGCTCGCCGGCGTGGCCGCGCCGGGCCCGAATCGCCGCTCGATCCGGTCGACGGTGCGCTCCACGTCCCCCCAGCGTTCGTTGCGCAGGAGCGCGAGCTGATCGGCTCCCGCCGGCACGAGCCCGCCGGCCTGGACGCCGAGCAGCCGGATCCGACGGCCGGCCCCCGGCAGCCCGCGGTACAGCTCCGCGACCGTCCGATAGAGGTCGGCGCCGAGGTCGGTGGGGTCGGGATGGGTCCGCGACCTGGTGAGGGTGGTGAAGTTGGCGAGCCGAGCCTTGAGGGTGATCGTCCTCGCGCGATAGCCGTCCTCGCGGAGACGTGCCGCGACCCGTCCCGAGAGCGCCAAGAGCTCGCGGAGGATCTCCTCCTCGTCGTCGAGGTCCCTATCGAACGTCTCTTCGTGCCCCACCGACTTCGGTGGCTCGTAGGCGACGACCCGTCGGTCGTCGATCCCATGGGCGAGCGCGGACAGATGGCTCGCCGCCGCTTCTCCGAGCAACCGCTCGAGGATCGTGACGGGGGTCCGGCCGAGATCGCCGACCGTCCGGATCGCGAGCCGTCCCAGCACCTCCCCGGTCTTCTCTCCCACCCCCCACAGCCGCCCGACCGGGAGGGGCTCGAGGAAGGACGCGACCTCGCGGGCGCGCACGTGGAGGAGGCCGTCGGGCTTGCAGCCGTCGGACGCCAGCTTGGCCACGAACTTGGTCGGCGCCACGCCGACGGAACAGGTCACGCCGACCTCCGAAGCGACCTCGCTCCGGATCCTGCGCGCGATCGCCTCGGGCGGACCGAACAGCAGCGTGGCGCCGCCGACGTCGAGGAACGCCTCGTCCAGCGAGATCGGCTCGACCAGCGGGGTGTGGGCGAGCAGGACTTCCCGGAAGCGGTTCGAATGCGTCCGGTAGGCCTCGAAGTCGGGAGGCAGGAAGATGCCCTCGGGACAGAGGCGTCGCGCCCGGACCGAGGGCATCGCCGAGCGGACCCCGAACGCCCGCGCTTCGTACGAGGCGCTCGTGACGACCCCGCGGGCACCGGTCCCGCCCACGATCACGGGCTTCCCCCGCAGGGATGGATCTTTCAGGACCTCGACGGACGCGTAGAAGGCATCGATGTCGGCGTGCAGGATCGGCTCGAGAGGGCGCTCGCCACGGGTCACGGCGGACATCATCCCGCGGAGCCGGGGCTGGCGTGCCACAGGCGACGGTCGGGGCTGTTCGGCTGAACCGGTCCGGCCATCGCCTCGCGGAGCGAGCCGTCGGCACGCGCCCGGTGCAAGGCGGTGAGGTCCCAGACGTCCTCCGCCACGACGCTGACCCCTTTCAGGCCGGTCCGCCGGACCTGGCCCCACACCGCCATCGCGAACGCGTGGAAGACGGTCTTCGCCACCTTCGGCTGCACCGACTCGAAGACCGTGACCTCGAGGGGGCCCGTGCCATCGTCGAGGGTGAGGAAGATGATCCGTTGGCCGCTGCGGATCGCCGGGGTCTGCGAGGCGACCTTCACCCCGGCCACCATCACCCACTCGTCGGTCCTGCACCGCCAGACGTCCTCCGCGGGCGTCACGCCGAGGTCCCGGAGCAGCGGCCCGTAGAAGCTCACGATGTGCCGGGTCGCGTCGAGCCCGAGCACCTCCAGCTCCGCCCGGACGACCTCGGCGTCGGTGTAGTCCCTGAAGGCGTACGGAGAGGATCGGTGGTGGAGCGTTCCCCTGGCGAGGGGCAACGCCAGCTGGTCCCCTTCGCGTCCGGCCTCGGTGGTCATCGCGGCGTAGAGATGACCGCGGCGGTTGATCTCCGGCTGCGGGAGCGCGTCGAAGGCGCCGGCGTGCGCGAGCGCCTCCACGACCGGCCGGGCCACCGACGTCCGTCGCAGGAAGTCCTCCACGCTCGTGAACGGCTTCTCCGCACGCGCCATCAGGATCGACCGGACCTCGGCATCGGAGATCCCGCGGACGTCCTGGAGCCCCAACCTGATCCCGTATCCCTGGGGGGCTACGCTCGCGCCGTCCGGCGCTCGCTCCTCGAGCCCCCCAGACCCCCCCACCTCCTCGGCGGTGTACTCCGGCTCGCTCAGGTTCACGTCGAGCGGCAGGATCGGGATGCCGCGCCGCCGAGCGTCGTCCAGCAGCGCCCGACGCGGGTACATCCCCGGGTCGTAGGTGAGGATGCCGGCCAGGAAGTGCGCCGGATAGTGCGCCTTCAGCCAGGCGCTCCGGTACGTCGGCACCGCGAAGGCCGCCGCGTGCGCCTTGCAGAACCCGAACGACGCGAACTGGATCACGGCGTCCCAGGTCCGCTCGGCAGCCGCGGCGTCCACCCCGCGGTGGATGGCGCGCCGGAGGAAGTCCCTCCGGAAGCCCGGCAGCATCTCCTCGTGGTCGAGGTGCCGGCGGACGTGATCGGCGTAGGTGAGGTTCCAGCCGGCGATCGCCGAGAGCGTCCGCATCACCTGCTCGTGGTAGACGATCACCCCGAACGTCTCCCGGAGGGAGGTCTTGAGGTCGGGATGGATCGAGACCGGCCGCTCCAGCCCCGCGCGCCGCCGCAGGTACGGCGTGATCATGTCGGACTTCACCGGACCCGGCCGGAACAGTGAGATGTCGACGATCAGGTCCTCCCACCGGTTCGGCTGGAGCTTCTGCAGCAGCTCCCGCTGTCCGGGCGACTCGATCTGGAAGCACCCGAGCGTGTCGGAGGCGCGAATCATCTCGAAGGTGGGCTCGTCGTCGAGCGGGATCCGGTCGAGGTCGACCTTCTCCCCCATCGTCCGGGCGATCTCGTCCATCGCGTGGCGCATCGACGAGAGCATCCGGACGCCGAGCACGTCGAGCTTCAGGTAGCCGAGCAGCTCGACGTCGTCCTTGTCGGCCTGGATCATCCGGTGGCCGTTCGCGGAGCGCTCCAGCGGCACCCGGTCGATCAGGTCGTGGGAGGACAGCACGATCCCGCACGGGTGCAGCGCGATGTGGCGAGGGAAGCCGTCGAGCCGCTCGGCCACGCGGAACAGGTGCTCGAGCTGGGCCATCGGCAGGTTGATCCCGTCGAGCTCCGGCAGCCGAGCGAGCGCCTCCCGGATGTTGCCCGCCGAGATGT
>JBIOTM010000095.1:0-4832 GCA_044865955.1 Actinomycetota bacterium | reverse complement strand
CCCTCCGGAGGGATCCCGCCGCGCACGGTCCGAACACCCGGGTCACGCCGAGGTCCTTCAGCGCCCACATGTTCGCGCGGTACGGGACCGTGTGCGGCGGGAACCGGTGGTCCACGCCGTGCCGCGGCAGGAACGCGACCCGCCGGCCGGCCACGTCTCCGATCGTGACCGGCGCGGCCGGGGCCCCGAACGGGGTGTCCCGCTCGACGGTCTCGGTGTCCTCTAGGAACGCGTAGAAGCCCGACCCACCGATGACGCCGATCTCCGCCTTCGCCTCCGTCACGGAGCCGCGGGCTCCTTGCTCGACGACGAGGCCCTGGCGGGCTTGCCGTCCCCGGCGGTGCCGTCCTTCTTCGGCGCCGAGTCCTTCTTCTCGGACGTGTCGCCCTTCGTCGTCGCCTCGTCCTTCCCGGGCGGCGTGGGCGACTTCCTGCGGTGGTCCGTGGCGTAGAACCCCGAGCCCTTGAACGAGATCGCCGGCGGCGCGAACACCTTGCGCAGGCTCCCGCCGCACTCGGGGCACATCGTCAACGGTTCGTCCCACATCGACTGGACGATCTCGAACGTGTGACCGCAATCGCGGCACGTGTACTCGTACGTCGGCACGAGACGAGTCTACCCGTGGCCCTGCACGTGGCTGACATCTCAACCGTCGGGTACCGTTGCCGGCGTGAAGGTGCGGCACGCGGTCATCCCGGTCGCCGGTCTCGGGACCCGGTTCCTCCCAGCGACGAAGTCCACCCCGAAGGAGATGCTGCCGGTCGTCGACACACCGGCGATCCAACTGGTGGTCGAGGAAGCGGTCCGTGCCGGGATCAGCGACATCCTGATGGTGACGGGACGGGGCAAACGGTCGATCGAGGACCATTTCGACCGGTCCGCGGAGCTCGAGCATTTCCTCGAATCGAAGGGGAAGTTCGACGAGTTGAAGCAGATCAGGGCGATCGCGGAGCTGGCCACGATCTTCTACACGCGTCAACGCGATCCCCTCGGACTCGGGCACGCCGTCGCCCACGCGGAGTCGCACGTGGGTGACAAGCCGTTCGTCGTCATGCTGCCCGACGACCTGATCCGGCCGAAGACGCCGCTCCTCGACCGGATGCTGAAGATCCACGAACGGTACGGCCGGAGCGTGCTGGCGGCGATCGAGGTCCCGCGCGAGGACGTCTCGCTCTACGGCACGATCGAGCCGGAGCCCGTGGAGGAGGACCTCGTCCGGATCGTCTCGATCGTGGAGAAACCCTCGCCGGCGGAGGCGCCATCGAACCTGGCCGCGATCGGCCGGTACGTGTTCACGCCCGAGATCTTCGACGCGCTCCGCGAGACGCCGCCCGGCCACGGCGGCGAGATCCAGCTGACCGACGCGATCAACCTCCTGGCGCAGGACCAGGCCGTGTACGCGCTCACCTTCGAGGGACGCTTCGACGTCGGGAACAAGTTCGACTACCTGCGCGCCACCGTGGAGCTCGCGCTCGACCGCGACGACGTCGGTCCCGAGCTCAAGACGTACCTGGCCGAGCTGATCCGCCGGGAGAAGCTCGAGTGAGGGCCGCGCCGCGGGGGCACGCCTAGACTGGCCCGGATGGCGGCGCAGCCCCACGTCCACGATCACGATGACGCTGAAGGCCTGCTCTCGGTCGAAGAGGCCCGGGAGAAGATCCTCTCCACGATCGTCCCGCTCTCGCCGCTCGCGCTGCCGCTGACCGATGCGCACGGATGCGTGGCGGCCGAAGACATCCGGGCCACCGAGGATCTCCCGGCCTTCGCGTCCTCCGCGATGGACGGGTTCGCGGTCCGCGCCTCCGACGTCGCCGGCGCGACGCCCTCGAACCCCGTCGAGCTGAAGATCGTGGGCAGCGCCCCGATCGGACACCGGCCCGAAGGGGTCGTGGGGGGCGGAGAGACGATGCGGATCGCGACGGGCGCACCGATCCCCGCGGGAGCCGACTGCATCGTCCCGATCGAGAACGCGATCGCCGACGACCGGCTCGTCCGCCTGCTCGACGGCCCGGCGCCCGGGACGCACGTCCGTCCCCGTGGCGAGGACGTCAAGGAGGGCGACGTCCTCGTCCCGGCCGGCAAGCGCCTCGGCGGTCCCGAGCTCGGACTCCTCGCGAACGCCGGACAGGCGACGCCGCTCGTGCATCCGCGTCCCCGCGTGGTGGTGCTCTCGACGGGCGACGAGCTCGTTCCGCCCACGGTGACCCCCGAGTTCGGACAGCTCCGCGACGCGAACTCCTCGACCATCTTCGGTGCCCTCCGCGAGGCGGGCGCGACGCCCGTCATGGCCGGCATCGTCCGCGACGACGTGGAGTCGCTCCGCGAGGCGGTGTTCAGCTTCGAGATCCAGGCGGACGCGTTCGTGTCCTCGGGCGGCGTTTCGGTGGGGGAGCGTGACGTCGTCAAGGCCGCCTTCTTCCGCCGCGGCGAGGTGGAGTTCTTCAAGGTCGCGATGCAGCCCGGGATGCCGCAGGGGTTCGGGCACGTCGAGGGCAAGCCGTACTTCGGGCTGCCGGGCAACCCCGTCAGCGTGTTCGTCAGCATCGAGGCGTTCGTGCGGCCAGCGATCCTCAAGATGATGGGTCGGCGGCACCTCTTCCGGCCGGAGGTGTCGGCGAAGCTCACCGGCGACGTCCGAGGACCTCGAGGGAAGCTCCAGTTCGCGCGAGTCGAGGTGCGCCGACAGAAGGGCGGATGGACGGCGATCCCCACCGGGTCGCGTGGCTCGAACCTGATCTCCACCGTGGCCAAGGCGAACGGTCTCGCGATGATCCCGGCCGGGACCGAGACGGCGCCGGCGGGCTCGACGGTGAAGGTGATGCTGTTCCGGTCGTCGGAGGATTGATGTGATCGGCGGCGCGGACTACCAACGGATGCGGCTCGGGGCCGAGCAGGCCGCCCGGATGGTCGAGGTCGGCGGGAAGGACGTCACCGACCGGGAAGCGACCGCGGAGTGCGTCGTGACGATGACGCCCCAGGCCTGCGCTCAGCTCGTGGCCGGCACGCCGAAGGGCGATCCGATCGAGGCGGCGCGGGTGGCCGGCCTGATGGGGGTCAAGCGAACACCCGAGCTGCTGCCCTTCTGTCACCCGGTCGCGGTGACCGGGGCGGAGGTGCGCGTGGAGCCCGACCCCGCCACGGGAGAGGTCCGCGTACGGACCATCGTCCGCGCGCGCGACCGAACGGGTGTCGAGATGGAGGCCCTCACCGCCGCGGCCGTGGCCGCGCTCAGCCTGTACGACACGGCCAAGGCGTACGACCGTGCCACGCGGATCGACGGGTTGCGACTGCTCGAGAAGTCGGGGGGCGCGTCGGGCGCGTACCGAGCGCCTCCGGACACCGTCTGACGCCGAGCGTTCCCGAGGCTTTGTGAAAAAGTTCTTCGGATCACATCGATGTGATCGCTTCCCCCTAGATGTGGTGCTACGTTCCCTCCCCAGCCTAGATGTTGTGTCGCACCGGGATCGACAGAACGGAGGCTGGGACTCCTTGGATTGGCTGCTCCTCGCGGCGCTGGGCATCATGTGGGCCGCGTTCCTGTTGCCCGTCGCCTCGAGACGGCGGTCGATGACGACGTCAGTCCAGGATTTCGAACGGAGGATGGAGTTCTTGGCCCACGCGGAGGCGAACGGCACCCCCGGGCGCTGGATCGTGACCCCCCGCAAGGGAGCGAGGTTCATCGGCGACGCCGAGAGACGCCGGGCCCGGATCCGTGACCGTCGCAAGCGGGTCCTCGTCTTCCTGATCGAATCGGTCGGCGTGACCGCGCTGATGGGCCTCGTGCCTCCGCTCCGGGTGATCTGGAACGTCACGCTGGCGTTGACGATCCTGTTGGGCGCGTACCTCTGGATGCTCATCTCGATCAAACGGCGATCCGTGGCCGACCCTCGCGACGCGGCGAGGGAAGCTCGCGTCCCTCCGGATCGCGCGGCGGCCTTCGCCGCCCGGTACGTGATGGAAGGCCGGAACGGGCACGCGCGCCAGACGTTCAACGGTCTCGAGGGCCTCGCGGAGAGCGACCGGGTGCACGTCGTCGTCCGGCCCGCCTCCGAGCTCGTCGGCTGAGGCCGGCGTGGACCTCTCGGAGCTGATGCGCTCGATCCAGGCTCGGCTGGACGCGAAGAACGCCGCACGTGAACGTGCGCTGCCGGCGGCCCGCCGCTCCATCCGAGCGAGCGCGAACGCGATCCGCGCCACCCACCGGCTCGAGCTCGACACCGCGAAGGACCTGATGGCGGAGTCGCGGGCGGCCCTCGACGAGGGGCTGGCCGCGGTCGAGGAGCACGCCGACATCCGCTACGCGGGGTACCTCCAGGACGCCCAGAAGGAGTACGCGGAGGCCAACGTGACCCTGGCGCTGGTCACCGGCGCCGAGATCCCTACGCCGACGGAGCTCGGCGTCGAGGACGCCGCCTACCTGAACGGCTTGGCCGAGGCGATCGGCGAGGGCAGGCGCCGACTCCTCGACCTCCTCCGCGAGGGAGCCGTCGACCGGGCGGAGGTGCTGCTCGATGTGATGGAGGAGATGTACGACGTGCTCGTCACGATGGACTATCCCGATGCGATCACGATGAACCTCCGGCGCTCGACGGACGTGGCTCGCTCGCTGATCGAGAAGACCCGAGGGGACCTCTCGCTCTCGGTGGTGCAGAAGGACCTCCGCGACGCGCTCGATCGCCACGCCGACGAGCTGCGGGGAGGGACGTGAACTCGTTCGGCCGTCGGCCCGAAACGATCTGTTACGCTGCCGATCCCGGGGGGTGTAGCTCAGCCCGGTAGAGCGCTGCCTTCGCACGGCAGAGGCCGGCGGTTCGAATCCGCTCACCTCCACG
>JBIOTM010000094.1:0-4523 GCA_044865955.1 Actinomycetota bacterium | reverse complement strand
GAGGCCGGCCGCGGCGCCGGCACACCGCCCGACGAGGTCAAGCCGGACGTCGGTTGGGACCGGATGTCCTCGGTCGACGAGGACGCGGAGGGATCGACCGGCGAGCCCGGGGACTCCGAGGGCTGACCGATGGGAGCCAAGCTCCGCGTCGTCCGCCGGCGGATCCGCTCGGTCCAGTCCACGAAGAAGATCACGCGCGCCATGGAGCTGATCGCCTCCTCGAGGATCGTGAAGGCGCAGCAGCGAGTGGAGGCGTCGCGGCCCTACGCGGTGCAGCTCACGAAGGCGATGGAGGACCTGGCCCGACAGACCGGCACGGTCCAGCACCCGCTGCTCGAGGATCGGGAGCAGCCCTCGAAGGCGGGCGTCCTGGTGATGACCTCGGACCGGGGGCTCGCCGGCGCCTATAACGCGAACGTGCTGAAGGTGGCGGAGGGCGTGATCCGGGACGTGCGGGGTCGCGGCCTCGAGCCGGTCCTCTACGTGATCGGCCGGAAGGGCATCGGGTACTTCCGGTTCCGTGTCGTCCCCATGCGGCAGACGTGGCGGGGGTTCAGCGAGGTCCCCCCGTACGACGAGGCGCAGCGGGTCGGACGAACGCTGATCGACCACTTCGCCGAACAGGAGATCGACGAGCTCCACGCGGCGTACACCGACTTCCGCTCGGCCTTCACCCTGCGGGCCACATCGAAACGGTTCCTCCCGATCGCTCCGGAGGAGGTCACCGGCACGGGGCTGGGCATCGTCCATCCCGAATACCTCTTCGAGCCCGAGCCCGAGCAGATCCTCGATCACCTGCTGCCGCAGTACGTGATCACGAAGGTGTACGCGGCGCTGCTCGAGTCCGCGGCGTCGGAGAACGCGGCCCGGCGCCGGGCGATGAAGGCCGCGACCGACAACGCCGAGGACCTCATCAGGGTCCTGACCCGCCAGGCGAACCGGGCGCGGCAGGACGAGATCACCACGGAGATCATGGAGATCGTCGGCGGGGCCGAGGCGCTGGCCGCCGCCTCGGAGGGATAGCGATGCCAGGAGACGAGAAGGCGCGGAACGGACCCGCGGACGGACGCGTGGTGCGGGTGATCGGCCCGGTCGTGGACGTGGAGTTCCCGCCGGCCGAGCTGCCCGAGATCCACACCGCGCTGACGGTGGATCTCACCCTGGAGCAGCGGACGACCACGATCACCTGCGAGGTGGCGCAGCACATCGGTGACTCGACGGTCCGGGCGATCGCGTTGCGACCGACCGACGGGCTCGTCCGCGGGACCCGCGTGACCAACACCGGCGCCCCGATCCGGGTGCCGGTGGGTGAGGGCGTCCTCGGCCACGTCTACAACGTGATCGGCGAACCGCTCGACGCCGACGCCTCGGCGATCCACGCCGCCGAGTGGTGGCCGATCCATCGCGACCCGCCGGCCTTCGCCGAGCTCGAGCCCAAGAAGCAGATGCTCGAGACGGGGATCAAGGTGATCGACCTCCTCGAGCCCTACGTGCAGGGCGGCAAGATCGGGATGTTCGGCGGCGCCGGCGTCGGCAAGACCGTGATCATCCAGGAGATGATCCGACGCCAGGCCGAACAGCACGGAGGGGTGTCGGTCTTCGCCGGCGTCGGCGAGCGGACCCGCGAGGGGAACGACCTGTTCCTCGAGATGACCGAGTCCGGCGTGATCGAGAAGACCGCGCTGGTATTCGGGCAGATGGACGAGCCGCCGGGCGTCCGTCTGCGCGTGGCGCTCTCCGCGCTCACGATGGCCGAGTACTTCCGCGACGTCGAGCACAAGGACGTGCTGCTGTTCGTCGACAACATCTTCCGGTTCACCCAGGCGGGATCCGAGGTGTCCACGCTGCTCGGACGGATGCCGTCCGCCGTCGGCTATCAGCCGACGCTGGCCGACGAGATGGGGGAGCTCCAGGAGCGGATCACGTCGGCCGGCGGCCGGTCGATCACGTCGCTCCAGGCGATCTACGTGCCGGCCGACGACATCACGGACCCGGCGCCGCACACCGCGTTCCATCACCTCGACGCCACGACCGTGCTCTCCCGAGACATCGCCGCCCTCGGGATCTATCCGGCCGTCGATCCCCTCGACTCGACGTCGCGGATCCTCGACCCCCGGTACGTCGGCGAGGACCACTACACGGTCGCGCGGCGCGTGCAGGAGATCCTCCAGCGCTACAAGGACCTGCAGGACATCATCGCGATCCTCGGGATCGACGAGCTGTCCGAGGAGGACAAGGTCATCGTGTCCCGAGCGCGCAAGATCCAGCGGTTCCTGTCGCAGCCGTTCTTCGTGGCGGAGCAGTTCACCGGGATCCCGGGCAAGTACACGCCGATCGACGAGACGGTCACCTCGTTCAAGGGCCTCTGCGACGGCGACTACGACCATCTGCCCGAGCAGGCCTTCTTCCTCGTCGGAGGGATCGAGGAGGCCGTCGAGCAGGCGAAGCAGCTGGAAGCGGCCTAGTGGCCCTCGAGGTCCACGTCGTCACGCCCGAACGCGAGGTCTGGGCGGGGACGGCGAACGAGGTCGTCGCGCACGGGGTCGACGGGGACGTCGGGATCCTCACGGGTCACGCCCCGCTCCTGATCCAGCTGGCGATCGGGCCGCTCCAGGTCCAGCTGGAGGACGGCACGTGGCTGAAGGCCGTGGTCGACGGGGGGTTCATGCACGTGTCGAGCGAAGAGGGCGCCACGCGGGTCGACGTGCTGGCCACGAACGCGCAACTGGCCGAGGAGATCGACGTGGAGGCCGTCAGGCTTCGCTTGGAGGAGCTGCGCTCCGCGGGGGTGGTCGATGAGGACGAGCAGGCGAAGTCGGAGATCGCCAAGGCGGAAGCGAGGATCGCGCTGACCGGGTAGCTGCTCCGGCGCAAGTACGATGCCCCGGTGGACCGCCTCTTCGTGACGGGGGGCGCCCGCCTCACCGGATCCGTCCGGATCTCGGGCGCCAAGAACTCCGCCCTGAAGCTCATGGCCGCCTCCCTGCTCGCGCCGGGCCGCTCGTTGCTGCGGAACGTCCCTCGCATCCAGGACTGCTTCACGATGGGCGAGGTGCTGGAGCAGCTCGGCGCCACGGTGGCCTGGCAGGACGCGGGCGTGGCCGTCGACGCGACGCACCTCTCCTCGGTGGAGGCCCCCTACGAGCTCGTCCGGCAGATGCGCGCGTCGATCGTCGTCCTCGGACCGCTGCTCGCGCGGACGGGGGAGGCGCGGGTGGCGATGCCGGGCGGGGACAACATCGGTTCCCGGCCCATCGACCTCCACCTCGAGGGTCTGCGGAGGATGGGAGCGGAGATCGACGCGGAGCACGGGTTCCTGGTCGCGAGGGCCCGCGGCCTTTCCGGGGCCTCGATCACGCTCGACTATCCGAGCGTCGGCGCCACCGAGAACCTGATGATGGCTGCCGTCGCCGCGGAGGGGACCACGGCGATCGACAACGCCGCGAGGGAGCCGGAGATCGCGGACCTCGCCGCGTTCCTCGTCGCCATGGGAGCGCGCATCCGCGGCGCCGGCTCCGCGACGATCGAGATCGGAGGCGCGGAGGAGCTCCGCCCCGCCGAGCACACGGTGATCCCCGACCGGATCGAGGCCGGGACGTGGGGAGCGGCGGCCGTGGCGACGAAAGGCGACGTCGTCCTCGACGGGGCACGGCCGGATCACCTCGAGCTGTTCCTCGAGAAGCTCGCGGAGGCGGGCGCCGAGGTGAGGGTGACCGACGACGGCCTGCGGATCCGGCAGCCCGAACGCGCGCGCGCCGCCGACTTCGTGACCCTTCCGTACCCTGGGCTCGCGACGGATTTCCAGCCCATCCTGCTCGCGATGCTCTCGACCGCGAACGGCACGAGCATCGCGACCGAGAACGTGTTCGAGGGACGGTTCACCTACGTCGACGAGCTGCGGCGGATGGGCGCGGACATCCGGACCGAAGGTCACCACGCCGTGATCCGGGGGGTGGAACAGCTCTCGGCGGCACCGGTGCGAGCGCTCGACATCCGGGCGGGCGCCGCGATGGTGGTCGCGGCGCTCACCGCCGACGGCGTCAGCGAGATCGCGGACATCCAGCACGTCGACCGGGGGTACGAGGGCTTCGAGGCCAAACTCGCCGCCCTCGGCGCCGAGGTCCGACGCGACCCCGAGCTCGTCCGCCTCCCGTGAGGCGGGCGCTCCTCGTGTTGGTCGTGCTGCTGTTCCCGTTCGCCGGACCGGCCCGCGCGTACGAGCCGCCGCCCGCGGCGGTCGTGTTCCTCGAGCACGCGACGCTTCCCGATCTGCTCGATGTGCCCTCGTTGCGTGCTCTTGCTGCGAACGGAGGGGCCGCGCTGATGAACGGTCGCGTGGACATCGGAGACGCGATGCGTCTCGTGATCGACTCCCGTGACGTGACGCCCGCCCCGGTC
The DNA here is from genome assembly GCA_044865955.1 of Actinomycetota bacterium. Taxonomy (GTDB): domain Bacteria; phylum Actinomycetota; class UBA4738; order UBA4738; family HRBIN12; genus JAJNBA01. Next base: position 125 of record JBIOTM010000094.1, on the reverse strand, counting down.
ACCGCTCATGCGATGCATGCGGAGAGCCCATCCGACGCGGCGGCGCGAGCGGCCGGGTGGCTCGCGGGACGGAACGACGACGCGGTGCTGATGCTCGTGATCGCCACGTCGCCGTCCGCGGCGAC
>JBIOTM010000093.1:0-6459 GCA_044865955.1 Actinomycetota bacterium | reverse complement strand
GGCGTGGCCTGACCTCTGCTCGTTGATCGAGGTCTATGTCACGTGCTTCAGTCGGCCGTGGCGGTTGCATACCGCGGGCGACCGCTGGGTCGGTAGACCTGGATCGTTAACCCCCTCGGGGTGGCCCACGAGTCGACGAGGTCGAGCGCCATGTCCGGGCCGGCGTCGGGGAACAGCCGCGTGCCCTGGCCGATGACCACGGGATACGTGAGCAGGGTGATCTCGTCGACGAGCTGGTTGTCGAATAGCCAGCGGACCAGGTTGCCGCTGCCGTGCACCTGCAGCTCACCGGCCGGCTTGGCTTTCAGCTCGCCGATGGCCGCCGCGACGTCGCCGGAGAGCACGGTCGTGTCCGCCCATCGCGGATCGCTGAGCGTGGTCGATGCGACGTACTTGGGCTTCGTGTTCAACGCCGTCCAGATCGGGCTGTCGCCCGGATCGTCCCACGTTCCCCAGGACCCGGCGAAGATCTCGTAGGTCCGCCTGCCGAGCAGGAACGCGTCGGCGCGCTCGAAGACCTGGTCGAGGAACGTCCCGCCCTCGTCGTCCTCCTCGAAGAATGGCAGGGCCCATCCGCCGCGCTCGAACCCGCCCCTGCGGTCCTCATCCGCCCCCCCGAGTCCCTGCATCACTCCGTCGACGGAGACGTGCGTGACGGTCGTCAGTTTCATGGTCGGAGTTCCCCTCTCACTGAGTTCGTCGTTCGATCCCACCGCACCGCGTGATCGCCATGTCACCGAGCATAGGGTCCGGCGTCGCGCCCGCGTCGTTCCCGCCACTCGGACCTGACCGCCCAGTTCGCCAGCCGGCCGGTGTCTGAACGGGCAGACCCGACGAGGAGGGAGTGAACGATGGCAGGTCACACGATCGGAACGCGCGGGGAATGGCTCGCGGCACGCGAGGGGCTGCTCAAGCGGGAGAAGGAGCACACCAGGCTGGGCGACGAGCTGGCCCAGGCGCGCCGGGACCTGCCCTGGGTGAACGTGGAGAAGGACTATCGCTTCGACACCCCCGAGGGGGAGAAGTCGCTCGCGGAGCTGTTCGACGGGCGATCCCAGCTGCTCGTCTACCACTTCATGTTCGGGCCGAGCTACAAGGCGGGCTGCCCGGTGAACTCGTCGATCGCGGACTCGATCGACGGCATCGTCCCGCACCTGAACGCCCGGGACGTGACGATCATCCTCGTCTCACAGGCGCCGATCGAGAAGCTCCGGGCGTTCGAGCGCCGGATGGGCTGGAGCATCCCGTGGGTGTCGGCTTCGTCCGGCGACTTCAACTTCGACCTCGGCTTCTCGCAGACCGAGGAGCAGTCCCGCGAGGCCGTGTCGCAGGTCGCCCTCCCGTCCAGGGAGTTGAACGGGGCGTTCCCGCCGATCGTCGCGCACAACGCCCGCGCGACGGGCACGGACATCGCCGGCTACCTCACGGAGAGCCCGGGGTTCAGCGCGTTCGTCCGGGAGGGCGACGACGTGTACCACACGTACTCGACGACGTGGCGGGGATTGGAGTTCGTCATGACGTACTACCCGATCCTCGACCACGCCCCGAAGGGTCGCGGCGAGGGTGAGGACGATTGGCAGCTCTGGATCCGCCGCCACGACGAGTACGGGAGCGAGTGATGCTGACGGACAAGGTGGCGGTGATCTACGGAGCCGGAGGCGGGATCGGCGGCGCCGTCGCACGCGCGTTCGCTCGCGAGGGAGCCAGGGTCTTCCTCACCGGGCGTGACCTGGCGCCGGTCGAGATCGTCGTCAAGGAGATCGAGTCCGCGGGCGGATCCGCTGAGGCTGCGCAGGTCGACGCACTCGACGAGCAGGCCGTCGACACGCATCTCCAGTACGTGATGGACGATGCGGGCCGCGTCGATATCTCGTTCAACGCCGTCGGGATCCCGAACGAGAACATCGTGGGTGTCTCGCTGACGGAGCTGGACGTCCAGCAGTTCTTGTTGCCGATCGAGAGCTACACGAGGTCGTACTTCCTGACCGCGCGCCTGGCGGCCCGTCACATGGTGCCGCCTGGGTCGGGGGTGATCATGACCGTCACGGCGCTCCACTCGCGGACGGGCATCCCGCTGGTGGGCGGCTACGGTCCGGCGCAAGCGGCCAAGGAGGCATTCACGAGAAGTCTCTCCGCCGAGCTCGCGCCCCATGGCATCCGCGTGGTCGGGCTGCGCCCGCAAGCGATGCCGGAGACGGCCACGATCAGGAAAGCCTTCGAGCCTCGCGCCGAGGCATCAGGGATGACCTGGGACGAGTGGCAAGCGATGCTCGCGAGCAGGACTCACCCGAAACGGCTGATGGCGCTCGAGGAGATGGCGAACGTGGCGGCGTTCATGGCGTCCGATCTGGCCAGCGGGGTGACGGGTACGACCGTGAACCTGACGATGGGGAGCCTGGACGACTAGCGCTCGATCGCGCTCGACGAACCGGGAGGACCCGTGCGACCGAAGGACCATGAAGATGGAGGATCGTTCCGACGCAGGTGGGGATGTGCCTATCGCGTGTTCCCTGTCGGCGGACGACTACGCCGCGAGGCTGGATGAGATCCAGGCGATCGGTCGCCGCGGACTCCTTCGTGTGGAACGGAGATCCGACGCCCCCGACCTGATCTTCCGGGCGGACCCGCACATCCGAGGCGCGCTGGAGCGAGTGATCGACCCGGAGTCGGCCGACCCCGTCATGCGTGACCTCCTCGACCGGTTCGGCCTCAACGAGGCTCCGACGACGTGACCGGCTTGGAAGCGTCGCGTGACATCGACGGGAGGAAGACCCTTCGAGGCGTCCTCGTCGGGCTCGTCGTCGCGGCGACCGTCGCGTTCTTCATCGGCGTCACGATCGAGCGCGCGACCGAGGACGCGCACAGCGGGTCCGCGGAGACGCCGCACGTCGAGACCGGCGGGGAGTCCGGCGGGGAGGCTGGCGAGGAAGGTGAACCGACCGGATCGGAGGAAGGGGCGACGCAGGAAGAGGGAACGATCCTCGGGCGACCCGGAGTCGATCCCGCTCGCGATCGGCGCGGGGGTCGCCTCCCTTCTCCTCGCCTTCCTCGTCTGGACCAGGTCGGCGTGGCGCTGGCCGGTCGCGGTCACGGCGGCGGCCATGCTCGGGTTCTTGATCCTCGATATCCGGGAGATCCTGCATCAGGTGGAGGAGTCGCGAACGCGCGTCACCATCGCCGCCACGGTCGTCGCGCTCCTGCACGGTGCCGCCGCGGTCGTCGCACTCGTCCTGCTCGCCCGACGCGAACCATCGGAGGGTGGCGCGCCGGCTGGATCGATGGCCGCGTGAGGAACGAACCGTGCCGCGCCTCCGGCCGCCCAGATCGTGAACGAGACGCTGACGACCACGAGGACGACGCCCGCGAGGAGCGCGACGCCGGCCAGCCGAGTAGGTCCTCGGGGAGGAAGGTCCCGACCACCGCGACCGCGAACACCCACGCGGAAGCCGGCGCCGCGCGGTGGGTCTTGTACGTTCTTCGCCTCGTGGAGCGACGGGCGGGATCCACGGGCGATGCGAGCGACCGACGAGCGTCGGAGCGTGCGGTGATCCTCGTCGAAGGGGTCAGCGACCAGGTCGCGCTCGAGGCGGTGGCGTCACGCCGCGGACGCAACCTGAGCGCCGAGGGGATCTCCGTGGTGGCGATGAACGGCGCCACGAACATCGGTCGATTCCTCGATCGGTTCGGGCCGCGCGGACTCCGCATCGCGCGAGCCGGCCTGTACGACCTGGCTGAGGAACCCGACATCCGCCGAGGACTCGAGCGGGCGGGCCTCGGGTCGAGGCTGTCCCGCGCCGACATGGAACGGCTCGGCTTCTTCGCCTGCGTCGAGGATCTGGAGGACGAGCTGATCCGCGCGCTCGGAGCCGACGCGGTGATCGACATCGTCCGGCAGCGTGGTGAGCTCCGGTCGTTCCGATCCCTCACCAGGCAACCCCAGTGGCGGGGACGACCTCTCGAGCAGCAACTCAGGCGCTTCCTCGGGAACGCGAGCCGGAAGATCGAGTACGCGCCGCTGCTCGTCGAGGCCCTCGACCCCTCGGCGATCCCGCGTCCCCTGATCCAGGTCCTCGCCCAGGTCTAACCGAAGACCGGAGAAGCTCCGGCGATCCTTGCGCAGGCGCGGCGCCCTAGAGTTGGCCGATGACGAGGACACCACGACCCGTCGTCCTCCACCCGAACGAACCGATGCCGGAGCCGCCCGGTCCGCAACGACGGCACTTCCACGATCTCGACGGCCGTTGGGTCGGCTGGGCCGGCTGGATCCAGAACGAGGCCGGCGACGTGAGCGGATGGCACCATCACGCCACGAACGACACGCACGTGTATGTCATCCGAGGGTCCGTGACGGTCGAGTTCGGCCCGAACGGGAGCGAGCGCATCGTCGCCCGCGCCGGCGACTTCTTCATCGTTCCGTCCAACACGATCCACCGCGAACTGACGAGCGAGGATCCGGACCTCGAGGCGTTCGTCGTCCGCGTTGGCGGTGAGCCGGAGGAAGTCGGTGCCGGTGGGTCGGAGGGCGCCGCCGAGTAAAGCAGCGTCGACCGGGCGGTTCCGGCGTTCGGGAGGATCGGTCCGAGCTCGACCACGGCACCGAGCAGGCACGAGCTTTCGGCCGAGCTCGCCGACCGACGCTATCCCCTCCGGTCGGCGTCGAGCGCGGCGATCAGGCGTTTCGGTGCCTTCCGGCGCCACGCCTCCTCGAGCAGTTCGAAGACCGTCGCTCGGTCCGCAACCCGGAGATCGACACGGACGCCTGCCAGCCTCCTCCCCCACATGAGCTGATCGAACGCGGAGGGGTCATCGGCGACGGACGCCCGAGTCTCGTGCTCGTCCACGAACACGTGCAGGTGTCGACCTCCCGGTGGGACGGTCGCGAAGATCTTCCCGCCGACGCGGAACGACGACTTCTCGAAGTGCGCCTGCTCGGTCGTCTCGGGAAGGGACAACGCGAACCGACGCGCCTGTTCGAGCCTCATCCTCCGATCACTGTGCCACGTGCGGTTCTGTGCGTCGTCTCGAGCTCGATCGAAGCCCGGGTCTTGTACGTTCTTCGCGTCGTGGAGCGACCGGGGCAGTGGGTGCGCGCGTGGAAGCCCGAGGTGCCCGGGATCCACGAGGTCTTCCACGCCCGGTTCGTCGACCACGCCTACGCGGCGCACACCCACGACGCCTGGACCGTCTTCACGGTGGACGAGGGATCGATCGCGTACGACCTCGAACGGCGCCACCGTGGGGTGGAGGGATCGAAGGTCACGCTGCTGCCTCCCCACGTCGTGCACGACGGCCGGCCGGCCGCGAGCGCCGGGTACCGCAAGCGCGTGCTCTACGTCGGGACCGAGGTCCTCGGCGAGCATCTGATCGGCCCGGCCGTCGACGAGCCGGACGTGGTGGATGCCTCGCTCGTCCGAGGCTTCCGGTCGCTCCACCGGGCGCTCGGCGATCCCGGCGACGCGTTCGAGGCCGAGTCGATCTTCGCGCTCGTCGCGCCACGGCTCGGTGAGCACCTGGGCGAGCGCGGCCACGACGAGACAGAGCCCGGCGCGTCGATCGCCGAGGAACTCCGGGACCTCCTCGACGCGCGCCTCTTCATCGGCATCACGTTGGCCGAAGCCGGACGGATCCTGGGCGTCTCGCCGGCGCACCTCGTCCGGTCGTTCACGCGCCGGTTCGGGATCTCCCCCCACCGCTACCTCGTCGGGCGCCGGATCGACGTGGCGCGTGGACGGTTACTCGACGGCCAGCCGCTAGCGCAGGTAGCCGCCGACGTCGGCTTCCACGACCAGGCGCACTTCACCAAGCACTTCAAGCGCCACGTCGGCACCACGCCCGGCCGATACGGATCCCGCTGAACCCCTCGTTCGGCTTCTGACTCTCGAGGGATCCCTCGAGAGTCAGAAGACGCGAGCTTCGTGAACCGGCCCGCATGTCGGCCCGTAGTCCTTGGGGCGGACGCACGCCGAGAGCCAGACGCCCCCGGTCATGTCTGCTCGACGTCCGTCGGCGGGCGGTCCGCCGGATCGGACATGCGGGAGGAGGGAGCGGCATGGCGGAGCCGACCCTGTACGAACGGCTGGGTGGCGTGTTCGCGATCGCTGGGGTGGTCGACCGTTTCAGCGATGCGCTCGTCAACAACCCCATCGTCGGCCAAGAGTCGAAGGACCCCGACCTTCGTGATTGGCATACCAACCGGCTGGACAGGCTGCCGGGGCTGAAGTTCATGCGTACGTTGTGGGTTTGCAACGTCGCCGGTGGACCCTTCACGTTCGAGGCCACGAAGCCGGGCAGCACCCCCCTCGGGCTGGAAGAGGCCCACCGCGAGTTCCGTATCACGCCCGATGAGTTCGATGAGGTCGCGGCCGAGCTGGGTCGCTCGCTCGATCACTTCGGTGTTCCCCCGGGGGAGAAGGATGAAGTCTTGGCGGCCTTCGCTGCGCACAAGGGGGAAGTGACCGA
>JBIOTM010000092.1:0-5868 GCA_044865955.1 Actinomycetota bacterium | reverse complement strand
GGTAGCGAACCTAGACCGCGCGCCGGTAACGGGCGACGGCGAGCGGCGCGAAGACGATCAGGATCCCGATCGACCACGCCAGCGAGCGCAGGATCAGCGAGGTCGCGGGCTGCCCCAGGACCAGCGCGCGGACGGCGTCGGCCGTGATCGAGACCGGCTGGTGCTCGGCGAAGACCCGGAGCCAGCCCGGCATCGAGATCGCGGGGACGAACACGGTCGAGGCGAACACGAGCGGCGCGAGGACCGGGAACGCCGCCGCCTGTGCCGTCTCGGGATCGCCCACGAACAGGCCGACCGTGGCGAAGATCCATGACATCGCGTAGCCGAAGGCCAGGAGGAGGAGGAGACCGGCGATCAGCGCGATCACGTTCGAGTGGATCCGGAAGCCGACCAGGATGCCGACGACCAGCATCAGGACCACGACGAAGACGTTCCGGGTGAGGTCGGCGAACGTCCGGCCCGCGAGGACGGCGCTCCGCGCCATCGGCAGCGAACGGAACCGCTCGAGCAGGCCCGACTTCACATCCGTGGCGAGCCCGATCGCGGTGGCGATCGCCCCGAAGATCACGGTCTGCACGAAGACCCCCGGCATCAGGAAGTCGACGTAGGAGACGCCGGGCGGGAGCTTGTTCGGCGAGATCGCGCCGCCGAAGACGTACCGGAACAGCAGCACGAAGATCACCGGCTGGATCGTGGAGAAGACGAGCAGCTGAGGGACCCGGCGATATCCGATCAGGTTCCGCCAGGTCACCGCCCTCGCGTCTCGGAACGCTCGGATCGGAGCCGGGCGCTCCTGCGTCTCGACCGCGACCGCGCTCATCCTCGACCCCTCCTTCCGGGTCGGCCGGCGCCGACCAACTCCTCGGGTTCCGGTTCGGCCTCCGCGTGGTGGCCGGTGAGCGCGAGGAAGACGTCGTCCAGGCTCGGCTCGTGGACCGTCAGCGTCGACGGCGCGAGCTGCGCCCCGTCGAGTGTCCGGAGCACCTCGATCAGCACCCGGGGCCCGTCGTTCGTGCTCAGGCGGACCGTGGCACCCTCGCGTTCGACATTGCGCCCGTCCGCCAGGAGCGACCGCGCGCGCTCGGCCGACTCCTCCTCGTCGAACCCCAGCTCCGCGACGGTGCTGCCGAGCTTGGCCTTCAGGACGGACGGCGCGTCGTTCGCGATCACGCGGCCCTGATCGATCACCGCGACCCGGTCGGCGAGCCGGTCGGCCTCCTCGAGGTACTGGGTGGTGAGCAGGACCGTCGTGCCGTCGTGGACCAGCTCGCGGATCATGTTCCACAGTTCGTTGCGGCTGAACAGGTCGAGACCGGTGGTCGGCTCGTCGAGGAAGAGAACCCGTGGTCGCGGCATCAGGGCTGCGGCGATGTCCAATCGGCGCCGCATGCCGCCCGAGTACGTCCGGGCGGGACGGTCCGCGGCGTCGGTGAGATCGAACCGCGCAAGGAGCTCGGCGGCGCGCGGCAGGATCGCCGACCAGACCATCTGCGTGAGGAGGCCGACCAGCCGGAGGTTCTCGCGGCCGGTGAGGTTCGGGTCGACCGCCGCGAACTGCCCCGCGAGGCCGATCACCCGACGCACCGCGTCGGGTGATCGGGCGACGTCGTGGCCGAGGACTTCGGCACGACCGCCGTCCGGGGTCAGCACCGTGGCCAAGATGCGGATCGCGGTCGTCTTCCCCGCGCCGTTGGGACCCAGCAGGCCGAACACCGTGCGCGCGGGCACCTCGAAGTCGATGCCGTCGAGCGCGACGACGTCGCCGAAGCGCTTGGTGAGACCCTCGACCTGGATCGCGGCGTCCGCCATGGGCCGGGAGCTTCCCACATGTGCTTGAAGGGTGTCAAGTATCGGAGCGCTCCGATGGTCCAGTCACCTGGACTATCGAGCGCGTTCGAACTACGATGGAGACGTGGCTCCGAACCGCTCATCGAAGCAGACCATCGCCGCCGAGGTCTGGCGGCCGCTCGCCCGGTTCTTCTTCGACACCGTCCGGCATCGACAGCGCGTCCTGGTACGCGAGGGACTGACGCCGAACGACGCGCGCGCCTTCATGGCTCTCGACCGGACCGAGGGCAAGACGATGCGCGTCCTCGCCGACGAATGGACGTGCGACGCCTCGAACGCGACGTTCATCGTCGATCGCCTGGAGGAACGAGGTCTCGCGGAGCGACGCTCCGTCCCGGAGGATCGCCGCCTCAAGCTCGTCGTGCTCACCGCGCTGGGCGAGCGGACGAAACAGCGGGTGCTCGCCCACTTCTTCGAACCACCTCCGGAGCTCCTCGAGCTCTCTCGGGAGGACCTCGAGGCGCTTCGGGACGCGGTCGCGAAGCTCCCGGTGTCGAGCAGCTGGGGTGAGCGAGCCGAAGCCGCGGCTCGCGTAGGGTCATCCCCCGGCGCCGACGCGGCCCCGACCGCCGTCGGATAAAGGCCGATGCGAGCCCTGGTGAAGCAGGATCCGTCTCCCGGGCTCGTGATGGCCGACGTGCCCGAGCCGGAGATCGGGATCAACGACGTCCTGATCCGGGTCGAACGCACGGGGATCTGCGGGACCGACCTCCACATCTACGACTGGAACGAGTGGGCCCAGCAGAACGTCCCCCTCCCCCTCGTGGTGGGCCACGAGTTCGTCGGAGAGATCGTCGACGTGGGCTCCAACGTCAGCGACTTCCATGCCGGGGACCTGGTGAGCGGCGAAGGCCACGTCGTCTGTGGCCGGTGCCGCAACTGCATGGCCGGACGCCGCCACCTGTGCGCGTTCGCGAAGGGGATCGGGGTGAACCGCCCCGGCGCCTTCGCCGAGTACATCGCGCTCCCGATGACCAACGTCTGGCACCACGAGGCGTCGATCGACCGGGACGTGGCCGCGATCTTCGACCCGTTCGGCAACGCGGTCCACACCGCGCTGCAGTTCCCCGTCCTCGGCGAGGACGTGCTGATCACGGGCGCGGGACCGATCGGGCTGATGGCGGCCGCGGTCGTCCGGCACGCCGGCGCGCGCCACGTCGTGATCACCGACGTCAACCCCTACCGCCTCGAGCTCGCGAAGGCGATGGGGGCGAGCCTGGCGCTCGACGTCCGCCGGGGCTCCGTCGCCGAGACCCAGGCCAAGCTGGCGATGAAGGAAGGGTTCGACGTCGGGCTCGAGATGAGCGGGAACCCGTCCGCCGTGCACGACATGCTGGCGAACATGGCGCACGGCGGGAGGATCGCCGTGCTCGGCCTGCCGGATGAGCCGTTCGCGATCGACTGGAACACCGTGATCTTCGACCAGCTCACGATCCGCGGCGTGTACGGCCGTCAGATGTACGAGACCTGGTACATGATGACCGTGATGCTGCAGAGCGGCCTGGACATCACCCCCGTGATCACGCACCGCTTCCGGGCGGAGGACTTCGAGGAGGCGTTCGCGGCCATCCGGACGGGAGAGACCGGGAAGGTGCTGCTCGACTGGGGCGGGCGGGCGTGACGACCGAGACGGTCGCTCCCCAGCTCGAGCGAGAGCTCGGAGCGATCAGGGAGGCCGGGCTCGAGAAGCCCGAGCGGGTCCTCAGCACGCCGCAGCGCGCGCGTGTGGGCGTGCGCGGCGGCGAACGGTCGGTGCTGAACATGTGCGCGAACAACTACCTGGGGCTCGCCGATCATCCCGAGGTGATCGCCGCCGCGCACGCCGCCCTGGATCGGTGGGGATTCGGCCTCGCGTCGGTCCGGTTCATCTGCGGGACCCAGGAGCTCCACAAGGACCTCGAGACCGCGTTGAGCGGCTTCCTGGGGACCGACGACACGATCCTGTACTCGTCCTGCTTCGACGCGAACGGCGGGTTGTTCGAGGTCCTGCTGGGCGAGGACGACGCGGTGATCTCCGACGAGCTCAACCACGCGAGCATCATCGACGGGATCCGGCTGTCGAAAGCGCAACGCTTCCGGTACCGGAACAACGACATGGAGGACCTGGAGGCGCAGCTCAAGGAGGCCGCCGGGGCGCGTCGCCGGCTGATCGCCACCGACGGCGTCTTCTCGATGGATGGCTACTTCGCCGACCTCCCGGCGATCTGCGACCTGGCGGAACGCCACGACGCGCTGGTGATGGTGGACGACTCGCACGCGGTCGGGTTCATGGGCCGGAACGGCCGCGGGATGCACGAGCACCACGGCGTGATGGGGCGCGTCGACATCCTCACCGGGACGCTGGGCAAAGCCATGGGCGGAGCGAGCGGCGGCTACGTCAGCGGCCGGCGTGAGATCGTGCAGCTCCTGCGCCAGCGATCGCGGCCGTACCTTTTCTCCAACACGGTGGCGCCGGCCGTGGTCGGGGGCTCGCTGAAGGCGATCGAGCTCCTCACCGCCTCGACGGAGCTCCGCGACCGCCTGGAGGAGAACACGAGGTTCTTCCGCGCCGAGATGGTCGGCGCCGGCCTCGACGTGCTTGCCGGCGAGCACCCGATCGTGCCGGTGATGGTCGGCGACGCCGCGCTGGCGGCGCGGATGGCCGAAGCGATGCTCGCGAAGGGCGTGTACGTGATCGGGTTCTCCTACCCCGTCGTCCCCAAGGGCAAGGCGAGGATCCGGGCGCAGGTGTCGGCCGCGCACTCGATGGAGGACCTGTCGTTCGCGGTGCGGGCGTTCGCGGAGGCGAAGTCCGAGCTCTAGCTGAGGTTCAGCCGGCGTGCCGGTCGAGGTGCGCGTCCAGCCGCTCCTCGACCCGCGCGAACCGGGCATCCATCCGAGCCTCGAGTGAATCGAAGCGCGCATCCATCCTGCCAGCGAAAGCGTCGATGCGGGCGCCAAGCCCATCGATCCGGGCGCCAAGCCCATCGATGCGGGCGCCATACCCATCGATGCGGGCGCCTAGGTAGAAGAGACTGCCGAGCGACGTCGCAGCGAGGAGTCCGATCGCGATCCAGACGGCAGCATCCATCGCGACCGAGCGTAGCACCGGGCTCCCGCCGGCTCTGTGACGAGGCTCACACCCAAGGCGGTCAGGGCGTGAGCCGGATCAGGGCGTCGGCGACCGCCTCGGGAGCCACGGCGATGTGGAGGTGCCGGGCCCCGGCGATCTCCTCGACGGGCCACCCTCGTCCCGTCGCCTCGGTGGCGGCGTCCCGGTAGGCGTCGGAGAGGAGGAGGTACGCGCAGGGGATGCGATCCCAGCCGGTGGGGCTCGGGACGCGCTGCTCGAAGAAGGAGAGCGGGAGGGAGGGCATCTCGCGCACGAGGGCCGTACGCAGGTCGTCGTCCGGGACGAGCTCCCGCATGACGTCGTCCCCCCACCAGTCGGACCACGGGGGCAGCGAACCGTCGACGGCGAGCGATCGGAGTCGATCGACGAAGGGCGGCGGGGTCAGGGGCGTCTCACCCGTCCGGGCCGGGACGCCGGAGTCCACGAAGATCAGCCGGGCGACGGGCGAGGTCGCTGCTCCGACGATCGCCGCGAGCAACAACCCTCCGAGGCTGTGTCCCACGAGGACGATCGGCCCCGAGAGCGTTCCCATCGCCTCGCAGACGGTGTCCACGCAGTGTCGCCAGTGCAGCGGCCGCGTCCCGGTCGCGGCGAGCAGCGACGGGACGACCGCGCGCCGTCCTCGCCGTCCGAGCTCGATGGCGACGGGCGACCACGTGCCGGGCCCCACGAGGGGGCTGTGCACCAAGAGGAACTCCATCCCAGGAGCCTACGGGGCTACCGACTCGACTCCCGCTGGACCCTCACGGGGCGCCCCCGCGGACCGGGGCGTCCGCGATCGGCTCCGGGCTGTGGAACACCGCCTCGACGTTGTTCAGGTGGAGGTCGTTGACGAACGCGGCGTAGTAGCGGTCCGAGTACTGGATCCACACGCCGGGCTCGCCGCGGGCGCTCGCGCCCGCGGCGAG
>JBIOTM010000091.1:0-3078 GCA_044865955.1 Actinomycetota bacterium | reverse complement strand
CCGGCGGTCGCGCGTTCACCGTCGAGCTCCCCAGGGAACTGCCGGCCCACAAGCGCGGCGACGCCTGGTGGACCGAGGCCGACGGCCGCGAGCTGCGGCTGTCGAACCTGGACAAGGTCTTCTGGCCCGACCGGGGCTACACCAAGGGCGACCTCGTCGCGTACTACTTCAACGTCGCCGACCTGATCCTGCCTCACCTCCGCGAGCGCCCGCTCACGATGAAGCGGATGCCCGACGGGATCGCGGGCGACTTCTTCTACGAGAAGACCGCCCCGTCGCATACGCCCGACTGGATCGCCCGCTGCCACGTCGAGAGCGAGGACGCGAAGACCGGGATGATCGGGTACCTGATGGTGAACGACCTCTCGACGCTGCTGTATGCCGCGAACCTCGGCTGCATCGAGATGCACCCGCTGCACTCGCGGTGCGGCTCCGCCGAGCAGCCGGACTACCTGTTCTTCGACCTCGACCCGATGGGAGCGAGCTTCGAGGACGTGCTCGCGGTCGCCATGCACGTGCGGGCGGCGCTCGAGGCGCTCGGGCTCGTGGGCTACCCGAAGACGAGCGGCGCCACCGGCGTCCAGATCTACGTCCCGGTCGAGCCCGGCTACTCGTACGAGCAGGTCCGGGACTTCGTCGGCACGGTCGGGCGGATGATCGAGAACGTCGACCGGGACCGCGTGACCATGGCGTGGAAGATCGAGCGCCGCACCGGGAAGGTCTTCATCGACCACAACATGAACCGGTCGGGCGCGAACATCTCGGCCGCCTACTCGCTTCGTCCCGAGCCGCACGCCACGGTGTCCACGCCGCTCACGTGGGACGAGGTCGAGTCGGGGGTCGTCCCCGAGGACTTCCGGATCGACAACGTCTGGGAACGGTTCGAGAAGGTCGGCGACCTGTTCGGGGGCGTTCGAACGGCGCCGCAGGACCTGTCGTCGGCCCTCGAGGCGGTCGGGATGGCGGGGTCGAAGGCGTTCTCCGATCCGCCGAACGCGCGCCGGGGGGCCGCTCGGACGTCCGAGGAGGTCATCGCGGCGTCGAAGGACCCCAACCTCGGCGAATACCTGCGCAAGCGCACGTTCGGCCCGGGAGGGACCACGGAGCCGGCCCCGGGCCTGCGCTCGAGCCCGGGCAACTCGTTCGTGATCCACAAGCACCGGGCGACCCGCCTGCACTACGACGTCCGTCTCGAACGCGACGGGGCGCTCCCGTCGTGGGCGGTCCCGCGAGGACTTCCGACCAACCCGAAGGACCGGCGCCTGGCGGTTCGAACCGAGGACCACCCGCTCGAGTACGGGAGCTTCCAGGGGACGATCCCCAAGGGGCACTACGGGGCCGGCGAGGTCCGGATCTTCGACGACGGCTGGTTCGAGGAGCTCGAGTGGACCGAGAAGAAGGTGACCTTCCGTCTGCACGGCCGGCGCTACCCGGGGCTCGAGTATCACTTCGTCAAGACGCGGACGGACTGGCTCGCCCTGCTCGGATCGCAGCAGGACGCGCCGCTGATCGACTCGCCGCCGACGCTGCAGCCGATGCTCGCCGAGGGCGGCTGGAAGGCGTTCGACGACGCGAAGTGGTGGTTCGAGCCCAAGTTCGACGGGATCCGTTCGCTCACCTACCTGGCGACGGACCTCACGCGGCTCGTCACGCGACGCGGACGGGACGTGACCTATCAGTACCCCGAGCTGAAGGACGTCCACGAGCTGGTGAACCAGGTGAACGCGGTGATCGACGCCGAGATCGTGGCGTTCGACGACGACGGCAAGAACTCCTTCGAGGCGCTCCAGCAGCGGATGAACCTGGCGAACGAACGGGAGATCAAGCGGGTGGCGCAGAAGATCCCGGTCGCGATGGTGGCGTTCGACCTGCTGTGGCTCGACGGCCGGCAGACCACGGATCTCTCGCTCGAGGAGCGGCGAGACCTGCTCGAGACGATCGCCGAGACCGACGAGCGGCTCCAGCTGGTGACGCACGTCGAGGGCGAGGGGAAGCGGTTCGTCGAGGTGGCCAAGGGCCTGGGTCTGGAGGGCGTCGTCGCCAAGCGCACGGGGTCGAGGTACCAACCCGGCCGGCGCTCACCCGACTGGCGGAAGATCAAGCTCACGAACACGCAGGACTGCGTGATCCTCGGCTGGACGCCCGGGCAGGGCGGCCGTTCGGGATCGTTCGGCGCGCTGCTGGTCGGGGCCTACGACGACGGCAAGCTGCTGTGGATCGGTCAGGTCGGCACCGGGTTCACCCATCAGACGCTGGAGCGGCTGATGGGCTCGCTCCAGCCGCTGGTGCGCGCGGGTCCCGCCGGCGACGACCCCGAGCTCCGCGTCGTGAAGGGCGCGACCTTCGTCGAACCGCAGCTCGTGTGCGAGGTCGAGTACCTCGAGATCACGAAGAGCACGCACAAGATGCGGGCGCCCTCGTTCAAGGGGCTCCGCGACGACAAGGCGCCCGAGGACTGCGTCCTCGAGACCCCGCGGGGCCGCTGAGTCCGCTAGAACGGTTCGAAGCCGGCGCGGACGAGCATCGCGCGGATCTCGCGTTCGTCGAGACCGCGCTGCAGGAGCTCTCGGTAGAGGCGAACCGCGCCCAGCGAGCGCCCGCACTTGGGGCAGAACTGGAAGTGCATCTCCACCGGCGTCTCGCACCAGGGACAGCGTGAGAGCTCGACGCGGTTGTCGGGTTCGAGCCCGGTGTCGGCGAGGGCGTCGACGTAGCCCTTGCCGTAGTCCCACTGGATGTACTCGTCCTCGCGGACCTCGAACGCCGGCTCGTGCATCCTCGGCTCGCCCGTCCGGAGCATGTGCTCGAGGTTCTCCCTCAGGAGCTCCCACTCGTAGAAGTGGTTCTCACCGCAGTCCGGGCACGCGATCACGACGCCCTTCACGCCCTGCACCTGGAAGACCTGGCGCATCCCGGACAGGTCCTCGAGGTCGGCGCGGACGTTCCGCTCCTCCTCCGGCTCCAGGCCGGGGGTCTCGCGCTCGTCGTCGCCCAGCGGCTCTTCCATCAATCCTCCGTGAACGAGAACGCGTGGAACCCCTCCGCGTACTCCATCCCCGCCCGTTCTCCCAGCTCGCG
>JBIOTM010000090.1:0-6099 GCA_044865955.1 Actinomycetota bacterium | reverse complement strand
GCGACCGTCTTCGCGTTCCCGAGGATCCACATCCGCGCCACGGTGGTCTACGTGAGCCTGGGCGTCGCCCTGTGGTACGCGATGCACCGGGCGGGGCTGCATCCCGCGCTCGCCGGGGTGGTGGCCGGACTCCTGACCCCCTCCACGCCGTTCCAGCGGCCGAGCGCCGTCAGCCAGGAGGCGCACCGCACCGCGGACGACACGGTCGACGACCCCGATCCCCCCGACGCCGACGCGCACCATTGGATGCGACTGGCCGAGCTCTCGAGGGAGGCGGTGTCACCGCTGACCCGGGTCGAGCACATCCTGCTCCCGTGGACGAGCTTCGTCGTCCTCCCGTTGTTCGCGCTCGCGAACGTCGGCGTGGAGCTCTCCGCGGGATCGATCGGGGCCGCCGCGGGGAGCGCCGTTGCCTGGGCGATCCTGTTCGCACGGGTGGGCGGCAAGGTCCTGGGGATCTGGGGCGGCGCGGTCGCGGCGTCCGCGCTGGGGATCGCCGCCCTGCCCGCCGGGGTGGGGTCCACCCATCTGGCCGGCATGGCGGCGGCGGCGGGCACCGGATTCACGGTCTCGCTCTTCGTTGCCGAGGTGGCGTTCGGCCTCGACAGCCCGCTGCTCGCGCACGTGAAGATCGCCCTGCTCCTCGCGTCGATCCTGTCGGCTGCGCTCGGTCTGGTGCTCCTGCGAGCGACGCGTCCACGCCCGTCGCGGTGAGGCCGGCGCCGAGCCCGCCGATCGAGCGGGTCGGCGCCCGAGGCCGCCCGTATACTTCCCCGCGTCCCGGCTCCGGCCGGGCTCTCACGCTTCCGGGAGGGTTTCCGACGTGCATGCCATCCTCGCGCAAGAGAGCGGGGCACTCGGGGTCGTCTTCACCTCGAAGGAGAGCACCTACCTGTGGGTGATCTTCGTCATCTCGCTCCTCGCGCTCGGGTTCGCCTACTACCTCGTCCGCGAGGTGCTGGCCGCCCCCGAGGGGACGGAGAAGATGAAGGAGATCGCTCGAGCGATCCAGGAGGGCGCGAAGGCCTACCTCTCGCGTCAGTTCCGAACCGTCGGCATCTTCCTGGCGCTGCTCACGGTGCTGCTGTTCTTCGTCCTCCCGGCGCCCGCGAACGCGGTGCACTCCGAGCTGTCGATCAAGCTCGGCCGCTCGCTCGCGTTCATCCTCGGCGCCGGTTTCAGCGCGATCACCGGGTACGCCGGGATGTGGCTCGCGGTCCGCGCCAACGTCCGGACCGCGAACGCGGCGCGTGTGTCCGGCCTCCGCCGGGCCCTGCGGATCGCGTTCCGGGCGGGTGGGGTGGCCGGCATGTTCACGGTCGGGCTCGGGCTGCTGGGCGCCACGGTGATCCTCCTGATCTACAAGGGGGACGCCACCTCCGTCCTGGTGGGCTTCGGGTTCGGCGGTGCCCTCCTCGCGATGTTCATGCGGGTCGGTGGTGGGATCTTCACGAAGGCGGCCGACGTCGGCGCCGACCTGGTGGGGAAGATCGAACAAGGCATCCCCGAGGACGACCCGCGCAACGCCGCCGTGATCGCCGACAACGTCGGCGACAACGTCGGCGACTGCGCGGGCATGGCGGCCGATCTGTTCGAGTCGTACGAGGTGACGCTGGTCGCCTCGCTGATCCTGGGCGCGGCCGCGTTCACGGGATCGGAGGCGGGGGCGATCGCGGGCGTGATGTTCCCCCTGTTCGTCCGCGCCGTCGGCGTGATCACCTCGATCATCGGGATCCTGGCCGTCACGCCGCGGAGCGAGACCGAGCACGGGATGAAGGCGATCAACCGAGGCTTCTTCCTCTCCGCCGCGATCTCGGCGGGGGCGGTGTTCGTGATCTCCGAGATGTATCTCGACGACTGGAAGCCCGCGGCGGCGGTCCTGATCGGCCTGGTCCTGGCCAGCGTGATCCAGGTGCTGACACAGTACTTCACCGACACGAAGTACAGGCCGGTCCAGGAGATCGCGGAGTCCACCGTGACCGGGCCCGCCACCACGATCCTCTCGGGCTTCTCCGTCGGCCTGGAGTCCACGGTGTGGTCGGTGCTGATCATCGCCGGCGCCATCGTGGGGTCGTTCTACCTCGGGGACACGCTGGCCGAGCGGCTCTACTTCATCGCGCTCACCGGGATGGGGATGCTCACGACGGTCGGGGTGGTCGTCTCGATGGACACCTACGGACCCGTCTCGGACAACGCGCAGGGCATCGCGGAGATGTCGGGGGAGTTCGAGGGCCGCCCCGCGGAGATCCTGGGCGGGCTGGACGCGGTGGGGAACTCCACCAAGGCCATCACGAAGGGCATGGCGATCGCGACGGCGGTCCTCGCGGCCACCTCGCTCTTCGGCTCGTTCGAGGAAGCCCTCAAGGCCGCCGGGTTCCACTTCGAGGGCATCAAGGTCGACGAACCGAACGTCCTCGTCGGGTTGCTCCTCGGCGGCTCGGTCGCCTTCCTGTTCTCCTCGCTCGCGATCCGCGCGGTGGGCCGCGCGGCGATGCAGGTGGTGGTCGAGGTCCGGAACCAGTTCCGCGACCACCCCGGGATCATGGACTTCACCGAGAAGCCCGACTACGGGCGCGTCGTCGACATCTGCACCCGGACGTCGCTCCGGGAGCTGATGACGCCGGGTTTGCTCGCCGTCCTCAGCCCGGTGATCGCCGGGTTCTTCCTGAAGGCGGAGGCGCTCGGCGCCTTCCTGGCCGGGGCGATCCTCACCGGCCAGCTCCTCGCCGTGATGCTCTCGAACTCGGGCGGGGCATGGGACAACGGCAAGAAGTTCATCGAGGAGGGCCACTACGGCGGCAAGGGCAGCGAAGCCCATCGGGCGGCGGTGATCGGCGACACGGTCGGGGACCCGTTCAAGGACACGGCCGGACCCGCGCTCAACCCGCTGATCAAGGTGATGAACCTCGTCGCGCTGCTGAGCGCGCCGCTCGTCGTGGCGCACGCGGCCGACACGGCGATCCGGGTGGCGGTCGTCGCCGTCTCCGTCACCGTGCTCGCGGCGGCGATCTGGATCTCGAAGGCTCGGAAGTCCGAGCTCGAGGGAGAGATCAAGCAGATGGACGCGGCGGGAGCGGTCTCCTAGTTTCCGCCGTGGGCGTGCTCCGTCGCTGGCTGGACCGGTTGAACGAGACCGACGAGTTGCGCCTCGCCTCCGAGACGCGGGCGTGGGCCGACTCCATCGAAGGGACCGTCCGGATCGAGGCCGCTCCCCTGCGAGAGCACGTACGGATCGCCGGCGTGATCAGGCGCATGACGGTCCTGCCCATGGAGGGGAAGGAAGCGCTCCAGGCCCTGATCTCGGACGGGACCGGGGAGGTCACGGCCGTGTTCATGGGCAGGCGTGGGATCGGCGGCCTCTCGCTCGGCACGAGGGTCGTGGTGGAAGGGGTCCTCGCCGAGCAGCGCGGGAAGATCCGGATGATGAATCCCAGCCTGGAGTTCGCGAGCTAGCGCCGGGGGATCTACGAGCCCTCGGTCTCCACGGCCGCCGGCCGCCCGGCCCCCTCGGAGACGCCGGTCCCCATCACGGAGTCGCGGAGCGCCCCTTCCGAGTCCACGCTGGAGAGGGCGACCACCTCGTCCCCGGCCGCCAGCGACGTCTCGGGCTGGGGGATCATCACGTGGCCCTCGCGGAGGATGGCCACCAGGGTCGCGTCGGGAGGGAGGCGGAGCTCGTAGAGGGGTTTCCCCACGTTGACCGACGCCTCGGACAGCGTCATCTCCACCAGGGCGACCCTCCCGCCCTCGAGCCTCAGCAGCCGGACGAGGTCGCCGACCGTGACGGCCTCCTCGACCATGGCGGTCAGGATGTGCGGCGGCGAGACCGAAGCGTCCACGCCCCACTGCTCGTCGAAGAGCCACTCGTTCTTGGGGTGGTTCACCCGCGCGATCACCCTGGGGACGCCGAACTCCTGCTTGGCCAGCAACGAGGTCACCAGGTTGTCCTCGTCGTCGCCGGTCGCGGCGACGACCACGTCGGCGTTGCGCATGTCCGCGCTCTCGAGCACACGGGGCTCGCACGCGTCCCCGTACACGATCCGCGTGTCCGGCGCCCACTGCTCGAGCTGTTCGGCCAGGCTCCGCTTCTGTTCGACGAGGGTCACCTCGTGGCCGCGCTCCGCGAGGTCGTGCGAGAGGTGGCGTCCGACCGCGCCCCCGCCGGTGACGACGACCTTCATCCCTGCTCCCCCGAGTGCTCGAGCACCTCGTCGACGAGCTCCATGCCGTCCTTCGTGATCATCAGGATCAGGTAGTCCCCGGCCTGCAGGGTGGACGACGCCTTCGGCAGGAGGCCACCGCCACCCCTGGAGATCCCCGCGACCAGCACCTTGCCGTCGACCTCGATGGAGGAGACCGGCTTGCCGGCGAGATGCGGGGGAACGCGGATCCGGAGCCTGAGGAGGTCACCGCCTCCGAGGGTCTCGCGGATCTCTTCGCGGTCGTGGAACAGCATCAGCTGGATCTGCTTGACACCCCACTTGGTCGTCGCCACGGTCGGGATGTTGAGCCGTTCGTAGATCTCGGCACGACGCGAGTCGTAGATCCGGGCGATGACCTTGGGCACGTGGTAGTACTCGAGGGCCACCCGCGCGGAGACGATGTTGGAGTTGTCGCCGCTCGACACGGCGACGAAGGCATCCGCCTCCTTGATCCCGGCGTCCTCCAGGACATCGCGGTCGAAACCCAGCCCCACGATCTTGCGCGCGCCGTCCCCGGGCGGATAGGCGTGGAAGGCCTCGGGGTTCTTGTCGACGATCGCGACGTCGTGCTCTCCGACGAGCGCGTTGGAGAGCTCCGAGCCGACGCGCCCGCATCCCATGATGATCACCCGCATCCGGTCGCAGAGCCTACCCGCGGTGCGCGGTCACGCCTAGATGCGATCCCGGCCGGGTCAGGTGGCTTGCGAAGGACCGTTCCTGGGGCGGGAAGAGGTTCGGGCCCGCAGAGCGGGCCCGAAGATGAGGACGGGTCCGGAGGTCCGACGACTGGAGGGAGCCGTCGGCCCCCCGGACTTGACTCGGAGGATGGGTTCCTCTGGAAGCATCTTCGAGATGGCTGCGTGAGGGATGCGTGAAGGTTGACTGCGAAGCCGTGAAGATCGCGTGAAAGCCGCTAGCGTGATCCCGTGAGCACGGAGGAGGGCTTCCAGCCGGGCGTCCGGGTCACCCTGCGAGGGGTGGTCATCGCCCTCCTCGCCCCGGCGATCGCCACGGTCGTCGCCTTCCCCGTCGCGCTCTCTCGCCCCGAGATCTCGATCGCCGTCTTCATGCTCGCGGTGGTCATCGCGGCCGTGGCCGGCGGGCTCTGGAGCGGTGTGATCGCGGCGCTCCTCGCGTCGACGATCCGGCCGCTCGTGGTCGAGCCCCCCCAGCTGACGTTCCGATTCGACGACATCGAGGACGTGGCCACCGGCGTCGTGTTCCTGTCCGTCGCGCTCGTGGTCGGGCTGCTCGTCGGGCAGGCGAGCGAGGAGCGGGCGCGCGCCTCGCGACGGGAGCGCGAGGCGCGCTTCCTGGGAACGCTCTCCACGAAGCTGCACACGGGCGAGGTTCCCGACAAGGTCCTGGACGAGTTCGCCGAGGTCCTCATGGAGCCGTTCGGCCTGTCGCGGGTCAGGATCGACGCGACGTTGGACGGCACCGACGTCAGCGCGACGGCCCAGGGAGAGGGGAGCGAGGACGGGGAGGGCCCTCAGACGTCCGTCATGCTCATCGCCGGGGACGCGCCGATCGGCCAGCTGGTCGCGGAACGGCCGGCCGGAGGCCGTCCGTTCTCGCGCGACGATCAGCTCCTGCTGGAGGCCTCGGCACGCCAGGCCACGGCGGCGCTGGACCGGGCGCGGCTCGATGCCCGCGCCCGGATCGCGCAGCTCGACGCGGAGACGAACCAGCTGCGAGCGGCGATGTTCTCGTCGGTCACCCACGACCTCCGGACGCCCCTGGCGTCGATCAAGGCCGGGGTCACGAGCCTGCTCGACCCGAGCGTCCGGTACGACGTGGACCAGGAGCAGGAGCTGTTGACGACGATCCTCGAGGAGACCGACCGACTGAACCGCCTCGTCGGCAACCTGCTCGACCTCGCCCGGATCAGGGCGGG
>JBIOTM010000089.1:0-18708 GCA_044865955.1 Actinomycetota bacterium | reverse complement strand
GCGGCCGGCGTCGCCTCGGACACGTCGTTCGAGGATCGACCGCTGAAGGCCCAGCTCAAGATGGCCGACCGCGCCGGAGCCGCGTACGCGGCGATCGTGGGGGAGCGCGAGCTGGAGGCGGGCGTCGTCACGCTCCGCCGCCTGGCGGACGGCGCCCAGGAGGAAGTGACCGAGGGAGCCCTCGCCGGGAGGCTGAGCGGCGGAGCGGCCGGGGGATGAGCCTGTACCGGACCGCGATGCGGACCCACGCCTGCGGGGAGCTGGCGGCTGGCGACGAGGGGACGTCGGTCGCGCTCTGCGGGTGGGTCGCCAGCCGCCGGGACCACGGAGGCGTGACCTTCGTCGACCTCCGGGACCGCCAGGGCGTGGTCCAGATCGTCTTCCATCCGGAGGACGCCGCGGCGGCGCACGCCGCGGCGCAGCGCCTGGGCTCGGAGGACGTGGTCCGCGTCACCGGCGACGTCCGCCTGCGGCCGGAGGGCATGGCGAACCCGCACCTCCCCACGGGGGAGATCGAGATCGTGGCTGAGACGCTCGAGGTCCTGGCCGAGGCCGCGACCCCTCCGTTCCCGATCGAGGACCGCATCGAGGCCGGCGAGGACCTCCGGCTGCGCTACCGCTACCTCGACCTCCGCAGGCCCGAGATGACGCGGATCCTGCGGCTCCGCCATCGGATCAACGCCGTCGTCCGCGACCACATGGAGTCGCTCGGCTTCCTCGAGGTCGAGACGCCGATGCTCACGCGTTCCACGCCCGAGGGGGCTCGCGACTACCTGGTGCCCTCGCGTCTGTGGCCAGGCACCTTCTACGCGCTCCCGCAGTCGCCGCAGCAGCTGAAGCAGCTCCTCATGGTGGCCGGACAGGACCGCTACTACCAGATCGTCCGGTGCTTCCGCGACGAGGCGCCCAGGGCTGACCGCGGCCTGGAGTTCACGCAGCTCGACGTGGAGATGTCGTTCGCCGACCAGGAGGACGTCTTCGCTGTGATCGAGCCGCTCTACGCCCGGATCGTCGAGGAGACCCAAGGCGTCTCGGTCCCGACGCCGTTCCCCCGGATCCCGTACGACGAGATGCTCGCCCGGTTCGGATCGGACAAGCCCGACCTGCGCTACGGGATGGAGCTCGCGGACCTGGCCCACGTCTTCGAGGGAACGGGCTTCAGGGCGTTCGCCTCGGCGCTCGCGGCCGAGACGGGCGCGATCAAGGGCCTCGCGGCGCCCGGGGGCGGGCAGCTCTCGCGCAACGAGCTGGATGAGCTGGTGCAGGACGCCAAGGGGCGAGGCGCGGCCGGCCTCGTGTGGATGGTCGTCGAGGGGGAGGGGATCCGGTCCCCGGTCGAGAAGCACCTGTCGACGGAGGAGGTCGAGGGCGTGGTGAAGGCGACCGGCGCCTCGGAGGGAGACCTCGTCTGCGTCGTCGCCGACGAGGTCGACCGGGTGCGGGTCGCCCTCGACGGGATCCGCCGCCACCTGGCCGAACGTCTCGACCTGATCCCCGCGGGGGAATGGCGGTACGCCTGGTACACGGACCCGCCGCTCTTCGACTGGAGCGACGAGGAGGACAGGTGGGTCTCGAACCACCATCCGTTCACCTCGCCGGCCTCCGACGACCTCGACCCGACGACCGCGAAGGCGAAGGCCTACGACCTCGTCCTGAACGGCTTCGAGCTCGGCGGCGGGAGCATCCGGATCCATCGGCCCGACGTGCAGCATCGGGTGTTCGAGGTCCTCGGGCTGTCCGACGGCGAGATCGAGGAGAAGTTCGGGCACATGCTGCGCGCCTTCCGCTACGGGGCGCCGCCGCACGGGGGGATCGCCATGGGGATCGACCGGATCGTGATGCTGATGGCGGGGAAGGACGCGATCCGCGACGTGACGGCGTTCCCGAAGGCCCAGTCGGGAGCAGATCCCCTGACCGGGGCGCCGGCCCTCGTCGACGAGGAACAGCTGCGCGAGCTCGGGCTCCGGGTCATCCCCGCCGAGGGCGAGGAGCGCGAGCGGAAGGAGTGATCCCCACGTGGAGACGCTGATCGACGATGACGTGCGGCTGCTGACCGGGAAGAACTTCGCCCATCTGGGCGTGATCAGGCCCGACGGGACCCCGCATGTCACGGTGACCTGGGTCGACGCGGCGGACGGGTACATCCTGATCAACACCGCGGTCGGACGGGTCAAGGATCGCTACGTCCGGCGTGACCCGCGCGTCTCCGTGAGCGTGCACGACGAAGACGATCCCTATCGCTGGCTGCGCGTCGACGGGGTCGTCGAGGAGCTCGTGACCGGCGAACGGGCCGAGCGGCACATCGACGCCCTGAACCGCCGGTACCACGACGGGGAGCCGTGGACGGCGAGCCCGGGCCAGCAGCGAGTGATCTACCGGATCCGGCCGATCCGTGTCCTCCGGCGCTACGAGGATTGAGTCCGACGCAAGCGGGACGCAGCCACCGACGCCGAGCGCTGGCCCGGCGAAGGTTGGCCCTCCATACGTCAGTTGACCGATGCTGGTTGGAACCGCCACCCGTACGGTGCGGGCGTGTCGGGGAGGAACAGCGGCGTCACGCGGGAGGGCAGCATGTGGCCGGAGGGGATGCGATGCGCGGCATCCTTCACGTTCGACTTCGATGCCGAAGAGGTCTGGATCGGTGAGGACCACGCGAACGCGGACAAGCCGGGTGTCCTCTCCCAGGGCACGTACGGAGCCAAGGTGGCGGTACCGCTGATCCTCGAGCTCTTGCGCGAACACGGGATCACCGCGACGTTCTTCATCCCGGCACGCGTCGCCGAACGCCACCCCGGGCGGGTGGAGGCGATCGTCGCCGGGGGTCACGAGATCGCCCATCACGGCTACACCCACACGTCGCCGACGAAGCTCTCGCGCGAGGAAGAGGACGCCGAGCTGGGGAAGGGCCTCGAGATCTTGACGTCGTTCGGCGCCGAGGTCACCGGATACCGCTCGCCATCGTGGGACTTCAGCGCCAACACCGAGGAGCTCCTCCAGCGCCACGGGTTCGTCTATTCGTCGAACTTCATGGACGATCTCAGACCGTACCGGCGCGAGGGCACGTCGCTCGTCGAGGTCCCGATCCAGTGGATCCTCGACGATGCGGCGCACTTCTGGTTCGACGGCTCCACCTGGACGAAGAAGATTTCGACGGCCGACGAGGTGCGGTCGATCTGGGAAGGGGAGTTCCGGGGCTACCGGCGTCTCGGTGGCGCCTTCGTGCTGACGATGCATCCGCAGATCATCGGGCGTCCGTACCGGCTGGAGCTCCTCGACGGGTTCATGACGTTCGTCCAGCAGCACGACGACGCGTGGATCGCGACCTGTCGAGAGATCGCCGCCCGGGTGCCGTGACTCGACGGGCGCTCGTCACCGGCGGCGCACGCGGGCTCGGGCGGGGCATCGCCGCCCGGCTCGTCGAGGACGGATGGGACGTCGCGCTCATGGACGTCGCCGACGAGGTCATCACGACGGGCGCGGAGCTGGCCTCCGCTCGGCAGGGGGCAACCGTGGTGCCCCTGACCGGCGACGTGTCGGACGAAGGGACGGCGCGGCGGACCGCGGAGGAGGCGTCGGCCGCGCTCGGCGGGCTGGACGCGCTCGTGAACAACGCCGGGGTCGGCGGGCCGCTGACCGACGTGGCCGACACCGACCTCGACGCTTTCCGACGTGTGATCGAGGTCAACCTCCTCGGACCCTTCCTGATGTCTCGTGCCGTCGTGCCCGGGATGGTCGCCGCGGGGAGCGGCGGCGCGATCGTGAACATCGGATCGATCCTCGGCCAGCGAGGGATCGCGGGCGCGGCCGCCTACTGTGCGTCGAAGGGGGGCGTGGCGCTGCTCACCCATTCGCTCGCGCTCGAGCTCGCGCCGCACAGGATCCGGGTCAACACGATCGCCCCGGGCAACATGGCGACGGAGATGCACTTCGACGACATCCGCGCGGTGGCGGCCGCGCGGGGGTCGAGCTTCGACGACGAGCTGGAGCGGGTGCGCGGGACCGTGCCGCTCGGGCGGCACGGGACCGCGGAGGATGTCGCGGGCGCGGTCGCGTGGTTGCTCTCCGACGACGCCGCCTACGTCACGGGGCAGACGATCGGCGTGAACGGGGGTGTCGTGCTGACGTGAAGGGGCGGCGCGCGCTCGTGACCGGTGGCGCGGGCGGGATCGGCTCCGCGGTCGCGCGCGAGCTGCGCGACCGCGGAGCCTCGGTTGTCCTGCTGGACCGGGATGCCGCCCTCGCCGCTGCTCGCACCGGCGAGGTCGGCGCCGCCGGCCACGTCGTCGCCGACGTGGGCGAGCCGGCCGAGATAGCGGCCGCGACGATCCGGGCGGCCGCGATCCTCGGCGGCCCCGTCGACACCCTGGTGAACGCGGCCGGGATCTACCGGATCGGTGCAACCGTGGACCTCGGGCTCGAGGAGTGGGACGAGGTCCAGCGGATCAACCTCCGTGGAACCTGGTTGAGCTCCCGGGAGGTCGCCAGGGAGCTCCTCGCGGCCGGTCTCCCCGGCTCGATCGTCAACGTCTCGTCCACCGCGGGCCTGATCGCCGATCGTTCCGAGCCGGCGACCCATTACAACGCGAGCAAGGCCGGAGTGATCGCCATCACCCGCCAATCCGCCGTCGAATGGGGGCCGGCGATCCGCGTGAACGCGGTCTGCCCGGGCGTGATCGACACGCCGATGCTTCGGATCATGGACGACCCGGCGGCCGGCCGGGCCTACCTCGACGCCAGGGTTCCGCTCGGACGGCTCGGCACGCCCGAGGACGTTGCGCGCGCGATCGCGTTCCTGGCCTCGGACGACGCCGCGTACGTGACGGGGGCCGTGCTCCCGGTGGACGGTGGCGTCACGGCACTGTAGGAGTGCAGGCGATGGAACCGTTCCCGCATATCCGGGTCGAAGGCTCCGCGGCCGAACGAGGTCGTGCGTACGGCGAACAGGCGCTCGACCGCGTGCGCCGCTCGATCGAAGCCTACGGGGAGGTCTTCCGGCACTACGCGGGTTGGGACTGGGCCAAGGTGACCTCGGAGGCGATGCGGTACCGGGAGCCGATCGAGCGGTTCGGCCCGACCTACCTCGAGGAGATGAAGGGAGTCGCCGAAGGAGCCGGCGTGCCCTTCGAGGACGTCCTCGCGATCAACGTCCGCACCGAGGTGATGTTCGCGGCGAAAGCCCGCAGCTCTCGGTCGGGAGGCCGGCGGGTCGACGGATGCAGCGCGTTCGCGGTGCTCCCGGAAGCGAGCATGGACGGGCACACGCTGATCGGACAGAACTGGGACTGGCTCCTGCACGCGTTCGAGACCGTCGTCGTGCTGGAAGCCCGGCAGGAGGCGGGGCCCGACTTCGTGACGGTCGTCGAGGCTGGGCTCCTCGCGAAGACCGGGATGAACTCGAGCGGGATCGGACTCGTGACGAACGCGCTCGTGACGGAGCTCGATCGCGGTGAACCCGGCGTTCCGTACCACCTGGTGCTACGCGGGATCCTGGATGCCGAGAACCTGTCCGACGCGCTCGCGATCGCGCAGCGGGGGTTCCGATCGTCGTCGGCGAACTACCTGGTGGCGACCACCGACGGACTCGCGGTCGACATCGAGGCGATGCCCGGCGACTTCTCCGCACTCCGGCTCCTGTTCCCGACCGACGGTGTGCTCCTGCACACGAATCACTTCCTCTCGTCCTCGTTCGATCACACGGACGTGTCGCTGTGGGTCATGCCGGACAGCCCGTTCCGGCTGGAGCGGCTCCGCGCGGCGATCGGACGCGTCGACGGGAAGCTCTCGAGCGACGACTTCCGGTCGTTCCTCGCCGATCACGCGAACCACCCCTCGGGCATCTGCTGCCATCCGGACGCGCGGATGGACATCTACGACCGCGGCGCGACGGTCGCGTCGGTCCTGATGGACCTCGACGAGCGACGGATGTGGGTCGCAGACGGGCATCCGTGCACCAACCCCTATCGGGAGCGGGACTACTCGGACTTCCTGTCGAAGCCGTCGCCGGTCACCGCGGATCGCCCTGTCAGCGTATGAAGCTCGGGTTCGGCCTCATCACGTGTCAGCGCTACCCGGGCGATGCCCGAAGCCCCGAGCAGGTGTACGCGGAGGCGCTCGATCTCTCGTCGCTCGCCGAGGAGCTCGGGTTCGACTCGGTGTGGGTGTCCGAGCACCACTTCGTGGACGACGGCTACCTGCCTTCGCTGTTGCCGATGTGCGCGGCGATCGCGGCGAGGACGTCGCGGGTCGAGCTCGGCACCGGGCTGCTCCTGGCGCCGCTGTACCAGCCGCTCCGGCTCGCGGAGGACGCGGCGGTCGTCGATCTGCTCTCGGGAGGGCGCCTCATCCTCGGGCTCGGGGTCGGGTGGCGGGAGGAGGAGTTCGAGGCGCTCGGCGTCCCGATGCACGAGCGCGGTGCCCGCGCCGAGCGCGCGATCGACGTCCTCAAGCGGGCGTGGTCGGGAGGGCCGGTCGCCGCCTCAGGACCGACCCCCGTCTACGTCACGCCGGCGCCGGCTCGGAGGGGTGGGCCGCCCATCTGGGTCGGCGGGTTCGCCGAGCGCGCGATCCGGCGCGCCGGGCGGCTGGGCGACGGCTTCATAGCCACCGAGGTGACGCCGAGCGGGTTCGCGCAGCAGGTCGGATGGGCGCGGGAGGAACGCGATCGCGCCGGGCGGGACCAGGCGGGCTTCGCCCTGAGCCTCCATGCGCCTACGTTCCCCTGGAAGGGGCCGGATGCCTGGGAGCGGATCGCGCCGTACCACCGGTACATCTCGTGGAAGTACGACGACATGGAGGGCGCGAAGGGCCGCGGCGGGCCGCCACAGGCGCCTCCTCCTCCGATGCCGGAGGAGGCGGCGGCCCTACGGGGGTCCATCCTCCTGGGAACGCCCGAGGAGGTAGCGGAGCAGGCCCGCGCGTTCGAGGAGGCGGCAGGCGGCGACGTGCACTTCATCGCGCGCCTGTACTTCCCGGGGATGGATCCCGGGATGCAGCGAGAGGTGATCCAGCTCTTCGCCGAGGAGGTCGCGCCGCTCCTGCGCTGATCGATCGGCGTTAGGCCACGGCGAGGGCGGGCCACCACGACGGCCGCTGGAACGAGGCCTCGGCGTAGGGTGCCGGCCGCAAGATCCGGTGTCGTCCCTGCTGGACCTGGAACATCAGGTGCGCTTGCCCCAGCGATGGATCGAGCGTCATGTCCGGGTAGGCGTACGCGCTCTGATCTTCGTCGAAAAAGTACGCGCCGTTGACCCCTCGATACGCCCCGCGTCGGAGGTGGTGGGCGACCGCTTCGAAGTCGCGCGGGTTCCCCACCGCCGCCCACGCGTGGGCGAGGAGATGGATCTCGTCGTAGGCGATCCCCGCGTGCGAGCGGCCGGGAGGCCGTCCGAACGCCTGCGCGTACCGGCCCGCGAAGCGGCTCCCCAGCGGATCGGCGTACGTCCCGGTCACGGTCGACCAGACCACCCCCTCGGCCGAGTCGCCTGCCAGCCGGAGGTACTCGGGGATCGAGGGCGTGTAGACGGCGTAGACGAGGGTCTCCCGCGCCCGTCCCGCGAAGGCTCGCTGGAAGGTCGCGAGCTCCTCGGGGATGTAGACGGCGATCAGGACGCCGTCGGGATCCACGTCGTGGAGCTTCGAGACGAGCGAGCCCCAATCGGCGCCGAGCTCGGGGACACAATGCACGGCGGCGACCGACCAGCCCGAGCGGTCCAACGCCTCGAGCGTCGCCTCGCTCGACATCTGCCCGCCCTCCACCGGCGTCTCGACGATGGCGACCCGTCGGCTCCGGGGGGTCCACCGGCCGGACGCGACGAGCTCCTCGAGGAAGCGGACGAAGCCGCGTCCATAGTGCACCTCCGAGGGGCACACCTGGAACACGCGCCGATGGCCGCGCGGGTCGGCCCGGACAAGGCGGAGCTGCTCCTCGGACGTGATCGCGTGCAGGAGCGGGGACCCGTAGTCGAGCGCCGCATCGAGCAGGTCCTCGCCCGCCGTGAGGACGTAGCCGAGCGTGATCGCGTCGACCTCGGCGGCTGCGAGCCGCTCGAACGCGCCACGGATCCCTTCGGCGGCGAACACGTCGGCGTCGACGACGACGTGTTCGATCCGGCGACCGGCGACGCCGCCGCGTGCGTTCACCTCCTCGATCGCGAGGGCCGCCCCGTTGCGCATCTCGATGCCGTCGGCCGAGGCCGGTCCGGAGAGCGGGATCGCGGAGCCGATCAGGAAGGGGCGGCGCCGCGTGAGCGGTGTCTCCCCCGGCCGGACGAGCGCATCGCTCGCGATGCGCTCGACCATCCCGATCGTGAGCGCCTCGATCCCCGCCGAGCCGCCCGGGATCGGCAGGTGGAGGAGGCCGCGATCGACCGCCACGGCGGCCGCCCCCGCCCGGCTCCGCTGGTCGAGCTTCGTCAGGATGTGCTCGACGTGCGTGGACACCGTGCGGGCGCTGGCGCGCAGCCGGTCCGCGATCTCGCGGTTGTGGAGGCCACCCGAGATCAGCGTGAGGACCTCGAGCTCCCGGCGTGTGAGCTTGCACGGCGGAACCTCGCGTACGACCGTGACGAGGGCGCCTGCCTCCGGCTGGAGGCGGCGCTCGATCTTCACGCGGATCCAGGATCCGCCCGCCGCCTGCCAGAAGAACCGAGCCGCGTCCAGCTCGGAGGTGGCGATCGCGATCGCGTACGACGTGAGCCTGGGCTCCGCGAGCAGGAGCCGCCGCCCCGCGGCGCCGTCGCATTCGACGACCTCGCCCGATCCGAGGACGATCGCCGACGACGGGTATCGGACGTCCACCGTGCACCCCTCTCGAGGAACCTCGATTCTGGTCGCGGGGGCCCGGTCCCGTCCAGCCCGGGGGCTATCCGTCAAATGACGGATGAACGCCGCGCGAGCCCACGCCTACGGTGAGCTCGGCCGAGTGGTTCGGCGCGCGCGGGCGCGCCGCGACGCGGTGACGAAGGGCGACGGGTCGCCTCGGACGGCGCAAGGAGGGCAGGATGACCGATCAGCCCAAGCAAGGACATGGGGTCGGGGCCAGGCCGGGCGTCAGCCGACGACAGTTCCTCACCGGGGCGACGGCCGCGGGCGTCGGGGGTCTCGTGGTGGGCGGCGTGGGCGGTTTCGTCGGGGGCCGGGCCTCCAAGGAGACCACCACAGGCCCGAGCACGTCCGGTGGGGGCAGCACGGAGCCCATCAAGATCGGCTCGGCGAGCCCGGTCACCGGGCCGTTCGCGAGCGACGGTCAGCAGATGGTCCGCGGCCAGGAGCTCGCGGTCGAGGAGATCAACGCGGCTGGCGGCCTCCTCGGACGGCAGCTCGAACTCGTGAAGCTGGACACGAAGATCCAGCAGGACGAGGTCATGACGAACGTGTTCCACAAGCTGGTCTCCGAGAACGTGGCGGCGATCTTCTCCGGGTTCACGTCGTACACGTCGGTCGAGTACCCGATCGTGGCCGAGGTCGGTATCCCGACGTTCCACGTGAACACCTGGCACGGGAACGTCGACTACGTGAAGGACAACGGGATCACGAACGTCTTCCAGATCGACCCCTCAGAGACGTCGTACGGCACCGGCTTCATCACCCTCGTGAACCAGTTCATCGACTCGGGAGCGTGGAAACCCTCGTCGGAGAGCACGTTCGTGGTCACGAGCAACGACCCCTACAGCCTCTCGATCGCGAAGAGCTTCCGCTCGGGGATGGAGGAGCAGGGGTGGAAGACACTGGGGTTCGAGCAGTACACCGTGCCGCAGGCCGACTACGCCGGCGTGCTCGTCAAGATCCGCAACCAGGCGCCGGGCATCGTGTTCTTCAGTAGCTACGCGCCGG
Source organism: Actinomycetota bacterium (assembly GCA_044865955.1). Classification (GTDB taxonomy): domain Bacteria; phylum Actinomycetota; class UBA4738; order UBA4738; family HRBIN12; genus JAJNBA01. The sequence goes on along the minus strand of JBIOTM010000089.1, from coordinate 8,877 downwards.
GCGACGAGGCCGCGTTCATCAAGCAGTTCCGCCAGTCGCCGACGCCTTCGCTCGTGTACGAGCAATACGCGCCGTCGATCCCCGAGTACCTCGAGCTCGCCGGCGACGACGCGAACGGTGTCCTCTGGTCGACGGTGGTCGGTGTCCTCGCGGGCGATGCCCGCGCCAAGACGTTCATCGAAAAGTTCACATCGCGGTTCGACCGGGAGCCGGGGTTCAGCAACGCCGGCGATCAGTACGACGGCATGCGGCTGTGGGCGGAGGCCGCGGCGCTGGCCGGCGACCCCTACGACTTCGACGCCGTCAACACGAACGTGGCGAACACCGTGTACCGGGGGGTGTGCGGCGCGTACAGCTTCCTGCCGGGCGGACTCACGTGTTACCCGTACCCCGACGAGACGCCCGACCCATCCCTCGGGATGCCACACCTCACGTTCCAGATCCAGGACGGCCAGCAGGTGGTGATCTCCCCCGACCCGTACACGACGGGCGGCTTCCAGCTGCCCGAGTGGCTGGCGTAACGTTCAGCACGTGGGCGAAGCCGCGCTCGCCGGCGGGTCGCCGGTGCTCGAAGGTCGTGCCGTCTGCCGGAACTTCGGAGGGCTCCGGGCCGTGGTCGACGTCTCCTTCGCGGTCTCACCCGGAGAGATCCTCGGCATCGTCGGTCCGAACGGCGCCGGCAAGACGACGCTGTTCGACGCGATCACCGGGCACGTCGCCGCGACGAGCGGCGACGTGCTGCTCCAAGGGCGATCGATCGTGGACGAGAAGGTGCACGTCCGCTGCTCGCGGGGACTCGCTCGCACGTTCCAGCAGCCGACCGTGGCCGCGTCGCTCACGGTGATGGAGAACCTGTACCTCGCGGCCTCGTTCCGTCGCGGCCGTACCAGCGGCGGACGCGACGGCGACCTCGACGTCGCACGCCGGTATCTGGACTTCGTCGGGCTAACGCCGCGGGCGGACGCGGAAGCCGGGCCGCTCGGGATCTACGACAAGAAGCGGCTGATGCTCGCGACGGCGCTCGCGACCGACCCGCTCGTGTTGCTGCTCGACGAGCCTTTCGGAGGACTCAACCCCCAGGAGATCGACGCCGTGCTGCCGGTGATCCGGGAGCTCCGCGATGGCGGGCTCGCCGTGGTGTGCATCGAGCACGTGATGCGGGCGCTCACCTCGCTCGCGGACCGCGTCCTGGTGATGCATCACGGCGCCACGCTGTTCGAAGGGACCCCGCAGGCGATGCTGAACGACGATCGGGTCGTCCAGGTGTACCTGGGGGCGAAGCGCGGTGGGGACGGGTGAGCGAAACGCCGCTGCTCGAGGTCCAGGGCCTCTCCGCCGGCTACGGCGGGTCGATCGCCGTCCGCGACCTGTCCCTCTCGGTCGAGGCGGGCAGGACCGTCGTGCTGATCGGCCCCAACGGACACGGGAAGACGACGCTCCTGCGGGCCGTGAGCGGGCTGATCAAGCCCGTTCGAGGTGAGATCCGGCTCGCCGGCGCGCGTGTGGACGGCCGGACGGCGGAGCGGATCGCCGAGATGGGGATCGTCCACGTGATGCAGGGCGATGGCCTGTTCCCGGACATGTCGGTCGAGGAGAACCTCCTGATGGGTGCGTTCCCGTCGTCGTCGTGGAACGCGAGGAGGACGGCGGTGCAGCGCGTGTACGAGCTCTTCCCCCAGGTCCAGGAACGCCGGACGCAGCGCGCGCGGACGCTTTCGGGCGGCGAGCGACGGCTGGTGGCGCTGGGACGCGGCTTGATGCGCGACGCCCGGCTGCTGCTGATCGACGAGCCGTCACTGGGTCTCGCCCCGGTGATGATCGACACGGTGTACCGGGCGATCAGGGAGATCCGCGAGCGGCTGGACACCACGGTTCTGCTGGTCGAAGAGAACTTCACGCACATCGCCGGCATCGCCGACGTCGTGCACGTGATCGAGATGGGCGGCATCGTGCGCAGCGGATCGTTCGAGGAGCTCGCGGCCGATCGCACCGTCGTCGAAACCTACCTGGGGACGCTGTAGGGGGAGCGATGTCCGAGATCGTCGCGATCGTCATCTCGACCGTGGTCCTCGGCTCGATCTACGGCTTGGTGGCGATCGGGATGACCCTGATCTACGGAACGCTCCGGATCCTGGACATGTCCCAGGGGTCGATGGTGATGATCGGGAGCTTCGTCGCGTGGGGCGTCCTGGTCGTCGCCAACTCGAACCCGGTGCTCGCGATCGTCGCGGCGTTCGTGGCGACCTTCGTCCTCGGAGCGTTCACGCAGCTGATCTCGGTCCAGCCCCTGATGGGCCGGCGACACGAGCTCGACTTCGAGATGGTCACGTTCATCACGACGTTCGCGGTGGCGATCGTGTTCGCGAACCTTGCCCTGCAGATCTTTGGACCCTTCCAGAAGAACGTGCCGCCGGTCGTGCGCGGGGGCGTCACGATCCTGGGGCAGGACCTCTCGTTCCAATCGCTCGCGATGGCCGCGACGTCGATCGTGCTGATGGGCGCCCTCGGCGTGCTCCTCACGCGGACCCGATGGGGTCTCGCGATCCGCGCCGTGGCGCAGGACCTCGATGCGGCCCGGCTCGCGGGCGTCCCGGTCGGCAGGCTGTACCCGCTGACGATGGGGCTGGCCTCGGCGCTCGCAGGGATCGGCGGGGTGTTCCTCGGCGGGTTGTTCTTCGCCTCCCCGACCGCCGGCGACCTGCCGCTGCTCCAGGCGCTGATCGTCGTGATCTTCGGGGGACTCGGGAGCCTGTCCGGGACGCTGTACGCGGCCTACGCGATCGGACTGATCCAGTCGGTGGCGATCGTGACGATCGGGACCACCTGGACGCTCCCCGTCCTGTACGGCGTGATCCTGCTCGTGCTGATCTTCCGGCCGTACGGGCTGAGGGGCAACCCCTCCGAGGCCCGCCTATGAACGAGGCCACGCGCGTCGGGCGCCTGCCGGCCCTGAGCAACGGGACGTGGGTGGGCACCGCCGTCGCGATCGTGATCGCGACGGCGGTGCCACTCGTCTACTCGGACCAGTACGTCCTGAACGTCCTCGTCACGGCGCTGATCACGCTCGTGCTGAACACGAGCTGGAACTTCGTGCTCGGTATCGCCGGCGTGTGGAACTTCGGCATGCTCGCGATCTACGCGATCGGCGCGTACGGCGCGGGCCTCGTCATGTTGCACACGCCTATCCCCGCTCCCCTCGCGCTCCTCATGGGGGCAGCGGCGGCCGGCGGCATCTCGGTGCTGCTGGCCTTCCCGACCCTCCGCCTATTCGGGATCTACACGTCGCTGCTGACGTTCTCGTTCGCTCAGGTCGTGCAGTTCGTTATCGTGAACGACCCGCAACAGGTGACCGGTGGCTCGTTCGGGTTCCCCACCGTCGACGGCCTGTTCACGAACCTGGATTCGCTGGCGCGGATCAAGGCCTACTACTGGACGGCCCTCGCCATCGTGATCGTGGCGACGGTCGCGGTGGCCTGGATCCGGAACTCGCGACTTGGGATCGCGCTGCGGACGATCCGGGACGCGCCGGCGTACGCGGCGGCCCGCGGGGTCAGCCCCCTCAAGTACCGGATCCTGGCGTTCGGGATCTCGGGGTTCATCGCCGGCCTCGCCGGGTCCCTGTACGTGAGCTATTTCCACAGCGTCACGCCGTCGATCATGGGGCTAACACCGATGTCGATCGACGTGACGATGCTGGTGATCGGCGGGCTCGGGACGATCGTCGGACCGATGATCGGCACCGGGCTCCTCACGCTGATCCAGGAGATGCTGATCGACTACCCGGGCGTCCAGCTCACGATCCTCGGGACGATCCTGCTGATCATCGTCGTGTTCGTTCCCGGTGGGGTGGTGGGGCTCTTCTCGCGGACGCGCCGCCGGATCGCGGCGTGGGTGGCGGAGGGTGAGGAGCTCGAGCCGAGCCGTCCCCGCTGACGTCGACCGTCCGATCATCGGCTCGGTCCGCCGCGGCGCGATCGGGATCGCGGTCCGCCGCCGGACCGTAGCCACCGCCCCCGCTGGTCTCCACGCGAACGAGCGTCCCCGCCTCGAGCGTGGTCGACAGTTTGGTCGGGACCGGGACCGGTTCCCCGTTCGGGTCGAAGACCATGATCCGGGTGGGGGTCGCGTCGCCGCCACCGTGCACGCCGCGCGGCCGAAAGTCCGGGTTGGTCTGTTCGCCGTAGATCGTGGCGCGATGCGGGCGGCCGAGCAGCCGGTAGTCCCGACGTAACCCCATCCCACCCTGGAACGTGCCCGCGCCCTGGGATCCGGGGATCAGCTCCGTCCGCTCGATCCGCACCAAGTAGTTCGTCTCCGCGACCTCGACGGGCATCAGGCCCACGTTCGACATGTACGTGTCCACCCCGTCGATCCCGTCGTCCGATCGGTGCGCACCGGTGCCGCCGCCGACGACGTCGGAGCCGACCGAGGGATGGCCCGTGACGGGCGAGACGCTCTCGAAGTTGATCGCGAAGAAGGCCACCGAGGACGAGCCCACGGCCTTCTCGGGCCAGATCTGGGTGGCCGCGCTCACGGTCACTTCGGCGAGTCGCTGGCACGTGTTGTGGCGAACCGACACCGCGGCGGGCGGATATGGATTCAGGACGTTGCCCATCGGACAGATCACGTCGATCGGGCGGAGCATCCCTTCGTTCGACGACAGGCTCGGGTCCAGCAGCAGCCGGACCGCGTACACGAGTCCCGCGCGGGTCGAGGCCCATGGCACGTTCAGGGCGCCGGCCACCTGCTGGGCGCTGCCCGACAGGTCGATCATCAACCGGTCGCGACGCTTCTCCATCCGCACGTGGATCCGGGTCGGCGGACCACCGCGGCCGTCGTCGTCCATGAACCCCTCCGCCTCGCCGGCGCCGTCGGGGAGCTCGGCGAGCGCCGAGCGAACCGTTCGTTCGACCGTGTCGAGCGCCTGGCCGAAGACGGTGGTCACGGTCGCCGCGCCCCATCGGTCGATCGCCTCCTCGAGCCGTGTCCGACCCAGCAAGCACGACGCGCGCTGCGCCCGGATGTCCGAGAGCGTCGAGAGGGGATCGCGGATGTTCTCCGTGAGGATCGAGATCACGTCGGGGTTCTCCTCGCCCGCGCGGTAGATCCGCACCGGAGCAAGCACCAGACCTTCCGCGTAAACCTGCTCCAGTCCCGGCCCCTCGGTCCCCGGGTTCACCCCGCCGACGTCGAGGTGGTGGGCGGTGGTGCCGCTCCAGGCGAACAGGCGTCCCTCGACGAAGACGGGGGCGATGATGTTGATGTCGGGCGTGTGCATCGCGCCGAGGAAGGGGTGGTTCGACATGAAGACATCGCCGTCGACGATCTCGTCGCCCCAGCGGTCGATGATCGACTTCACGACGAGCGACATCGCCCCGAGCTGGGCCGGGATGTAGTCGGCCTGCGCCACCAGGTCCCCGTTCGCGGCGAAGATCGCGCACGAGAAGTCCTCCATGTCGCGGATGATCGGGCTGTAGGACGAGCGCTTCAGCACGCCGCCCATCTCCTCGGCCGCCGATAGCAGCGCCGCGTGGACGATCTCGAACGTGATCGGGTCGACCCGGCCCGCGCCCCGACGCTTCCCCGTCGGCATCTCCGTCACCCGCCGTCCTCGATCCAGAGGTTCCCGGTGGCATCGACCCGCGCGAGCTGACCGCCGAGCACCAGGGTGGTCGAGTCCATCTGCTCGACGATCGCCGGGCCCATGATCCGGTTCCCGGCGCGGAGATGTTCGCGACGGTAGAGGTCGGCTCGGACCGGACGGCGTCCGGTCGGAAGGACGACCGTGCGACGGCCGACGCGGGCCTCCGCCGGCGGTTCGCGGCGGCCTCGCTGGATCGGCGGCGGGTCGACGTGCGACAGCCGGCCGAAGGCGGACAGACGGAGCGCGACGAGCTCGACCGGTTCCGACCGGTTCGCGTGTCCGTACACGGACCGATGCAGCTCGTCGAAGTCCCGTCGGAGCGCTCGGAGGCCGGTCTCGGTGACGGAAGTGAGCGGCACGGTCAGCTCGTAGCCCTGGCCCTGGTACCGACAATCGATCGATCCGACGAGGCGAGCGCGCGACCTCGGGATGCCGTCCTCGCTGAGCTGTCCGAGGAGAGCGCGGGAGGTTCCCTGGTACCACTCGATGACGTCGCCGAACCCCGCCGGGTCGTGCGGTGCCAGGATCGTTCGCGCGTCGTCGATCCGAAGGTCGGCGGCGACGAGCCCGGAGGCGGAGAACAGCCCGGGATGCGGCGGCACGAGCACCCGCGCGAGACCGAGCTCGCGGAGGATCAGGCCCGCGTGCAGCGGACCCGCGCCACCGTAGGCCACCATCGTGTATCCGCGCGGATCGATCCCGCGCTCGACGGACACCCGTCGCAGCGCCCGGACGATGTGTGCGAGCGTGACCGCCAGGACCCCGCGCGTCGCCTCGTCGAGCGGCATGTCGAGATCGCCCGCGACGCGGCCGAGAGCGTCCCGGGCCGCGACGTCGTCGAGCGCGAGTCGTCCAGCCAGCGGCGTCTCAGACGAGAGCGTCCCTGCTGCGACGTGCGCGTCCGTGACCGTGGCCTCCGTGCCGCCCTGTCCGTACGCGGCGGGCCCGGGGTCGGCGCCGGCGCTCTGCGGCCCGACCTGCAGACGTCCTCCTCGGTCGACCTCGATGACGCTGCCGCCACCCGCACCCAGGGTCTCGATGTTCACCGACGACGCGAGGATCGGATGACCGTCGAGGTCCTGGCTCGGGACGATCGGTGGAGTGTCGCCGTTCACGAGGCAGACGTCGAGCGAGGTCCCTCCCATGTCCAGCGAGATCAGCCTGTCCAGGCCGTGACGGACGCCGAGCGCGACGACACCGGTCACGCCCGCCGCTGGCCCCGACAGGATCATCCGGTGGGCCTCGCGCTCGGCCCGCTCGGCCGGCACGCACCCTCCGTTCGACTGCATCACCAGGAACGGCGCGGCGACGCTGAGCTCGTCCAGACGGCCGCGCGCCTCCAGGAGGTACCGACCGACCACGGGTCGGAGTCCGGCGTTGAGCGCGGCGGTCGCGGTTCTCGGATACTCGCGGAACTCCCGGGCGACCTCCGACGAGAGCGTGACCGGACACCGGAGCCGTGTACGGAGCGCCTCTCCGAGCTCGCGCTCGTGTCGATCATCGAGGTAGGAGAAGAGGAGGGCGACCGCTACGGCCTCGGGATCGCGCCGTTCGACCTCCCGCACCACCCGGTCGATCTCGCGCCGGGTGAGCGCGGTGACGACCCCCGTGGACGAGATCCGCTCCCGAACCTCGAGGCGGTCTCGCCGCGGCACGAGCTCCGACGGGCGGGCGGGCTCGAGGCTGTAGATGTCCGGTCGGGTGCCGTCGCGGTACCCGAGGATGTCGCGAAACCCCTCCGTCGCGACGAGCGCCACGCGTCCGAGCCGACCCGTCAGCAGGGCGTTGGCGGCGACCGTCGTGCCGTGCGAGACGAGCCGAACATCGGTCGCCTCGATCCCGGTCGAGGCGAGCTCCGAGACTGACCGCGCGAACGCATCCGATGGGTCATCTGGTGTCGAAGGGATCTTCGCGACCCTCATGGAGCCTGCCGACCCGATGGCCACGGCGTCGGTGAACGTTCCACCCACGTCCACCGCCACGACCCAGGACTCTCCCAATCGACCTCCATGCCACCGGCTGTCACCGACGAGGTCAATCGTCGATCCGATCGGTGACCGCCTCGGTGGCACGGTAGGAAGGCGCCGCTCGTGCGGAATCGGTCAAATGACGTAGGGGGGCTTCGGGGCGAGCCAGGTCTCCCGCGAGGCGACGTCGGTGGAGGGGCGCCGCTGCCGACACGGCCCGCGAAGGCAGCGAGACGACCTGGATCCCTCCTCGGGCTGCGGTCCGGCCTAAGGCGCACGACGGTTCCTCCCGCGACGCTCAGGCCCTATCATGCTGCCCTCCGGCCGGACGGGGTCGGCGACCCGGAACTCGGAAAGGATCTCCTCTTCTCATGGATCGACCGCTGGCGACGCGGATGCGCCCACGCAACTTCAAGGAGTTCGTGGGGCATCACCACCTGCTCGGGGAGGGCAAGCCCCTCACGAAGCTGATCGACGGCGGGCACCTGCCCTCGATCATCCTGTGGGGTCCGCCGGGGACCGGCAAGACCACGCTCGCCCATCTGCTGTCCGTCGCGGTGGGAGCGGACTTCCAACAGCTCTCCGCGGTGAGCTCCGGGGTCTCGGACGCCCGGCGAGTGATGGACCATTCGAAGACGACCTTGTTCCGAACGGTCCTGTTCGTCGACGAGGTCCACCGATGGAACAAGGCGCAGCAGGAGATCCTGCTCCCGGCCATCGAGGACGGGTCGATCACGCTGATCGGCGCCACCACGGAGAACCCGTACCACAGCCTCGTCAGCCCCCTGCTGTCGAGGTGCCTGCTCCTGCGCCTCGAGCCGCTGGAGCCGACGGAGATCCAGGGGCTCCTGGAGCTGGCGGTCGTTGATGCCGAGCGGGGGATGGGCGCGCTGGGGGTGACGCTCACCGACGACGCGCTCGAGCACCTGGTCGAGCTCTCCGGTGGGGACGCGCGTGCGGCGCTGACCGCGCTGGAGGCCGCCGTCCTGCTGGCCGACGCGGGGGAGACGGTGATCGACGGCGCCAGGGTGGCGGATGCGGTCCAGAGGCGGATGGTCGCGTACGACCGAGGCGACAACCACTTCGACGTGGTCTCCGCGTTCATCAAGAGCATGCGCGGTTCGGATCCGGACGCGACACTCTTCTGGCTCGGCCGGATGATCCATGCCGGCGAGGACCCGAGGTTCATCGTTCGTCGGATGGTGATCTTCGCGTCCGAGGACGTGGGGCTCGCCGACCCGCTGGCGCTGTCGGTCGCCGTGGCGG
>JBIOTM010000088.1:0-5011 GCA_044865955.1 Actinomycetota bacterium | reverse complement strand
AGCAGGTAGACCACGTCCGCCGCGTCCTTCGCGTTCAGCTCGACGATCTGGAGCTTCGTCAACAGGAGGTCGGTCACGTCGAGCGTGAGCGGCATGCGATCGATCCGGTCGCGGAAGTCGACGACGTGGCACATCTCCAGCCGGTCGATCAGGACGTCCATCCCTCGGCCGGTCGGCGACTCGAAGAACAGCTGCTTGTGACCGTGGATCTGGTTGAAACGCTCGTCGGGCGTGCAGCCGCGCTCGCCGAGGAAGGTGGTCAGGGTCGCTCGCGCCCGTGAGGTGGAGGCGAAGTCGAGGTCCTGCCGGTCCCGCCGGCGGGGTGGGAACCCCTGGCAGAGCGCGCGCACGGCCAGTCCGCCGACCAGCCGCAGCGGGATGCCCGCCTCATCGGCCGAGCGGACGAGGTCGACCGCCTCATCGTAGGCCCCGTCGTCCATGCGACCGGAAGCCTAGACCCGGTCACCGGAAGGCGAGCCGCCCGGGTACGCCGACGGCGATCCCCCTTCACCCCGAGCGGAACAGCCCGGCGACCACGTTGATCAGCATGGCCAGCACGCTCGTCCCGAACACGAACGACAGGAGCGCGTGACGGAGGGCCGTCATCCGGACCGTTCGCGTCGTGAGCGCCGTGTCGGAGACCTGGTAGGTCATCCCGATCGTGAAGGCCAGGTAGGCGAAGTCGCCGTAGTCGGGCATCCGCCCGTCGGGGAATCCGATCCCCTTCCCCTCTTGGTAGTACAGGCGCGCGTAGCGCAACGTGTAGACGGTGTGGACGGCGCCCCACGACAGGACGACGGTGAGCGACGCGATCGCCGTCAGGAGGACCTTCCGGCTCCCGTCCTCCCCCGAGGCCTCCAGGAGCGCCAGGGCGACGCCGACCAGGCTCGCCGCGCTGGCCGCGAGGAGCACGAGCTCGGATGCAGGTCGTGAGCTGTCCTCGGCGCTCGCGTGCCCGGCCGTGGCCGAGGCATCCATCCGCGCGACGTCCAACCAGACCCATGCGATGAAGACCGCCGCAGCGACGTCCCACCCGGCGAGCGAGGCCACCTGCCATGGGGAGACGGCGAGCGCGACCGCGAACGCGAGGATCCCCACCGCGAACGACAGGACGACGCGGGTGCGCGCCGACACGTGAGACTGCCCGATGCTTCCGTCGTCGACCGGCGCATGCGCCAAGGGACGTTCACCATACGCCGCGACGACATGAGCGTGATTCCGCCGTCAAGGTGGTAAGACGCGTGCGAGAGGGGAGATTCGAACTCCCACGCCCTTTCGGGCACCGGATCCTAAGTCCGGCGCGTCTACCGGATTCCGCCACTCTCGCGCCAGCCAAGCCTAGACGCCTTCCGACACCGCGGATCGTCCCGTCGCGTCACGGTCATCTCGCACGTAGTACTGCCGGCCCGCACCGTCGAAAGCGGCCCTGGTTCCTGCAGCACTTCTTGAAAGCGCCGTCCGCTGCCGCAGGGACAGAGGTCATCGTTACCGAGCTTCTCGATGACCTCCTCGCCCGCGATGAAAGCGCCGCCCACGTTTCACGTGAGTCTCGGACGGGAACCCCCGCCGCCGTTTGCTCATGTTCTCGTCCATCAGACTCACCTCCTTCCGAAGCCGCAGGCCGCCTCCTGGTCCCAGAACCGTTCGCACGGAGAGCCTGGAGCGTAGCGGCCCCAACGGATGGTCGATGGGACGGCCCCATCGGGTGGCGCTGGTAGCGTTCGGCCGTGGGCGACCAGCGTCCGGCGAGCGTCGATGACACGGCCGACACGATCGTCGTCCCGGCGGTCCGGGGGAGCGAGGAGCAGCCCGAAGCACGCGCATCCCGCTGGCGGCGACCCTCCCTCCTGGCGCTGTTCGCGTTCCTCTTCTATGTCCTCGTCTCGTTCGCCCTGTGGGGGCTGCCGATCGGCGGGCACCTCGCGTCGCGGCACATGGGGATGGGGGGCAACGACGTCCGGCTCTACATGTGGTCGATGGGATGGACGCCGCACGCGCTCTCGAACGACCTGGATCCGCTCCACACGAGCCTGGTCTTCGCGCCGGGCGGCGTCGACCTCACCTGGGTGACGACGGTGCCCGGGCCCGCGCTCATCCTGTGGCCGGTGACCGAGGCGTTCGGACCGCTCGCGTCGGTGAACCTGGCGATGCTGCTGGCGCCGGCCCTCGCGGGATGGGCGGGCTTCCTCGTCTGCCGCCGGGTTACAGAGCGCTTCTGGCCGTCGCTCGCCGGCGGCTACCTCGTGGGGTTCTCGTCGTACATGGTCGGGCAGATGTACGGGCACGTGAACCTGATCCTGCTCTTCCCCGCGATCCTGGGCGGGTATCTGGTGATCCGCCGGGTCGAGGGCTCGATCGGCGCCTGGCCGTTCGTCGGCTTCATGGCGCTCGTGGTCGTCGGGCTCTTCACGATCTCGACCGAGCTCGTCGCGACGGCCTCGCTGTTCGGCGCGATCGCGTTGCTCGGCGCGTTCGCCTTCGCGGGTGAGGCGCGCGGACGGATCCTCAGCGCGGGGCTGCAGACCGGCGCCGCGTACGTCCTCGCCGCCCTGGTGCTGCTCCCGTTCCTCATCCCCGCCTTCCGGAACGCGCCGGAGGGGTCGGTCCGGCCGCCGGAGAAGGCCTCGGTGGACCTGCTCAGCTTCGTCGTGCCGAGGGTGAGCATGCTCGTCGGGGGCGAGCGCTACCGAGACGTCACCGAGGACTTCACGTCGAACGCGTCCGAGGACGGCGCCTACCTCGGGCTCGTGCTCGTCGCGATGGTGGTGGCGTTCGCCGTGACCGAGTGGCGGCGGCGCGAGACGTGGCTGCTCCTCGCGTTCGTGCTGCTGGTGGGGCTGTCGTCGCTGGGCCCGGTGCTGCACGTGGGCGGCCTCCCGGGGATGGGCCTGCCGGGCGCGCTGCTGACGGACGCCCCCCTGCTGGAGCACGCCACGCCGCAGCGCTTCTCCGCGTACCTGTGGCTCCCCGTCGGCGTCATCGCGGCGCTGTGGCTCTCCCGAGGCTCGGGGAGGTGGGGCTGGCCCCGGTGGGCCGTCGTGGGGCTGGGCGCGATCACGCTGCTGCCGCTCGTCGAGTCGCCGCCGCGGGGTCGGGAGATCGCCGCGCCCGTCTTCTTCACCGAAGGGACCTTCCGCGACCATCTCCGGGCGGGCGAGATCGTCCTCGCGATCCCGACGATGAAGGGCGACGAGATGGCCTGGCAGGCAGCGGCCGGCTTCGGGTTCCGGATGGCGCAGGGTTACGTCGGGCCGATCCCCGAGGCGTACGAGGGCGAGGGCCTCGCGAAGGGGCTCGCGCTGCACCAACCCCAACCGTACGTGCCCCCCGTCCGGGTCCTGGAGACGTTCCTCGAACGCCACCGCGTCACCGCGATCGTGTCCTCCGACAAGGCGACCGAGAAGTTCGAGGGGCTCCTGCGAGACGCGGGCTGGAGGCCGGAGCCGGTGCAGGACGTCACCGTGTGGCGTCGTTCGAGCGGTCCAGGCTGACGTCCGGTCAGACCAGCCCGTCGGTGTCGCGGAACGGGGGCGACGTCCCGTACGGGCAGTCCGTCCGGAGCGGCAGGATCAGCTTCCGCATGTCGGGCGGCTTCGAGAAGTCGAACGCACCTGTGAGCGGATCGGCCTGGGCGTCGCGCTCCGTGAGCGAGCGGAGCCCGAAGATCTCCTCGATGAACCGGAGGACCGACGAGAACTCGTACGTGTGGTGATCGATCGAGCCGCCCAGCGGGTTGTCGCCCTCGCGCGTGTACGGCGACATGATCAGGGCCGGCGTCCGCGGGCCGAGGCCCATGATGTCGTACTGGGGCGGCACCACGTGGTCGTAGAAGCCGCCGAAATCGTCCCAGATGACGACGACCGCCGTGTGCTTCCAGTACCGGCTCCGCTGGAGGGCGTTCATCACGGCGACGGTCCAGTTCTCGCCGGCGCAGACGCTCTGTTCGCGGTGGGGCAGGATCGGGTGCTCGTTGTACGGCGCCGGCGGCTTGAGCCACGTGACCTGCGCGAGCTTCCCGGCGGCCAGGTCGTCGAGGAAATCCTGGCTCTCTTCGACGTTCCGCCACATCGGACCGCGCCGGATGTGCTTGATGGCCCGCATGATGTCGCCGATCGGGAAGACGTCGGTCGAGTAGTACCTCCAGCTGATCTTGGCCCGCTCCAGCAGGTCCGGCAGCGTCTCGATGTCGAAGCAGGCCCGGATCTCGATCAGGTAGCTCGCGATCTCGCGCATGTTGTCGGGGCTCCGGTCCGCGATCCGGTTCGACAGCCCGATGATCCGGGACGAGTCCTCGTCGGTGAGCGTCTGCGGGAAGGCGGGAGTGTACCCCTCCTTGTCGTCGCAGTATCGTCCGGGGCTCGGCGTCCGCTGCGCCTTGTTGTCCATGATCCCGTTCGACTGGGCGGCGATCGTGTACAGGTGCTCCGGGAAGGTCGGGCCGTACTCGGAGGTGAAGAATCGGTCGGCGAGGACGAAGCGGTCCGCGTACTTCCAGTAGTGGGGGATGCCGCTGCGGTCGAACTGGGAATAGCCGACCATCGTGTCGCCGCCGGTGATCAGGTCGAAGCCGTCCATCCGGCCGCCGTCGACCGAGTACAGGCCCGACCAGTAGCCGTGGGCGAGCGCCTGCGTCATCACGTCGGTCGCCGGCCGGAGCGGAACCGTCCGGCCGTCGAACGTCGTCCCTTCCGTCACGCCGTCCGCGCCCGGATAGCCCCCGAAGAAGTGATCGAAGGTGCGGTTCTCCTTGATGATGAACACGACGTGGTCGATCGGGACGTCGTCCGGCAGCGCTGCGCTCTCGGGACGATCGGTGGGCCTGCGGGACGGTTCGCGCGGCCCCGGGTCGATCCGCTCGTTCGCCAGCCCGTCGAAGAAGGAGTTCTCGTCGGGCGTGAACGGGTTGGGGACGACGCCGGGGTTGCTCGACCGCGGCGGGGGCGGCTCCGGCTCGGTGCACGCGGCCGCGATCCCCGCCAGCGCCAGGAGGACGAGGGAGAACCGGAGGGCC